>SMLU01000001.1:621730-932595 GCA_007859745.1 Phycisphaerae bacterium RAS1 | reverse complement strand
ATCATCGCGCGGCTGCACAGGGAGTTCCTGCCGGCGCACAAGCTGACCGCGAACGGGCGCCATCACGAGATCTACCTGACCGATCCGAATCGCGTGGCGCCGGAGAAGCAGAAGACGGTGCTGCGCCAGCCGGTGCGGTCGTCGGATTAGTCCTCGCCGCCGTCCTTCCGCTCAATCGCCGCCCCCACCGCGCGAAGTTTCTCGTCGAGCCTGTAATAGCCGCGCTCGAGGTGATAGATGCGGTTGACTTTCGTCACGCCCTGCGCGGACAACCCCGCCAGCACGAGCGCGGCCGACGCGCGCAAGTCGGACGCCATGACCGGCGCCCCGATGAGCTGCCGCACGCCCTGCACCACCACGGTCGCCCCCTCGCGCCGCAGCCGGGCGCCCATGCGGCTGAGCTCGGGCACGTGCATGTAGCGATCCGGGAAGATTTTTTCGGTGACAATGCTGTTGCCGTCCGCCAGGCACAGGAGCGACATCATCTGCGCCTGAAGATCGGTGGGAAAGCCGGGGAACGGCTGCGTGGTCAGGTCAATCGGCTCGAGCCGGCGGGCCGAGGAGACGTTCGCGACGCAGTCGCCTCCCTTTTCCACGTTCACGCCTACCGCGGCCAATCGATCGACGAAGGCCATCAGGTGGTCCAGGCGGCAGTTTTCGATTCGCAGTTCGCCATTCGTGATAGCCGCGGCCACCATCATCGTTCCGCACTCGATCCGGTCAGGGATGATGCGGTGCTCGCAGCCGTGCAGACGCTTGACGCCTTCGACCACGATTCGCGGCGTACCCTGTCCCTGAATCGCCGCGCCGCACTTGTTGAGGAAATTGGCGAGATCGACGACTTCCGGCTCGCAGGCGGCCATTTCGATGACGGTCACGCCGTCGGCCAGGGTCGCGGCCATCATGGCATTGGCGGTGCCCAGCACGGTCGATCCGAATGGGCCGCCGAGGAATAGCTCCGTTCCATGGAGCTGCTTGGTGGATGCGCAGATATCGCCGCTGCGCAGCTCGATCTCGGCCCCGAGCGCCTTGACGGCGCGCAGGTGCAGATCGACCGGGCGGTCGCCGATGGCGCAGCCCCCGGGCATCGAGACCTGCGCCCGCCGGCGCTTGGCGAGCAGCGGCCCCAGCACGCAGATCGAGGCCCGCATCTTGCGAACGATGTCATACTCGGCCAGCGAATTGCTCTCGTCACGAACGCACAGCCGCAGGGCGCCGTCACCACGGCGGCCGGCCTCCAGCCCGAGCTTGCTGAGCAGCTCACACAGCGAACGAACGTCGGCGACGTCCGGGATGTCGTGCAGGATGACTTCACCCTCGCACAGGATGGCCGCGGCCATGATCGGCAGGGCGGCGTTCTTGGCGCCGCCGATGCGCACGCTGCCGCGCAGCCGGTTTCCGCCGGTGATCTCGAAGTAGGGCAAACTCATGGGTCACACTCCTTTGTGATTCGTCGGCCGAGCTACGCGACCTCCGCCTGCTCAAGCGCACATCGCACGGCGTGCACAACGCGCGGATGCCCGCCGCCATCCTTGAATGTCTCAACGCCGTGCCAACTGGCCGCGGGAAGCAGCCCGCGCACGGCCTCGGCCTGGTCGTATGCCACTTCCATAAGCAAGTGTCCGCCGCAGCGCAGGTGCTGCGGCGCGGCGACGATCAGCCGACGAATGACCTCCAGGCCATCGACGCCGCCGAAAAGGGCCGCGTGCGGCTCGAAATCACGGACGTTCCGGGGCAGCGTGGCGGCGATGTTCTGGGCGATGTAAGGGGGATTGGAGACGATGATGTCGAATCGCGTCGGCCGCTGCGGATCGGCGGGAGTCCAGTGGTCAAAACAGTCTCCCAGCACGAACTCGACGCGCGAATTCACCTCATGCCGGACGGCGTTTTCGGCGGCGACGCGCAGGGCCGCCGCCGAAATATCCACCGCGATGAGGCGCGCCTCGCGCAGGTGGCGGGCGAGAGCGATCGCGATACAGCCGCTGCCGGTTCCAACATCCAGGATCGCCGGCGCCGCCGGCGCTTCGCCCTTTCGGACCAGCGCGATGGCCCGCTCGACGAGGATCTCGGTTTCCGGGCGCGGGATGAGGACGTCCGGACCCACCTTGAGTGGCAGCGAGAAGAACTCCTTTGATCCGACGAGGTAGGCGACCGGCGTTCCGCCCGCGGCGGCCTTCACATGCTCGCGAAAACCGGCCAGAGCGTTCGCGTCCGGCACGCGCTCGTACTGTGTAAAGAGCTGAATGCGCGGGCAACCCAGGGCATGCGCCAGCAGGATCTCCGCGCAAAGACGCGGCGACTCAATCTGCTGCCGTTCGAAATGCTCGCGCGTCCAGGCCAGCAGCCGCGCGACCGTCCAAGGCGCATCCTGCGCATTCTGAGCCGCCATGGCCGCAGTATAGCAGGCGTCTGCGCTCCGGGGACTGTGCGTCGCGTGTCGCGGCGTTCGCGGGTGCGTGGCGGTCTCGGCGGAGTTTCAATCCGAGCCCCAAGCGCGAGCGCGCGGGTGTTTGTACCAGTGCCACCCAGCCCTGAAAATGCCCACGCGCTTGCGCTTGGGGCTCGGTTCTCAATGGGCCGCCGCCAAAACTGTCACGCACCTGGCGCTAGCTGAGCACGGCCTTCAGGCGCGATATCAATTCGTCGAGCTCCTGCGGCGTGGTCGAGCGGCCGACGCTCCAGCGGATTGCCCCGCGGCCGAACTGCGGATCAACGTCCATCGCGGCGAGCGTCGACGACAGGCGTGCGTCGCCATAGTGACACGCGGCGCCCGGGCTGGCCGCGACGCCGTCCAGCTTGTCCAGCAGCTCGGCGCCGATGACGCCGCGGAACCCAACGTTGAGCGTATTCGGCAGACGCAGTTCGGGATGACCGCAAAGCACGACGCGATCGCCGAAGGCCTTGCGCAAGGCATGCCACAAGTAGTCCCGCATCTCGCGCAGGCGATCGGAGATGTTGTCGCGCATGAGCAATTCGCAGGCCGCCCCGAAGCCGACGATCCAGGCCGTGTTCTCCGTTCCGCTGCGGCGGCCCTCCTCCTGGCCGGCGCCGTGGATGAGCGGATCGAGCCGCCAGGGGCGATCCGGGCCGATCGCGGCGCTGCGGATGTAGAGCGCGCCGACCCCCTTGGGGCCGTAGCACTTGTGCGCCGCCAGGCTGAGCATGTCCACGCGCAGGTCATCGACGCGAACCGGAATCTTGCCCAGCGACTGGGCCGCGTCGCAGTGAAACGCCACGCCACGCCGCCGCGCGATCTCGCCGATTTCCTCGATCGGCTGAATCGTCCCGACCTCGTTGTTGGCGTGCATGACGCTGATCAGCAGCGTTCGCGGCGTGATGGCGGCGGCGATGTCGGTGGGGTTGACCCGGCCCAGGCCGTCGACGGGCACGAGCGTGACCTTGGCGCCGAAGGCTCGCTCCAGATATTGCAGGGCGGCCTTTACCGAGGCGTGTTCGACCTGCGTGCCGATCAGGTGATCGCCGCGCTGCCGGTTCGCGAAGTAGAAGCCCTTGAGGGCCCAGTTGTTGGCCTCGCTGGCGCCGCCGGTGAAGCACACTTCGCCCGCGTCGCAGCCGATCGCGGCGGCGACTTGTCCGCGAGCCCGCTGGATCGCGGCGTGTGCGGGCTTGCCGGCCCAGTGCGATGTGTGTGGGTTGCCGTAGTGCCCGGCAAGGTAGGGCTGCATCGCGTCGGAGACAGGTGGCGCCGGCGGGGTGCTGGCGTTGTAATCGAGGTAAATCAAGTCGGGCATGCGTGATTCAGATTCCGTCGCCCGCAACAAAACCCACCACCGGATCGACGAACTCCCCGATGCGCGTGTCCGTCAGCGAATACGTCCCCATCTTCAGCAGCGGCGGCGAGTAAACGTGCAGCGTGATGAGGTCGCAGCCCGGTGGCTGCAGGTTCGAGACCTGGTGCATGTCGCTGTCCTGGCTCCCGCAGACTCCGCCCTCATGAAGCCGGTGCGTATGCGTCGGGAAAACCAGACCCTCCGGCGTGCGGTCGAAGATCGTCTCGGTCAGCGTGCCCTTCACGACGCGCACGCCGCAGCTCGACCCGCTGTGGTCGTGAATCGGGCTGCGCTGCCCCGCCCGCCAGCAGAGAATCAGCGCCTGATAACCCGGTCCGGCGTGCATGAGATTTCGCTGGTAGGTCTCGCGGCCGAATCGCGCGAAGGACTTGATGTCATCGTACGACAGGTCGAGCGCCTCCATCCGCTCCCTCAACTCGTCGAGCGGCACGCGACAGTCATACTCGTCCAGCTCAGCCAGAAACTCCGCCAGCGAAAGCGTCTTCACCGCCACGGCCCGTCTCCTGTTTGATCCCAGTTGCAGTTTAGCGATCGCCGCGGCTTCTATCCAGCCAAAACGCGGCCGCGGCCGCTTACCGTAGCGTCGGCCCGCCGACCGGGGCGGGCGGAACCAACGGGCAACCTCTACGGCGACGTCGCGTCGATTATCCGTCCGCTCTCGCGCTCGAGAATCGCCAGCCGCGCCATCCCTGGGCGCAGCTCGAGTTCCCCGCCCTGACTTTCCGCCTCGACATGGGCGACGCCATCCGACTCGTTTACCGCAACCAGCAACGTCGCCGCCGCGAACTCGACTCGATAGACGCCGACGCCGGCCGGCGGCGGGCGGCCGATCTTCAGCCCCGCGGCCGCTATCGCATCCCAATAGGCGACCATCTGCGAGGCGTTCAGATTGGCCCATTCAATCGGCTCGCGCGTGTGGTACACGTCGAGGCCCGGCTCGCCAAGATTCCATCGGCCCGTCACCGGCGTATTCTCCGGCGGCACGAACCACGATTCCATCGTCGCCAACGGATACCACCGGGCGCCGAACGGACTGCCCGCGACGTACGGAACGCCGTGAGTCTGGCCGATTAGCTGCGGCGGACCCAACCCGAGCCGGCGCGCCGGGCGGCCGACCTCGTCGGTTTCAAACCACCCGGAGCAGATCACGCGGGCGCCGCGCCGCGCCGCGGTGAGGATCGCGGTCCACCCGGCTTCGCTGATTCCGCGGCACGCGGGCAGGACGACCACGTCGGGGCTGTCGAGGTCCTCTGCCAATCGAGGCTCCGGGACGAGCCGGACGTTCTGCCCCATCTCACGCACCAGCAGGTCCGCCGCCCGGCGCGTCGCGCGCGTGGCGTCGTCGCGCGGCGAGAACTGCTCCGCGGTCGGAATGACGATCGCGATTCTCGGCTCCTGGGGCGCGTCGAAGTACTGCTTGTTGCGGGCGACGAACGCAGCGAAGTCGCGCAGGACGCGGTGCTCCGGCTTGTAGCTGCCGTCCACGCGCCGCAGGCCGATGGCGACTTCGTTGTCCGACGCCATGTAGGGATTCACGTCGTAGCACCACTGAATCACGCCGCCCGCGCCGCCGGCGAACGCCAGCGCCAGCTTGCGCGACAGCAGGCGCGCTGAGTCTTCCGGCTGGCGCAGCGCCTCGCCGCTGAGCAGCTCGCGCTGCATGACGCCGGTCTCGCTGACGATCAGCGCCTTGCCCCGCGCCTTGGCGGCGACGGCGTCCCAGAGCAGGGCGTCGTTGTTCCACCACGTGTGCATGGACGTGAAATCGACCGCCTCGTGATGAAACAGCGGGCCGGGCCGCTGCGTCAGGCCGCCCTCGTCCTGACCGACGGTGATCGGCGCGATGGAGCCGGCGTCGCGGATGGCGGCAGTCATCTGTCGGCACCAGTCGGCGAAGGCTTCCTGCGCGAACCAGACGTAGTCCGCGGCGCGATACGGATGGTTGTCGCCGAAGACGTTGCGGTCCTCGAAGTCGTCCGGCGTGGGCAGGCCGATGGGTTCGCCGGGCGCCAGCCTCCAGCGCGAGCGGACTTCGTCTTCCCAGCCAACCGTTCGATTTGCCGATGTGGAGTCAGAGCGCAGTCTGTCCGAACCCGCCGCGCCAAGCGGCGGGGTGATGTTCGAAGTCGGAGAACTGACGGGCGGCGAGGCGACTGCTGGGCGATTGGACGTCACCCCGGTGCTTGGCGCACCGGGTTCGGACAGGCCACCGCTCCCCGGTCTTTCCGAACCCGCCGCGCCGAGCGGCGGGGTGCCGTTCGAAATTGGAGAACTGACGGGCGGCGAGGCGACTGCTGGGCGATTGGACGTCACCCCGGTGCTTGGCGCACCGGGTTCGGACAGGCCACCGCTCCCCGGTCTTTCCGAACCCGCCGCGCCAAGCGGCGGGGTGCCGTTCGAAATTGGAGAACTGACGGGCGGCGAGGCGACTGCTGGGCGATTGGACGTCACCCCGGTGCTTGGCGCACCGGGTTCGGACAGGCCACCGCTCCCCGGTCTTTCCGAACCCGCCGCGCCAAGCGGCGGGGTGCCGTTCGAAATTGGAGAACTGACGGGCGGCGAGGCGACTGCTGGGCGATTGGACGTCACCCCGGTGCTTGGCGCACCGGGTTCGGACAGGCCACCGCTCCCCGGTCTTTCCGAACCCGCCGCGCCAAGCGGCGGGGTGCCGTTCGAAATTGGAGAACTGACGGGCGGCGAGGCGACTGCTGGGCGATTGGACGTCACCCCGGTGCTTGGCGCACCGGGTTCGGACAGGCCACCGCTCCCCGGTCTTTCCGAACCCGCCGCGCCGAGCGGCGGGGTGAACTTCTTCTCCAGCCACGCCAGAAACGCGCGTTTCTCGAACTCATCCCCGTTCGGCCGGCACTTCCACAGGTGCTTTGGCGAGCTGAACGACGGCTCGTTGATCAGGTCCCACATGATCTCCTTCGCGCCCGCAAACCGCCCGGCGATCGCCGCCACATACGCCCGCTGCCCCTCGATCGCCCGCGGATCGAAATAGGGGTTCTCCCCGCCAAACGCCGGCGGCACAAACGCGAAGAATGTGAACATCACCGGGATGCCGTGCTTGCGGGCCGACAGGTAGTACGCCTCCAGCGCCCGCAGAAAGCTCTCGTCCACTACACCGGGGTCGAGCGAGATTTTGCGATACCCGGTCCACACGCCGGTGCGGACCATGTTGATCTTCAGCTCCGCCAGTTCGCGAAACGTGTCATCCCACACCGCCGCGTTCGGCTCGAAGAGGAACTTGCGATGCACCGTCTGCGACATGACCGTCGTGCCGATGATCGGCTCGGGCTTGCCGCTCCGGCGGAGCGTGTAGTTGTCGAATTCGAGCTTGTCGCCGGACTCGAACAGCGCAGCATCAAACACCCAGAAGGCCGTGTGCGCGACTCGTTTTCCGTCGAGAACGGCGCTCACGTGAGCCAGCCCGGGACGCAGCGCGACACCCACCGGAATCTGCGCGCTCGCTGTGCGGCCGCGTAGTTCAATCTCCTGGCGCTCCGCGGCCGCTTCCTCCGAATCGCCTTCGACGCTGACGCGGATGCGGGACACGGGCACCGAGTCGTCGAGAGACTTGCGCGAGAGGTGCAAGCGCACAATGAACGACGGATGCTCGTCCGGCCGAAAACAACCGAGAATCGGGTCGATGCGAAGATCTACCGGCGCCTGCGCGGCTGCCAGCGTCAGCAGTTTCATCGTGAGCATCCCCGGTGGTTCCGAGGCCAGCCAAAAGGTCCACCGCCCGCCGGCCCAACGGCCGCGCAGGCGATCGATCGAATACGCAAGGGTCGCGTCGGAGAACGCCTCGCCGCGTCGCAGAAGCGATACAAGCGGCACAAGCGCGGCGTCGCGCGATCCCGCCGTGCCATCCTCGTCGTCAAAGTCGCGTGTCTCGCAGAGGCGCGGCTCGAGCACCGCCACCCAGGAACCGGGCTGAAATTCGTCCGTTTCGAGCCCGCGGCCGAACATCGGCCAAATGTCCCTACCGTCCGCGGTTAGCTCCCGCGTCCCACCGGCAGCGCTCACCCGATAGCACTGATTCAGCCGCAGCGCCTTCAGCCCCGCCACGCTCCGCGCCTGTACGATTCGGCTCCCCGGCTCGCCCACGACGAACCGAGTGAAAGGCTCGCCGCCCAGGTACAGAAATGACCCGCCGGCGTCGAGAAACTTCATGAACGCCGGCCAGAAATCCGCCGGAAACGCCGAGCCGTGTCGCCAGACGAGAATCGCGTCGGGCTTCAGCGCGTCGATCAACTCCGGCACCGATCGCGTCTCGTCCGCCTCGTCGATCGCCGGCAGCTCCCCCACGTCAATCCGCGGAAACCCCGGCTCGTTGAACGTCACAAACGTCGCGAGAACAACCCAGGCCAGCATCGGCGGCTCCTGTCGCGAGTTGACGCCCCCGCGCGCACGCGAACGGCGATTCTGGACGCGCCGCGCGCCGGGCACAAGGCAGCGCGATTCACCTTGACGCACAGGTTTGGGCGCCATGCATGCGGCACCCAACACTCCGACGCCGCCACGGAGATGGTGGGCACGGCCCACCCTACAATGCGGGGGCGAGTGGTGGGCATGGCCCGCCCTACACCTCTCACTGGAGCTGCGCATGTCCGGCGCTTCAACCGCGATCCTGCTCCTCATCGTTGGCGTTCTGTCCGTTGTTCCGGCCCGCGGGGGCGACCGGGTCACCGGGCGGTTTTTCGCGACGCGCTCCGAGGTGATCGCGCGGCATGGCATGGCCTGCACCAGCCATCCGCTGGCGACGCAGGCGGCGCTGGATATTCTGAAAGCCGGCGGGAGCGCGGCGGATGCCGCCATTGCGGCAAACGCCTGTCTGGGGCTGATGGAGCCCGTGAGCTGTGGGATCGGCGGCGATCTGTTCGCAATCGTGTGGGACGCGCGGACGGGGAAACTGAGCGGGCTGAACGCCAGCGGGCGCTCGCCTTACGGGCTTTCGCGGCAGCACTTCATCGACAAGGGGCTGAAGTACATCCCGGACTTCGGGCCGCTGCCGATTAGCGTGCCCGGGTGCGTCGACGGCTGGTTCGAGCTGCACGGGCGCTTCGGCAAGCTGCCGATGAAAGATGTGCTCGCACCGGCGATTCGCTACGCCCGCGAGGGCTTTCCGGTCACGGAACTGATCGCGTATTACTGGGCCGCCGGTGCGCGGCTGAGCGAGCATCCCGGCTTTGCGGCGACGTTTCTGCCCGGCGGCCAGGCGCCGGCGAAGGGCGAGATATTCAAGAACCCGATGCTCGCCGAGACGCTCGAAAAGCTGGCCGCCGGCGGACGCGACGCGTTCTACAAGGGCGAATTGGCCGAGCGGATGGACGCGTTCTTTCAGCGTGATGAGGTCGGGTGTTTCCTTCGCAAGCGCGATTTCGAGGAGCACACCAGCGCGTGGGTTGAGCCGGTCAGCGTGAACTACCGGGGGTATGACGTGTGGGAGCTGCCGCCGCCGGGGCAGGGGATCGCGGCCCTGCAAATGCTGAACATCCTCGAGGGCATTGACCTAAGAACGATGGGACACAACTCGGCGGCGTATCTGCATACCCTGGTCGAAGCAAAAAAGCTGGTCTATGAGGACCGCGCCCGCTACTACTGCGACCCCGATTTCGTCAGGACGCCGGTGGCGTGGCTGTTGTCGAAGGAATACGCGGCCGAGCGGCGCAAGCTGATTGACCCGAAGCGGGCGGCGCGGGTGTACCCGGCGGGGAAGCTGGCCGACGCGGATACCAAGCTGCGCGAGAACGACACGACGTACCTGACAGTGGCCGACGGGGAGGGGAACATGATCTCGCTGATCCAGTCGAACTACCGCGGCTTCGGCAGCGGCCTTTGCCCGGACGGACTGGGATTCTGCCTGCAGGATCGCGGGGCGCTTTTCACGCTTGAAGAGGGCCACCCGAACTGCTACGAGCCGCACAAGCGCCCGTTTCACACGATCATTCCCGGCTTCGTGACGCGCGGTGGCAAGCCATGGCTGAGCTTCGGCGTGATGGGCGGCGACATGCAGCCGCAGGGTCACGTGCAGGTTTTGTGCAATCTGATCGACTTCGGGATGAGCGTGCAGGAGGCGGGGGACGCGGCCCGGTTCTATCACACGGGTTCGTCGGAGCCGACCGGGCAGAAAATGAGCGATGGCGGGACGCTGTCGCTCGAGTCGGGGGTCGATCCGCAAGTGATGCGCGACCTGTCGAAGATGGGCCACCGGCTCCGCGACGCGCTTGGAGCGTATGGCGGGTATCAGGCGATCCTGTGGGACGAGAAGAACGGCGTATACGTCGGGGCGTCGGAGTCGCGGAAGGATGGGCAGGCGGGGGGGTATTGATCGAAGTCAGAAGTTAGAAGTCAGACGTAAGAAGCAAGAAGTTTACGCGGCCGCACATCTTCACTTCTGACTTCTGACTTCTGACTTCTTACTTCTTATTCCTTATTTTTCACGGCGTCCAGGCTCGGAGCTTGTCAATCACCGCCGCCGTCAGTTTCCCGTCGCCGCCGAGGATCGGGTCTTTTTCCATCGATGCAAGCCGCTGGGCGACGCAGGCGTCGTACTTCGAGTAGTACGCCGATGTGATCAGCAGAAACGCGATCGCCGCCGCCAGCAGGCCGCACCAGGCGCCGCTGGCGACGGTTGTCAGGCGGCGCCAGCGGTCGCTACGGCCCATCAGAAGCACCGCCGCCAGCAACAGAACTGCAATCGCCGCGGCGAGCAGCGGGCCGCGCGGCCAGCCGCCGCGCGCGGTGAAGTCGCGGCTCCAGTCGTCGTGCATGACCTGCGGGTTGAAGTGATACCAGACGAATCCAAGAAGGACGAAGGCAGCGCCGCCGATGACGCCCAGCAGCAGCCGCACCAGATGGAAGCGAATCGGCTGCGTAGCAGCGCCTGCGTCGAGCCGCGCCGCGCCCGCGTCGAGCTGCGACGACGGGCGAGTCCAGAGCGACCAGACCGTGAGCGCCGCCGCGACGGCGCTCAGCGCGCCGCCGAGCAGCGTCCAGACGGCGATCGTCAGCCAGCGCTCGACGGGCGCGTGGAGTTCGGGGCATACGTCCGGCTCGCGGTTGTTGCTGATGATCGTGATTGGCGGCTTTCGCTGGTCGAACACCGCACGATACGCCGTGCGCCAGTCGCGCAGCAGCTTCGCCAGCTCCGCGCGCGGCGCGTCGCCTGCCGCTTCTGTCTCCAGCCGCTGCGCGAGCAGGTCGGCCGCAAGCATGCGCAGGCTGGGCGCGCCGGGTTCGATGATCCACTCGCGCAGCAACCCCAGGGCCGGACGGTCCATCGCGGCGGCCAGCGCCGCGGCGCCGCGCTCGCGCAGCGCGTCGGCGGCGCGAAACTGGGCGGCGGTGAAGTACTGCAGGAACGGGCCGAGCGGACTTGCCGCCAGCAGCATTCCCATTCGTCGGGCCGAGCCGGCGGTCATGCCGGCGCGCTCGCCGGCGGCGGCCAGGTGTTCGCGGAGGTCGCTCTGCATGTGTCGAAATGACGCATGCTCCAGCCCGTCGAAGAACGGCTGCACCGAATTCGCCCAGGATTCCGGCGGGGCGGCGGACGATTCCAGATCGTGCAACGCGATCGCCGCGTGCAGCAGGCGGCCGAGTTGCGATGAAATGGTGATTTCGAGCATCCGCTGGATGTCGCTGCGCGCCAGGCCCACGGAGGCGGGGTCCTGGAGCATGAGCGTGAAGCGGCGGGCGGATTCGTGCAGCGCGAGCGCCTGGCGGACTTCGGAACGGGCGGACTTGTCGATCTGGAACGGCTTCACGCCGGTGCGCAGCTCCTGCACCAACCCCAGCCGCGAGGCCACGGTCGTGAGAGCGACGCCGGCGCCCAGCGTGAGCAGCACGCCTAGCCCCACGCCCAGCCAGACGGCGCCGGTCGGAGCGCCGCGCGACGCGGGTGAGGTGTGTCCCGTGTGTCTGGCGTGGTCCATCTGCGGGGGCCTTGCGTCAACCGGCGGCGGCGCTACTTGCCGTGCATGCTAACCAGTCCCATCAGCCGATGCGCGAGGCGCGCCGCCAGAAACTCGGTTACCGTGCTGGGCGGGATCGGCCGCACCTCGACGATGTCCGCTGCGACGATGTTCTTCTTGCGAGAAACGCGCGCCAGAAGATCCGTCACCTGGAACCAATCCAGCCCGCCGGGTTCGGGCGTGCCGGTGCCGGGGGCGTAGGCGGGGTCGAAGCCGTCAATGTCGATCGTCACGTAGACCGTCGGCGACAGTGCGTTGATCACGACGTCGATCCAGTTCTTCATGTCACGAACGTCTCGCGGCGAGAGCACGAGCTTCTCGTTTTCTCGGATGAAGCGCGCTTCGGCGGCCGAGTAATTGCGGATGCCGACGGCGACGGCGTCAACGCCGAGGTCGTGAATGCGGCGCATGACGCTGGCGTGGCTGAAGGGCGAACCCTGGTATTCGTCGCGCAGGTCGGCGTGCGCGTCTATTTGCAACACCGACAGGTCTTTGTTTCGCGTCTTCACGGCCTTCACCAGGGCCGAGCTGATGCTGTGCTCGCCGCCCAGGCTCAGCAGGAATTTTCCGTCGGCGACGACCTTTTTCGCGGCCTTGAAAATGCCGGCGAGCGTTTGTTCCGGGCCGCGCGCGTCGGGCGCGACCGGGTCGAGCGTGGCAACACCGCCCAGCTTCGGCTCGCAGCCCAGCCCCTCGTCGTACAGCTCGACCTGCTGCGACGCGGTGATGATCGCCCGCGGCCCGTCGCGCGTGCCGACGCCGTAGCTGGTCGTCGCGTCGTAGGGGATGGGCAGGACGGCAAAGCGCGCGGAGGCGTAATCGGATTCGTCGTGAGGCAAGCCGAGGAAGTTGTCTGGGGTCATGCGGGGAAGTCAGAAATCAGAAGTAAGAAGTCAGAAGTCCGAAGTTGTCAGAACGCGACGCGCCAGCGAGCGCGGCTGCGAACGTGGGTCAGGTCTTCGCGCGGCCGCGCTCGCTGGCGCTTCGCGTTCTGACAGCTGGGCGCCGGCGGCGGACGCGAGCGCCGGCTCAATCAAAGTGGAACACCGCCGCCGCCACCACCGTCGTCCACAGTCCGTTCTTGTCGCCCTCGGCGGTCTGCACGACGGCGCGGGTCGAGACGATCTGGCCGCTCATGCGGTAGATCTCGCGGCGCGAGTCGTAGCCGGTGTTGGCGTCGAACTCGATGCCCAGCGTCGTCGCCAACATGGACGCCGCCATGTCTTCCACGAAGTCGGCCGTCTTCTTTTCGGTCAGCCCGTAGCCGTGATGCTCGGAGATGTAGCCGAACTGCTCGCCCTTGGCGGGGACGGCCAGGCCGATGCCGGCCGAGACCAGGCGGTTGGGTTCGTCGGTGCGCGCCTCGGCCATGACGCAGAACGTGATCTGCCCGGGCACGAGCTTCCGCAGCCCCTTGTCGCGCGAGATGATCTTGCACCCCGGCGGAAAAATGCTCGAAACCTTCACCAGGTTGCACTGCGCGATGCCGGCGTCGCGCAGTGCGGCTTCGAACGATTCAAGGTTATGCCTGTGTTTTCCGTGACCGTGGGTGAAGAAGACCTGCGTGGGGACCATGCCATTGATCATCAGGAGTTACTCCGTGATCCGCGACTCGTCGCCAATGGAAGCGCGTGTGGCGCCGCTAGCGTCCGCGCCGCGGAGCCGCCTGGCGCATAGCGGCTCCCGAAGCGGCGGGATTATAGCACCTCGCGCGCACCGCTCAATCGAACTTCCGGCTCCGCGCCGATTTTTCACAGCTCGCGCCGCGGCGGCGAATGTATTGCAGGATTAAGGGTGAAGGAGCCGCGGCGTCAGGCGAAAGTCAGGCGCCGCTCAGCTCGGGAGCCAATGTCTCCGGTGCGAACCGGAGGGGAGCGAGGTTGCGAGAAGGCCGGCCGCCCGGAAGGGCGCGCCGGCCTGTTTTTGTTTGCGCGCGACTCGAATAGTGTGGTGGCGCGGGCGCCGGCGGAGTTGGCCGCAGCCGGCATTCGACACGGCGGCGTCGGGACGCGACGGATCGGACATCGATGCAGATGCTTGCGCGAATCCACGCCGGCGATGATCCGGCCGCGATGGCGGCCGGCGCCGCCGCGGCGCGCGCCGCCGGATTCTCCGATTGCGAGCTTATGGTTGCGCGTCCGCTTCAGTCGCTGCCGCGGCTGGACGTACGTCCGATCTCGCTCTTGCTGGACCCTGATCCGCTGGTCCGCGGCGCCGACGACGTGCTGGTCGGAATCGCCGCCCTGCTCGATTCGGCGACGCGCTGCGGCGTTCAATGCCTGACGTTGCCCGCCGGCCTGCCCGCCGGACTCGCCGACGACGAGCCGCCGGTCTCGTATGAATCCGCATTTCAGAGCGTTTTTCGGACGCTTGATCAGGCTAAGCACGTGGCGGCGGCCTGCAGCGTTCGCATCGCCCTGGCCGTTCCGCACGCGCGGTTTCTGCTCTCGCCGCTCGAAGCCGCCGACCTGATCGACGCCGTCAATTCGCCGCACGTCGGTTTGTGCGTCGTCACGGCAGCAGCGCAGCGCATCGGCTCCGCCACGGACTGGTTGCGGATCGCCGGCGGCCGGCTGTTCCTGGTGGACATGATTGAGACGGCGAATCAGGATTCGCTCATCGCGGCGCTCCGGTCGCTCCGTTACGATGGCCCAGTAGTGGTCCACTGCGCCGGGTAGCGGCCGGCCCCCGTGCCGGCCGTTGTCCGCCAGACACCCGGCCGCCGTTCAACGGCCGGCACGGGGGCCGGCCGCTACCTGTCGTCGGCGAGGTGGAGCGGTGAAGTTCGATCCATCAGCGCTGCTGAGCGCCTGCCACGTCGCGGACGGGGCGTGGTTCACCGAGCTCCAGGCGCGCGGCCTTGGCGCCGGAGTCCCCGCGGTCGAGCTTGCGAACCTGGCGTACCCGCTCAAAGTCGTCGAGCTGGCGTACACCTACCTGGAATCCGGGGCGCAGTTCCTTTCGACCAATACGTTCGCCGCCAACCGCGTGGTGCTGAAGCAGCGCGGCATCACGGCGAGCGTCGAGGAAATCAACTCGGCCGCTGTCCGCATCGCGCGCGAGGTGGCCGGCCCGCGGAACGTGCCCGTGCTGGGCGTGCTCGGGCCCAGCGGCAAGATCCTGGCCGTTCGCGAAATCGGCGAGCAGGAGCTGGCGGACGTGTTTGTGGATCAGGCGCGTGTCCTGGCGGCCGGGGGAGCGGATGCGCTGCTGTTCGAGACGTTTTCCGAGATCGCCGAGCTCGTGCTGGCGGTGAAAGCGGTCAAGGAGCAGACCGGTCTGCCAGTGATCGCGAGCATGTCGTTCGATTCCGGGCCGCAGTACACGCGCACCGTGATGGGAACGCAGGCCGGCGCCGCCGCGGAGGCGCTGGAGCAGGCCGGGGCGGATGTGATCGGCTGCAACTGCGGCGCGGGCATCGCGTGGGCGTTGCCGGCGGTCGTGGCGCTGCGCGCGGCGACCGCGCGGCCGGTCTGGTGCAAGCCATCGGCGGGCCTGCCGGACCTGGAGGAGGGTCACGCCGTCTATCAATTTCCGGTTGACGATTTTGTGAGCGATATCGGCGAGCTGCTGGACGCCGGGGCGAACGTCGTCGGCGGCTGCTGCGGTGCGGGGCCGGACCACATTCGCCGCGTTGCAGCCCTGGTTGAGAATCGCAATCGTCGCCGCAAGCCGGTCGCGAGGAGCGCGACGTAGCCTGGCGCCGCACTGGCCGGGGACGTCGACCCGCCGCTTGGCGCGGCGGGTTCGGACAGACAGGCGCGTGGGCATACCGACGCAAAGCCCGTCGCCATGGCACCCTGCACGGATCGGCCCGCCGAGCCTGCGATAAGCATTGGACACGCCGCAAGTCCCGCCCGACGGGCATCTGTGCCCTGGCCATCCGCCCGCGGGTTATGCTATCCGCATGCTCGCCTTCGCCCTCCCCGGATTGTCGTTCGAGCAACCCGGTTACTTGGCGCTTCTGGCCGTCGTGCCGCTGCTGATCGCGCTCTCATTCCGTTCGCTCTCCGGGTTGGGGCCGATCCGCCGCGTGCTGGCGATCACGATTCGCTGCCTGGTGGTGGCGCTGATGGTGCTGGCGCTGGCCGGGGCGGTGTCGGTGCGCACCAACGATTTCCTGTCGGTCATCTTCCTCCTGGATCGCTCCAACAGCATTCCGCGCGACGTGCAGCAGGAGGCCTTCGCGTTTATCCGCGATTCCCAGAAAGGCCTCAAGCCCGACGACTCGCTTGGGGTTGTCGCCTTTGACGGAGTCGGGGCCGTCGAGCAGATGCCACAGGGCGCGCTGGCGATCGAGCGCGTCACCGAGCCGGTCAAGCCCGATCAGACCAACATCGCCGGCGCCATGCGCCTGGGCGTGGCTCTCTTCCCGCCTTCCGCGGCGCGGCGGATGGTGCTGCTCTCGGACGGCAACGAAAACGTCGGCGAGGCCATGAAAGAGGCGCAGCAGCTTCGAGCCGCCGGCGTCGCAGTCGATGTCTTGCCGCTGATTTACGAGCACGAAAACGAAGTGGTCTTCGAGCAACTGAAGGTCCCGCCGTCGGCGTCCGCCGAGGAGACGATCCAGGTGCAGATGGTGCTGCGCTCGCAGCGCCCCGCCAGCGGGAAGATTCTGCTCTATCACAACGATCAGCTTCTTGACCTCGACCCCGGCCGCGGCGCGGGCTATTCCGTGAAGCTGCCCGCCGGCCCGGAGCGCTTCGCGATTCCGATCCCGCTGCGGGCGGCGGGCGTGCATCGCTTCCGGGCCGTCTTCGAGCCGGACGAGGCCGCCGCTGACAGCGTGGCCGAGAACAACGAAGGCCGGGCGTTCACGATCGTCTCGGGTCAGGGGATGATCCTCATCCTGACGACTGAAGAGGACATGCGCGCCACGGCGCCATCAGCCCTGATCCTCAAGCAAGCGCTGGAGACCGAGCGGCTTCAATGCGAGATTGAGGTCGCCGGCTCGCAGCCGCTGGACCAGGTGCGGCTGCTTGAATTCGGACTGGTGATCCTGTCGAACGTGCCGGCGAATTACATCAAGGAGGACGATCAGAAGGCCCTGGCGGCCTACGTCCGTGACCTGGGCGGCGGACTCATCATGGTCGGCGGGGACGAATCCTTCGGCGCCGGCGGCTGGCTGGGCAGCCCGGTTGAAGAGGTCATGCCGGTCAGCTTCGACGTGAAGAACAAGAAGCAGCTTCCGAAAGGGGCGCTGGCGCTGGTCATGCACGCCTGCGAGATTCCCGAGGGAAACTACTGGGGCGAGCGCGTCGCCGTGGCGGCCGTCAAGACGCTCAGCTCGCGCGACCTGGTCGGGGTGCTCTCATACCAATGGCTCAGCACCGACCGCGGCTACTGGGCCGTGCCGCTGCAGGAAGTCGGCGACAAGACCGGCATCATCCAGCAGATTCTGAAAATGCAAATGGGCGACATGCCGGACTTGCACGAAGTGATGTCCCCGGCGGTGGACGCCCTGATTGCCCGCAAGGACGCCGCCGCCAAGCACATGGTCGTCATCTCGGACTTCGACCCCTCCGCGCCGTCGCAAGCGCTGATCGACCGCATGAAAAAGAACAAAATCACGTGCAGCACCGTCGCCATCGGTTACGGCGGGCACATGATCGATGAGACCAAGGCCAATTGGATCGCGACGCAGACCGGCGGGCGGTTCTACAAGACCGATGACTACAGCCAGCTCCCGCAGATTTTCATCAAGGAATCAAAGATCGTCCGCCGCTCGCTGATTCAGGAGGTCACGTTTGAGCCGCGGCTGACCACGTCGCTGGCGACGACCGTTGCGGGGCTTCTGGGCGAGGGCGTGCCCGAGCTGAACGGCTACGTGCTGACCACGCCGCGACCGCTGGCCGAAATCCCGTTGATCCGCAAAACGCAGGACGGCGACGATCCGATCCTGGCGCACTGGCAGGTTGGCCTGGGCAAGACGGCTGTTTTCACCAGCGGGATGTGGCCGCGTTGGGGGGCGGACTGGACCGCCTGGCCCAAGTTCAGCAAGTTCTGGGCGCAGCTCGCCCGCTGGGCCTCGCGCCAGAGCGAAGCGGCCCAGTTCGACGTGTCCACCAGCTTTCAGGGCGGCCAGGGCAGGGTGCGCATCGACGCGCTGGACAAGAACGCCTCCGCCGTCGACGTGCTCGAAATGACTGGGGCGCTGGTCGATCCGGCGCAGGAGACGCGCCCGCTGGAGCTGACGCAGGTCGGCCCCGGGCGATTCGAAGCCGCGTTCGACGCCCGCGAGCGCGGCAACTACATCGTCAGCGTCGCCTATCGCATGGGCGCAGGAAAAGAGACGCAGCGCGGCACGCTGCGCACCGGCGTCTCCATCGCCTATTCGCCGGAGTTTCGCGACCTGGCGGCGAATGTGCCGTGGCTGGAGGAGTTGCGGCAATCAGCCGACGGCCGCGAGCTGAGCCGCGCCGACGCGGCCAAGGTCTTTGACCGCGGTTCGCTCCCGAAGGCCCAGGCGCGCACTCCGATCTGGGAAGTCCTGATCCGCTGGCTGCTGCTGCTGTTCCTGCTGGATGTCGCCATTCGGCGGATCGCGATCAACCCGATCGAGCTGGCTCGCAAGCTGCGGCGGTTCATCGCCGAGATGGCCGGCGGGCGCAAGCCGGCCGAGGCGAGCGAGGCGGTGCTCGCTTCGCTTAAAGGCGCCAAGGGACGCGTTCGCGAGGAGCGCGAAACCGCCGTGGTCGGCGAATCCGGAGCAGGCGCGGCGACCGACGCCGGCCCGTCGCCGGATCGTTCGGCGAAGTACGAGGCGCCGAAAACGGCGGCCCAGGCGTCGAAGGATTTGACGGCGGCGCTGGGCGGGGCGGAAGGCGACGCAGCGGAGCGGCCGGTGGTCGCGCCGCCCACCAGCAGGAAGCCTCCGGCGGGCGAGGGTGACTACACCGCGCGTCTTCTGAAAGCCAAGAAGCGCGCCCGGGATGATCTGGATCAGGATCAGGGGCCGGCGGGCGATGCGCCGGCATAACGGAGAGGATGGGATTCGAACCCATGGTACCCTTACGGGCACACTGGTTTTCGAGACCAGCCCTATCAGCCGCTCTGGCACCTCTCCAACGCGGCGAGCATGATAGCCTGACGGCCCGCCGTTGAAAACGTCCGCGTGCGCATCGTGTATCGGCGGGGTGCATGACAGTTCTGGCGGGGTCGCAATCCGAGCCCCAAGCGCAAGCGCGCGGGTGTTTGTGCGAGTGTCACGCAACCATGAGAATGCCCGCGCGCTTGCGCTTGGGGCTCGGATCGCAGTGGGCCGCCGCGAAAACTGTCACGCATCCGCATCGGCGGCCACGCACCGGGATTGCGGGCTCCGAAGCTTCAGAATTTTTTGGGTGGGACGGACGTTTCGCCCGTCCCCGCGGCATGCAGAAACGGGCAAGATGCCCGTTCCACCCGAGTAGCGTTCCCCGAATCACCGACGGCGCATCAGCAACGCGAGCAGCATCCCGGCCGCCGTCGCCGGCTCGGGCGTCGTAATTCCATACAGCGCACTGCCGATCGCCGTGGACGAGAGTGAGCCATCCGCGGCATTGAACGCATCGAGCCGGCCGCTGCCGTCGATCAGGTACTGCCTGCCCTGAAAGGTCGCGACGTCGTTCACGCCATCGAAGCCGGACTTCTCAATCGACGTCATGAGGTTGTAATACACGGACGACGAATCAAGTGTGTAGAGCTTGTCGATCGCGCCGCCGGCGGTCACCTGGCCATCGACACTAAGAAGCGCCGCGCCGTTGTCGCCGAGGCCGTCGAAATCGGCGCCGGATGTTGTGTAGTTCAGGACGCCCGTGATGGCGCCGTCCAAGGCGAGGCGTCCCAGGCGGTTGCTCAGATAGGCGTCGGCCGCGGGGCGGAAGCCGATCCACAACTGGCCGTTGATCGCCGCCAGACCCTCCGCCAGGGGCACTTCCGCTCCGCTGAGGCGGACGCTGACGCGCGACACGATCTCCGCGGTGGCCGGGTCAATGCCCAGCAGCTCCGAACGGCCCGTGCCGAGCGGATCGGTGTCGAGGGCGTAAACTGTGCCGTTCAGATAGGCCAGGTCGGGGTTCCGGACGTCGTACGCCTGCGTGCCGTTGCGGATTGTACCGACGACGGTCTGCGCCCCGCTCAGCGGGTTCAGGCGCACCAGCTCATTGGTGCTCACATTGACGCTCAGAAGCGGATCGAGACTGACCGGCGGCGGCGGCGGCGGTGGAGGCGGCGGAGGAGGGGGGACGACGATATCGCCGGCCAGCGCAGCGCCGGCCAGCGTGCTGAAAATGAGCGCAGGGAATCCACCACGAACGAGTTTGGTGAGCACGGGCTTCCTCCTGGGGAACGGGCTCAATCGGAGTTTGTGCGGCGCGACTCCTCAGTCACGGCGCGAAGTTCGCCGCCGCCGGGCATCAGTTTCGCGGTGGGGGTCCGGCGTGCCGGACCGGCGCGGTTGCTGCGCTCGCGGCGTTGATCTACGAGTGATTAGTGACGGCCGCGCGGCGGCGTCAAAACACTTCGCCGGCATTCGAGCATCGCCCTCTAAAACGACCGGCGCGGGCACTACGGCGCGAGTTCGTAGCGGGCCGACGACGCCCGGCCGGCCGCGCGGCCGCTAATCCCTCTCGCGCGCGGCACGCGTTTGCGGACGGCCTCTCCCATCGTTGGCCCGGCGCCCGCCGGCCCGCTATATTCGCCCGGAATGAAACGGATTCTCGCAGTCTTCGGGACGCGCCCGGAAGTCATCAAGCTCGCCACGGTCGTGCACGCGCTGCGCGCCCGGCCGCGCGACTGCCGCCTGACGCTCTGCTCGACCGGCCAGCACCGCGAGATGCTGCGCCAGACCCTGGACGCCTTTGACCTGCGGCCCGACGTCGAGCTGGACCTGATGACCGCTGGCCAGACGCCCACCGATCTTGTCGGGCGGCTCCTGCTGGCCATCCGCCCGGTGCTCGACGAGCTGCGGCCGGACGTGGTGATTGTGCAAGGCGACACCGCGACGGTCATGGCCGCTTCGCTGGCCGGCTTTCTGGCCGGATCCAAAGTCGCGCACGTCGAGGCCGGGCTGCGCACCGGTGACAAGCACGCGCCTTTCCCGGAAGAGATCAACCGCCGCGTGGCGGGGGCCGTGGCTGACTTTCACTTTGCGCCCACGTCGCGTGCCCGGCAGAACCTGCTCAACGAAGGGGTGACGGCCGGCCAGATTTTCGTCACCGGCAACACCGTGGTCGATGCGCTGCACTGGATGCGCGATCACGTGCGAAACCGGCCGCTCGCGCCCGAGCTCGATCCCGGCGGCCGGCGGCTGGTTCTGGTGACGGCCCATCGCCGCGAGAGTTTCGGCGAGCCGTTTCGCCAGCTTTGCCAGGCGCTGCGCGCGATCGCTGAGCAACACGACGGTGTGCTGCTGCTGTATCCGGTGCATCTGAATCCGAACGTGCGCCAGCCGGTGCATGAGATTCTGAACGGCTGCCCGCGCGTGCGGCTGGTGGAGCCGCTGGATTACGCGACGTTTGTCAACGTCCTGACGCGGGCGCACCTGGTGCTGACCGATTCCGGCGGAATCCAGGAGGAGGCCCCGGCGCTGCATATCCCGGTGCTGGTCATGCGTGAGAAGACCGAGCGGCCGGAGGCCGTGGCGGCGGGGGTCGTCAGACTGGTGGGAACGCAGCGGGACACGATCGTCAACGAGGCGGCCCGCCTGCTGACCGATCCGGCCGCGTACGCGGCGATGGCGCGCGGCGCCAGTCCCTATGGCGACGGGCTGGCGGCGCGGCGGATCGCCGAGGTCCTGCTGGACGGCCGGGCGGTGACGCCGGAGTTCACGGCGGGATAAGACCCCGTCGTGCCACCCCGTCGCCCCGTTCGGCGAGGGTGTGCCCAGAAATCTGGGAAAGCTCGCTGGTTTGTCCGAACCCGCCGCGCCAAGCGGCGGGGTGACGTCCGGCGCGTCCGCGGCGGCGCATCGTAGATTGACGCCGATCGCCGTGCGCACCTCAACCCGCCGCTTGGCGCGGCGGGTTCGGAAAGAAAAGCCGCCCTCCCGGAATAATGGGCACACCCTTCGGCGACTCGGCGATTGGCGCGCTTGACGCCCCTGACCCGTGGGGTATCGTTACCTGACTCGGCAGAATCCGGCCAATTCGCCGGACCGAGCGAGGATGACCCATGCGAGAACTGCACCGAACCTGCTGCCGTCTGGCCGCCGGCGGACTGCTGCTGGGCGCGATCACAGCGTTCAGCCTGGTGGACTATTCGCAGCTTCTGACCAGCTTTCTGGTGGCGCTGTTTTCGGCGATTGTCTCGATCTTCCTGGGTGGCGTCGGGCAGAACAGCGGCTTCTAGCATCGTGCCGGAAGCCGGGAGAACCGGATCGACCGTGGCGGGACAGGCTGCACGGATCCCAGCAGCTCGTCGGCCCCCGGTCGATCATCTTGTGAAGGGAGCCGTGGACGATGGAACTTCCGGGACTGGCCGATTTTGTCGCCGATCCGTACCTGCGCGAGAAAGCGGAAAAGAAGGCGCAATCACTTCTGGACGAGCTGAAGAAGGCGGTCAAGGCGGAGGTGAAAGACGCCGGCGTGCTGCGCAAGGAGATGCGCGTCATCGTGCCGGAGAAGGCCATCACCGATCACGTCGCCTTCAATTTCGATGAGATCGCCAACGACGCGGTCGTTCCGGGTTTTCGCAAGGGGCGGGCCCCGCGGCGGCTGATCGAGAAGCGCTTCGCCGGCGAAGTGCGCGAGTCGCTCAAGACCACCATCCTGGGCCAGTCGTTCTTCGCCGCGGTCGAGTCGCAGAAGCTCTCCGTGCTGGGCGACCCGCTGTTCAAGATGAAGGAAGGCGACGGCGAGAAGCTGGTCGAGTTCCAGGAAGCGCTCAGCCGGCTGAAGCTGCCGGAGCGCGGCGATCTGGACTACGTGTGCGAGTTCGAGGTCAAGCCCACCTTCACGCTGCCCGAGCTGAAGGGCATCCCGGTGAGAAGCCCGCAGATCACGATCGACGACAAGGCTGTCGAGGATGAAATTCTGAGGCAGCGCAAAGTCCGCGGCCACTACGAGCCGCTCGAGGGCGGCGCGGCCGAGGCGGAGGACATGATCGTCGCCGACGTGCTGCTCACCTGCGAGGGCAAGGAAGTCAAGAAGGAAGAGAACCTGCAGCTCGGGTTGCGCCCCTCGCGGCTGGATGGCGTACCGCTCCTGACGCTGCACGAAGTGCTCAAGGGCGTGAAGGTGGGCGACCAGCGCAGCGTCGAATGCACCTTCCCGGACGACTACGAGCGGGCCGACCTGCGCGGCAAGCAGGGGCGGTTCGAATTCACGGTGCAGGAACTCAAGCGGCTGTCGGCCCAGTCGCAGCAGGATTTCATGCAGCAGCTCGGCTGCGAGAGCGAGCAGGAGCTGCGCGAGATCGTCCGCGAGCGGATGGAGAGCGAAGTGGACCGCCTGATTCAGCGGGCCAAGCGCGAGCAGGTGTTCCAGTACCTGCTGGACAAGACGCCGATCGAGGTGCCGACCGATCTGTCTGCGCGCCAGACCGACCGGGCCGTCATCCGCCGCGTGGTCGACCTTCAGCAGAATGGCACGCCCATGCCTGAGATCGAGGCCCGCATCGATGAGCTGCGCACCAGCGCCAAGGAGCAGGTGGTGCGCGACCTGAAGCTGAGCTTCATCCTCGAGCAGGTGGCCGCCGGGCTGGGGGTCAGCGTCGCCGAGGAAGAGGTCAACACCGAAATTGCGCGCATCGCGCGGCTCTATAATCGCCGCTTTGATCGCATCCGCGACGATCTTCAGGCGCAGGGCCTGTTCCCGCAGCTCGTGGAGCAGCTCAAGCACGACCGCTGCGTCACAGCCCTGCTGACGCATGCGAACATCGAACAGGTCGCGGTCCCGGCGCCGACGTCCGAGCCGTAACCGAGCCGCGCCCGTGAGGAAGCGGTTCTGAGTTTCGTGCTGTCTCGGCTTCCTCACGGTCGCGGCTCGGATAAGCCGGTTCCGGAGCAGCCGATGGCGATCTCCAGAGTCCTGAGAGAAGTGCTCGCCTTGCCGACGGCGGCGTTTGTCGAAAAAGCCGTCTACGCGTACGTCGAGCGTTTCTGTCGAAAACTGGGCGGCGTGGAAATCGCCTACGACCGCCACGGAAACCTGCTCGCGCACTACCGCCATCGGCCCGGTCCGGCAGCGCCGCTGGTCTTCACGGCCCACACTGACCACCCGGGATTCTGCGCCCTGAACATGGACGATGCGCGCACCCTGCGAGCCGCGTTCCGCGGCTGGGTGGAGCCGGAGTATTTCGTCGGCACGGGCGTCCGATTCTGGAGCGGCGGGAAGTGGATCAAGGGCAAAGTGGCCAAGATCGTCCGGGCCGCGCCGATCTACGGCATGATCGGCCGCACCGGCCGGCCGGAGGAAGTCCTGATCCGTCTCCAGCGCCCGGTCGAGAGCGGCGCGGCGGGGATGTGGGATTTGCCGGATCCGTTTGAGCGGGACGGCTGCGTGCACGCGCGCGGCTGCGATGATCTGGCCGGAGCGGCGTCGATGCTGGCGCTTTTGGAGCGGCTCAGCAAGAAGCGCTCCGCGGCGGACGTGCGCTGCCTTTTTACCCGGGCGGAGGAAGTCGGCTTCATTGGCGCGATCGGCGCCGCCCGCGACGGCACGATCCCGCGCGAACTGCCGATCATCGCGATCGAGACCAGCAAGGCCCTCGTCAACGCGAAGATCGGCGACGGACCGATTCTGCGCGTGGGCGACAAATCGAGCGTGTTCACGCCCGCGGTCACGCAGTTCTGCGACCTCGTCGGCAAGGAGCTGATGCAGCGGAAGAGGAGCTTCGCGTATCAGCGAAAGCTCATGGACGGCGGGACGTGCGAATCGACCGCGTACGTGGCGTACGGCTACGCAGCCACGGGCATGTGCGTGGCGCTGGGCAACTATCACAATATGGATGAGAAGCGCGGCAGAATCGCCAGCGAGTACGTCAGTCTGACCGATTGGCAGCGGATGGTGGACTGGTTCGAGGCGCTGGCGCTGGATGAGAAGGGCTACGACCCGGCCGGGGCGGATATGAAAGCCGGTCTCGATCAGCGATTTGCTCAGTACGAAGCGCTGCTGCGCACGTAGCGGGAGACCCGCGGCCGCCGCGAGATCAGGCGGAAATGTCGAGCGATCCGTCGTCGGCCTGTTCTGCGTCCGCCGGGGCGGGGTCGGCGGGCGGCTGGTCGGAACCATCGCTGCTGCGGCCCTGTCCGCCGCGGCCTTCTGCGTCGGCGAAAACGGCCGAGTCCTGGTCCGACTCCTCGATCACATTCTGGAGATTGTCGGCAAAGCTTTTTTCGCCGGTCCGCTGCGCCTGCGTCTGATCGTCGCGAGATTTGGTTTCGGCGGCGCGCGACTGGGCGCCCGAGGTCTGGATGATCGAGGAGAGGTAGCCGGGGGGAATCGCGGACATGGCCGGCTCACATCTGTGCTAGTGGCTGAAGCTCGCGCCGGGGCCGATTCTGAGATCACGCGTGCCGAGCTGGTCGCGGAGCCGCTCCAAGACGGCCGAGTGCATCTGGCTGACGCGCGACTCGGACAGGTCGAGCGTGCGGCCGATCTGCTTCATGGTCATCTGCTCGTAGTAATACAGCACGATGATCAGCCGTTCGGCCCGCGAGAGCCCGCGGGTCACGAGTTCCTTCAGGTCGCGCTTCTGCGCCTCGACCGCCGGGTCGGCGTCTTCAGTGGTCGGCTGGACGTCGATTTCGTACACGTCGCGGGCGGCGTCGGAGTTGCTCAGCTTCTTCGAGAGCGACACGAGCGAGACGGAGTTGGCGTCGCGCAGCAGCTTTTCGAGCTGGTCAGCGGGAATGTGCAGCCGCTTGCTCAGCTCATCCTGGTTCGGGGCGCGGCCCAGCTCGACCGTCAGGGCGGAGACCGCCGACGCGACCCGGTGCGCCCTCTGCCGGACGAGCCGCGGGACCCAATCCATGTTTCGCAACTCGTCGAGAATGGCGCCGCGAATGCGCGGGGCGCAATACGTTTCAAACTTGACGCCGCGATCAAGGTCGAAGGCGTCGATCGCGTCGGCCAGGCCGAAGACGCCGGAACTCATCAGATCGTCCACGTCCACTTCGTCCGGGAGCTTCGAGCCGATGCGTTCGGCGGTGAAGCGGACGAGATAGAGATAGTGCTCCATGAGGCGGTTGCGGGTCGATTCGTCGCCCGTGGCCTTGAAGCTGTGCCACGCGGCGGCCAGCGCGGCCGGGTCGCTGATGGTCTGAACGGCCTGCTCGCGGCTGACGCGGCGAATGCGCCCGGCGCCGGCTGGGATCATGCTACCTGCCTCCTTCCGCGGGGTTCGACTCTGCATCGGCGTTCATGGCGGCGATCGCCGCGACGTGGGCGCGGTCGATGCCGAGCTTGCGGCTGACGAGATGCTCTCGAATGACGACGGCGCCCAGGGCGGCCACGATGCGGGCGACCACGAGCACAACGATCATCGCGACCAGGGCGCGGGTCAGGACCGTGAAGAACGAATTCCCCGCCCGCACGCCGGCGACGACCGCCAGCGAGAACGAAAGGCACGCGAGCTGAGCGCTGATGCTGTGAATCATCTCGCCTCCACCCCCCGCTTCCTATCGGAAGGGGGCGCAGGGGCGTCGCAGCACCGTGAGCGTGAACGCCGTGGGTTGCGCTGCGGAATTCGCCGGAGACTTCGATGGGGTGCAAGGTCCCAGAAAGGCTTGGGAAATGAACAACGCGCGATGCGTCGGTGCATGCGGCAGCGGCCAGCCGCTTACGCGGCTGTTGCCCGCACGCGGCGCTTCCGGCGCTTGACGGCCGGCACGGGGGCCGGCCGCTACCGGTTCGGCGCAAGAGCGGCGTGCGCCACGCCGTGCGACACAGTGGTCGCGCGTGACGGAAAGTCGAATGCCGATGCAGATATCTCATTGCCGCATCCTTGCAGCTTTGGGATATGCCGGCCGTCCTAGGCCGGGCCGAGAGTTCAAGGAAATCTCAGTTGGCGGGAAAGACTACTGCGGCAAGGCGGCGCCCGCAAGCCTCCTCGATGTCGCGCGGCACATTTTGTCCGTTGCAGACATAGGACAGGCGCCAGTTCAGCTTGGCGACGGTGTTCGTGATCACGCCCAATCCCAGGGCGTCGTCGAGGCGGGTCAGCACGACGCGCGAGACGCCCAGCGGGGCAAAGGCCGCCGCGGTGCGGGATTGCACCGCCTCACTCATGCCGGCCGGCAGCACCAGGTGGATCTCGTCGGCCTTGGCCGCGCGCATCATGGCCGCCAGCCGGGCGAAGCGGGCGTCATCGCGGCGGCCGACGCCGGGCGTGTCGATCAGGATCAGATCGACGTCCTTCAGCTTCGCAAACAGCTCGCGCACTTCGGCGCCGGACTGCGCCGCGTGAAACGCGACGCCGATGATCTCGGCGTAGCGGCGAAGCTGCTCATGGGCGCCAAGGCGATGCATGTCGAGCGACACCACCGCGACGCGTTTCTTCTGGCGCAACGCGAAATGGGCCGCGAGCTTGGCGACGCTGGTCGTCTTTCCCGCGCCCGGTGGACCGACGAACAACACGCGCCGCGCCTGAGTTCCGGTCAGCGTGATTCCACCGCTGGTGGGGATCAGCCCGGCGATGTACTCGCGCAGCTCGCGTTCGAGCGCCTCGGCGTCGCCGCCGCTGCGGGCGGCGCGCTGCACGAGCTCCGCGGCGAGTTCGGCCGCCAGTTCATGCTGAACCAAACGCGTGTAGTAGGGCAGCAGGTCGTTCGACAATCCGTGGTTCGGCAATCCGTAGGGTCCGCAGCGCGGACCATTCACGACGCCGGCGGTTCGCGCATCGGACGCCGTATCACGCCCGGTGGTCCGCACAGCGGACCCTACGGGCTCGACGGACATGGACGGGCGAGACGCCCGTCCCACCCGAATCTCGGCCGGCCGTTCCCCCCGCACGTCGGCCGAAGACCCCCGTCCCACCCCGCTGACGCCGGGCGAGGCGGTGATCTCGACCACGCCGCGCCCCAGCAGCCGGCCGACGCCGTGCGGTTCGATGGTCCGCGTGCCGAGGATCACGGCGTCGGCGCCCAGGTCGCGCTTCACCAGCGCCAGCGCCGCGGGCATCGTCGCCGCCCGAAATGTCCGTACCTCGGCCAACTTCATCACTCCGAGCGTCGGCGGGCCTGGCTACGGCCGGCACGGGGGCCGGCCGCTACCGGCTCAACGGCGCGGCGGTCAGTTCCGGCCGGGCCGATCTCGCGTCCGAGCGGCCGATTCGCCGCGTCCTGCGGCCCGTCAGAACGCGAAGCGCGAGCGAGCGCCTGCCGCCGCGGGCGCTCGCTTGCGCGTCGCGTTCTGACTTAACGATCAGGTCGCCGGAGATACCGTCACGACGCCATGTGCCTGAACATCGACACCGCGCACGATTTCATTGAGCGCCAGCACCGGTGTCTGAGGAAGCAGCGGCTCAATCAGCCGCCGCACCCACACGCGCACCTGCGGCGAACAGAGGACGACGACGCCCCCGCCGGCCGCGGCCGCGGCGGCCGACTCGACCTGCCGGCGAATCGCCCCGGCCAGGTCGGCCTGCCGGTTCGGCGGAATAGTCAGGGCCGAGCCGTGCTCAAGGCGTTGCACGTTGCCTTGCAGGTAGTCTTCGGTGGCGGGGTCGAGCGTGACGCAGTGCACGACGCCGCTGTCGTCCTTGTACTGGCCACAAAGCGTCCGCGCGAGGGCGTTGCGGGCGTACTCAGTCAGGATTTCGGCGTCTTTAGTCTTGGCGGCCCAGTCGCCCAGCGTTTCGACGATGGTTTCCAGGTCGCGGATGGGCACACGTTCGCGCAGCAGGTTCTGAAGCACCTTCTGCACCTCGCCCACCTTCAGCAGGTTCGGCACGACCTCCTCGACCAGGGCCGCGTTGTGCTGCTTGAGCTGGTCCAGGAGCTTCTGCGTGTCGGCCCGCGTCAGCAGCTCGGCGGCGTGCCGCTTCAGCAGCTCGGCCAGGTGCGTAGCCAGGACGCCGCTGGCATCGACAACCGTGTAATTGTTGCGCTCGGCGCGGTCGCGCTGCGCGGCGGGGATCCACCAGGCCTTCAGGTTGAACGCGGGCTCGCGCGTCTCGACTCCCGCCGGGCGCTCGCCGCCCAGGCCGTTGTCGATCGCCATGAGTTGATCGGGAAGCGCCTCGCCGCGGGCGATTTCCTGTCCGCGCAAAAGCAGCGCGTAGGTATTGGTGTCCAGCGTGGCATTGTCGCGGATGCGAATCGACGGAATCAGCACACCCAGCTCACTGGCCATCTGCTTGCGGATGCCGGCGATGCGATCGAGCATGTCGCCCCCGCGGGCGCGGTCCACCAGCCGCACCAACCCGAAGCCGACCTGCAATTCGAGCGTGTCCAGCGCCAGGTGCGACTCGACCTTGGGCGGCTTGGCCCGCTCGCGCGCCCGTTCGTCGGCCACTTTTTTCGACGCCGCCGCCGTCTGCGACTGGTTCATGAAAAACGCCATCAGCCCGCATCCGCCCGCCATCGCGATCACCGGAATCTTCGGCAAAGGTGACAGCACCAGCACCCCGATGAAGGCGGACGCCAATCCGAGCGCCACCGGCTTGGCAAAGAGCTGCCCCAGCACCTCTTCGCCGAGATTGGTCTGTCCGGTGCTGCGCGTGACCAGCATGCCCGCGCCGACCGACAAAATGAACGCCGGAATCTGGCTCGACAGGCCGTCGCCGATGGTCAGCTTGGTGTAGACCTCCAGGCAGCGCCACACGTCCATGCCGTGCTCGACCATGCCGACGTACAGCCCGCCGAGGATGTTCACAATCGTGATGATGATTCCTGCTACGGCGTCGCCGCGGACGAACTTGCTGGCGCCGTCCATCGCCCCGTAGAAGTCGGCTTCCTGCGAAATCTCCTTTCGGCGGCGGCGGGCCTCGCCTTCGTCGATGGTGCCGGCGTTCAGGTCGGCGTCGATGGCCATCTGCTTTCCGGGCATGCCGTCAAGCGTGAAGCGGGCGGCGACTTCGGCAATGCGCGTGGCGCCCTTCGTAATCACCACAAACTGAATCACCGTGATGATCAGGAAGATGATGATGCCGACCGCTAGCGAGTTGCCGGCGACGAAGAACCCAAACGCCTCCACCACGTGCCCGGCGGCCGCGGTGCCTTCGGCGCCGTTGGCCAGAATCAGCCGCGTGGTGGCGGTGTTGAGCACCAGACGCAGGAGCGTCATGGCCAGGAGCAGCGAGGGGAAGCTGGAAAACTCGAGCGGGGCTTTCAGGTACATGACCGTCATCAGGACGATCGTGGAGAGCATGATGTTGATCAGCAGCAGCAGGTCGAGCATCGCCGTCGGCAGCGGCACGAGAATGACAAAAATCAAACTCGCCGCGGCGGCCGGAAAGAGCAGGCCGCGGTTGCGCTGAAGGAATGCCAGAATGGAGTTCGTGTTGTTCATCCGTGCTCTAGATCGGAAGAAGCAGGTCTCCAGTCAGAACGCGAAGCGCAAGCGAGCGCCCGGCAGAGAAACGTCGGGGCGCGAGCGGGCCGCACCTCCTCCGCTCTCGCCCGCACGGCGGACGGCCATTTCCGCCCGGATGGCGCACGAGCGTAGCCAGGGGCTTCAGCCCCTGGGGAGCGGCCACCAACCCGGAATCCCCGTCCGCGCCAATCGCGTAAGCGGCGCGCGGATTCCGGGATACGCCGCTCCATGTATTGCCCAGGGGCTGAAGCCCCTGGCTACGCTCGTGCGCCCTCCGGGCGAAAAACCGACGCCGCTCTCTCACCTGACGTCCGATCTCGGCCGCTGAGTCCGGGCGCTGATGTCTGTCTCTAACGTCTACCTCTGACTTCTCCCTCTAACTTCTGCCTCTGACTTCTGACTTCTCACTTCTGACTTCATCCCGCCGCCCTGCCCGTCAGCCGGTACACGTACGCCAGCACCTCCGCCACCGCGCGGTAGTACCCGGCCGGAACTTCGTGGCCGACTTCGACGGCGGCGTAGAGCGCCCGCGCCAGCGGCGGGCGCTGCACGACCGGCACGCCGCTTTGCTGGGCGACCTGCCGGATGCGGGCGGCGAGGAAATCCGTTCCTTTCGCGACGACGCGCGGGGCGGCCATGGTGGCCTGGTCGTATTTCAGCGCAACGGCGAATTCGGTCGGATTGGTGACGACGACGTCCGCCCGCGGAACGTCCCGGTTAATCCGCTGTAGCGCCAGTTTCTGCTGCAGGGCGCGCCGCCGTTGGCGGATCATCGGATCGCCTTCCATGCGCTTCAGCTCGTCGCGCACTTCCTGCTTGGTCATCATCAGGCTCTTGTTCAGCTTCTTTCGCTGCCAGAAGTAGTCCACGATCCCCAGCACGAGCATCACCAGCGCGAGCCGCAGCATCAGCGTGTAGAGCAACTCCGCCGAGCGCATCAAGATCGCGTCGGTCCCGATGGCGCCGCAGGTCAGCACGTCCCCGAAGCGGTCGCGAATCGTGACGTACGCCACCCATGCGACCAGCAGCATCTTGGCCAGGCCCTGGCCGAGGCGCACGACGGAGTCGCTCGACACGAGCCGCTTCAGGCCATTGACCGGGTTCAGCACATCCAGCTTCGGCGCGAGCTTTTTCGTCGAGAGCAGCAGCCCGGACTGCGCCACGGTGCCGCTGATCGTGATCAGGATCACGCCCGCCAGGAACGGCCCCAGGATCTCGGCGGCGACGCGGGCGCTGCGGACCAGCCACACCCCCAGGTCGCCCGCGGTCGGATCGCCGGCGTCGCCGAGCGTGTGCGTCAGGCCAAAGAAGCGGTCGAGCATGCCGGGGCCGAGCATGCGCAGCAGAACGATGCCCGCGAGAATTGCGACCGCGCCGCTGAGATCGACGCTGCGCGCAACACGACCCTCCTCGCGGGCTTCCTGCAAGCGCCGCGCGGTCGGTTGCTCAGTTTTTTCGCCAGCGTCGTCAGCGGCCATTTGCGGTCTTGCGCCTCCAGCATTCTCTGTACGTCGGGGGCGCCGCGTCCGACGGTGTAGCCCGGCCGCCCTCGGCCGAGCATCGCGGTCGCCCTCGGCCGGGCGTAGCGGCCGACCTCCGAGTCGGCCGGACGGTGGGCACGGCCCACGCGACCCTGTGGTACGGACTGCCAGCCCGTCGTAGCGTCGGCCCTCTGTGGCCGACGGTGTAACACCGATCGTCCCGTCGTCTGCCACGGATGGCCGACGCTACAAACTCGCTATTTGCCGATCGCCTCCGCCGCCCAATCCAGCGTCGTCTCCAGCCCTTCCGTAAAGGCCGTCATCGCGCTGGGCAGCGAGGCGGCGATCAGGGCAAACCCGATCAGCGATTTCATCGAGAATCCGACCGACAAGACGTTCAGTTGCGGCAGGGCCTTCGAGATGAAGCCCATCGCGATGTTCACCAGGAAGAGCGTCAGAACCGTGGGCGCCGCCACGCGCACGGCCAGTTCCAATCCGACCGTGGCCGCGTTCAGCGCCACCTCAGCGCCGCGCTGCAGCGAATTCACGTCCGCCAGCAGCGGCAAGGCCGTCAGACTGTCGAGGCAGATCGAAAGCACTACGCGATGACCGCCGGTGATCAGGAACACGACCGCCCCCATCTGCGCGTAGAACACGCTCAATTCGCTCATTTCTTCGTTCGTGCTGGGGTCGGCGATGGCGCCGAACGCGCTGCCCGACTCCTGCGCGATCAGCAGCCCGCCCATCTGCAAGCCGACAAAGCACACCAGGCTCGCCAGTCCCAGCGCCGCTCCCAGCAGGAGCTCGCCGCCCATTGCCACCAGAAACGCCAGGGGCGAGTCCGGCGCCGGCGCCGGCAGGCTCACAAACGGCGTCGTCATCGCCGCCAGCCCCAGCACCAACAGCACGCGCAGGTTCGGCGGCACGGCCAGGGACGTCAGGATCGGCTGAAACAGGATCAGCCCGGCCAGCCGCGACGCGACCAGCGCGAAGAGCGGGAGCTGCGTGTACAGGTTGACCAGGTCAAACGGCATCGGCTCTCGCGTCGCGTCGGACGTCCGCGTCCGACGGCGTGACAAGCAACGTTACGGCGTCGGACACAGAGGTCCGACGCTACGAACCGGCGAACATCTCCTTCGCTACGAACCGGCGAACATCTCCTTGGTGTACTCAATCAGCCGCTGCGCGAGCCACGGGATGAAGAACATCGCCGCTCCGATCATGGCGACGATCTTCGGCACGATGCTGAGCGTCTGGTCCTGAAGCTGCGTGACGGCCTGGCCCAGGCTGATCAGAATGCCGACCACCAGCCCGATGGCCAGAATCGGCCCGCTGACGATCAGCGCCGTCAGCACCGCCTCGCGTCCCAGATCCAGTGCCGCGCCCAGATCCATCTCAACTCCGTAACGTCGGCCCTCTGCGGCCGACGACCGTAGCGTCGGACCTCCGCGTCCGACGGTGTGTAACTCGCTACTCGCTACTCTGCACTCTGAACTAACTCGCCACCGACGCCATCAGCGACCCCGCGACCAGCCGCCAACCATCCGCCAGTACAAACAGCAACAGCTTAAAGGGCAGCGAGATCAGCACCGGCGGAAGCATCATCATGCCCATCGACACCAGCACTGTCGCAATCACCATGTCGATCACCAGAAACGGAAGGTAGATGCGGAAACCGAGGATGAACGCCGCCTTCAGCTCGCTCAGGATGAACGCCGGCACGAGGGCCGTCATCGGCACCTGTTGACGCGTCAGCGTCTCATCCGCGGCAACCGTCCGCTTGGCGGCGTACTCGTAGAGCATGTACACGTCGTCTTCGTTCCCCGCCGCTTCGATCTGGTCGAACATGAACCCGCGCAGCTCGTCGCCGGCCGCCGCCACGGCGTCGAGTTGTGGCAGGCGGCCTTCCATGTAGGGATCAACCGCCCGCGCGCGCACGCGGTCCCACGTCGGCGCCATCGCCAGGAACGTGAGAAAGAGCGCCAGTCCGATGAGCACCTGCGACGGCGGAAGCTGCTGCGTGCCCAGCGCCTGGCGCAGGAGCACGAGCACGATCACGATGCGGCCGAAGCAGGTCATCATCAGGACAATGCTCGGTGCGACGGTCAGAATCGTCAGCAGAACGAGGATTTGCAGCGACGATGAGAGCGACTCTCTCTGCGTCGCCTGCGGAACGAGCCTGCTCAGGTCCGGAATGTAGATCGGGTCGGCCGTCGGCGCGGGCGGACCGACGAAATCGGCGGACGTGCGGGCGGACGACTGCCCCGGCCACTGCGCCGATGCGGGCGCGGAGCACAGAGCTGCGGCGAGCAGCGCAGCGCCGCAGGCGGCGATCGCCGCCCATCGTTTCGCCGGTTGCCTCGCACTCCTTGCGGCCACTATTCGCACTCCATTGCGCCGTGGGTCCGGACTCCGCCGGTTCCGTAGCGTCGGCCCTCTATGGCCGACGGCGTACCGGGTCTACCCCGTCGGACGCGGAGGTCCGACGCTACGCGCCGGCTCCCGCCGGCGCCCGCAACCGCCGCAGCGACCCCAGCAGGGCGCTGCGTGCCTGGTTCAGTGACGTATCCGCGCCGATCTCGTGTGCGTCGGATTCGTTGTCTTCTTGCGCGCCGTAGGCCTTGTCCTCGCGCGCCAGGGCCGCCTGAAACGCGCCCGCGCGTTCGTTCGGCTCTAGAGCGACCTGGCCCAGTAGGGTGCTCGCCAGGTCCGGATCGCTGATGACATCCAGCGTTCGCACCTGCTCACCCACGGCCAACAGCACCAGTCGCGGTCCGACGCGGACCAGGCAGAGCGTCTGTTTTCGCGAGAGCGTGTAGCGTGAGACGATCTCAATCAGCGGCGCCCGCCGCCCGCCGCTGGTCAGCCGCACTCCGCGGCCCAGCGCGACGACGCGGTAGCCCCAACTGAGCAGCACAATGAGCGCCACCACGCCCAGCAGCGAGCCGAAGCTGCGCAGCCACGAGCCGCCGGGGTCGCCTGCGCCGCCCGCCGGCCGAACCGCCGCAGAGCGCGAACGCTGCACCGGCCGGGCCGCTGCATGCTCGGCAGCCGCCCCGGCTTCGTGAGCACCGGTCTCGCTCGGCCGTTGCAGCAGCGGCGGAGCATCGGGCGGCGTGGCGATCGGAGCTTCGTCCGCGGTCGCGCGGCTGCACAGCAGCATCAGCAGTGCAACCGACGAAAGTCTCACTTGGCGGCCTCGCGCTCGGGCACCGGGCTGACGATGTCGTTGATGCGGACGCAGAAATTCTCGTTGAGCACCAGCACCTCGCCCCGCGCCACGAGCTGCTCATTCACGTACACATCCACCGGGTCGCCCGCCAGCTTGTCGAGCGACACGACCGACCCGACTCCCAGCTTCAGCACGTCCTCGACGTACATCTCCGTCCTCCCCAGCTCGATGCGCACGTCCAGTTCGACATCATCCAGGAGCTCGATGCCGCTGCCGGCGTTCACGGCATTCTCGCCCAGGGCGGGAGGCTCAAATTGCGTCGTCGTGTAGTCCGGCACGGGAATCACATCCCCGTGAATTCGCGGCGCCGAGTCGAGCGGCGGTGCAGGCTGGGGGGCGGCCGAAACCGCCGCAGGGTGAGCAGGGTTCGCGGCGCTTGGAACCGAGCCGGACGCAGCCGATGCCGCGCTTGGCGGCACGGCGTGAGCCGCCGATGCCGCACCAACGCTCGTGTCGGCGCGGGCCGGGGGCGCAGGGGCGTCGGCGCTCGCCAACGCGCCGGCTGATGCTGCCTCGTCGGCCGATGGAGCCGGGGCGCCGGCGCCTGCGGTCTCGTTGATTTCGGCGGAGGGATCGCGCTGGTCGTCAGGCATGGCCGTCACATCCTTGTGGCGTGGCAGCGTCGGACCTCAGTGTCCGACGATGAAGCGGCTAGTCCGCCCGCATGGGCACGCAGCGCGGGATCAGCACGCGCTGCACCAGTTCCTCATTATGAAACACCTCGCCCAGCGCATGCCCGATCTGGGCCCGCAGCGTGGCGAAATCATCTTCGGCCAGAATCCGCGGGTCGGCGGCCCGCACGATGCGCGCCAGGCGGTCGGCGATTTCGGCCGCGCGCTCCTCGGCGAGCAGTTCCACTTCCTCGCGCTTCTCGCCGGGCACGACGACGCTGATGTCGAAGTCGTAGATGAACGTCGCACCCTGCTTGTTGTTCGGGACGCGGAAACGCTTGACGAGCTGCACTTCGGCGCTGGGCATGGCCGGCTGCGAGGCCGGGGCGTGATCATCGATGGCGTGCTGCCCGTGGTCGTCGCCGTAGGTCGCCTTCGGCCCGCCGCCCATGAACTTCATGTAGGCGAAGAACCCGGCCGCCTCGACCAGGCTGACGATTCCGATCAGGATCGGCGTCATCGGCAGCTTCTTGCCGGGCTTTTTTTCCTGTGCAGCGTTGGCGGCGTCTTCGGCCATGGGCGATCCTGTGGAACATTCCGGGGCAAGCGGCGGCCAATGGACGCCGTCGTCATCATGGCTATCGTCGCGCCGCGGGCGTCAATTAAACACGTTCTCGATTGGGGCGCTGCATCGCGGGTCTTATCAGACAAAGGCGGCGCGTGCGCGTGAATCCTGCGCGTGGGGCGCGAAACGTGCATGACGTTTCGATTGGCGGCGTCTTTCCGAACCCGCCGCGCCAAGCGGCGGCGTTACGTCCGTGGATGTGGGGCGCGATCGCCAACGATCGTCACCCCGCCGCTTGGCGCGGCGGGTTCGGACCGGACCGACACGTCACCCCGCCGCTTGGCGCGGCGGGTTCGGAAAAGCGGCCGCAGGCTGGCGGCCTCTGCCGGGAACTTCGACCACTTTCAGGCGTTGTCGGCGGTCCCGGCGTGCTTTCGGCACGCGCCGCATTCGCATACGATCGCCCCTTCCCGCGAATCGCCGACAGCGGCCATAGCGGCCCGGCATATGGAGGATTCGATCGATGCTCGTCGTGATGCGTCCCGCCGCCTCGGCAACGGAAATCGCCGCGGTGGCGCAGCGAATCCAGGAACTCGGCTACGCGCCTCACGTCATCCCCGGCGCCTCGCGGACGGCCATCGGAATCACCGGCAACCGCGGCCCCGAGGGGCGCGATTCACTGCTAATGATGCCCGGCGTCGAGGACGTGGTTCGCGTCACGGCGCCTTACAAGCTCGTTTCCAGGCAAACACACGAGCAGCCCAGTCGCTTTCCCGTTGCCGGGACGCAGATCGGCGGCGGCTGCTGCGTCATCGCCGGTCCGTGCTCGGTCGAGAACGAGTCGATGCTGCTGAAATCGGCCCATTTTCTCAGCGGCCTGGGCATCAAGCTGCTGCGCGGCGGGGCGTACAAGCCGCGGACCAGCCCGTACAGCTTCCAGGGACTCGGGGAGGAGGGACTGAAACTGCTCGCCAAGGCACGGGCCGAGACCGGGATGGGCATCGTCACCGAAGTGATGGACGCCGAAAGCGCCGCGCGCATCGAGGAGGTCGCCGACGTTCTCCAGGTCGGCACGCGGAACATGCAGAACTACCCGCTGCTGCGGCGGCTGTCGAAGGCGTCCAAGCCGGTGATGCTCAAGCGCGGCCTGGCGGCGACGCTCGAGGAATGGCTGATGGCGGCCGAGTACATCATGAGCGGCGGCAACCGGCAGGTCATTCTGTGCGAGCGCGGCGTGCGGACGTTCGCCGATCACACGCGCAACACGCTCGATCTGGCCATCGTGCCGGTGGTCAAGCACACCTCGCACCTGCCGGTGCTGGTCGATCCGAGCCATGGCACGGGCAAGGCGGAGTATGTGCCGGCTATGTCGCTGGCGGCGCTGGCGGCCGGGGCCGACGGCTTGCTGATCGAGGTTCACCCGGAGCCCGGCCGGGCGCTGTCGGACGGGGCGCAGTCTCTGGATTTCGCAGCGTTCGAGAAAATGTACTCGAGTCTGAAGCCGATTGCGGCGGCGCTGAATGTAAGTCTGCAGTAGAAACGGTCGCGGGATTGGCCGTGTTGACCGGCTTGCTACTCGCTGCCCTTCGCGATGACCTCAATCTCCGCCAGGCTCGCCGTCGGCATGCCGTAGAACGTGCCCGAAACCTGGTCCAACTCAACGCGGACGATGCGCGTCGGCGTGTCGTAGCAGCGAACATCCGTTCCGCCGACGCTTAGCTCTCCGGTCGACGACGAGAAAACCTCGACCTGCCCGCCGGCGTCGCTGAAGAGCCGCACGGTGGCCTCGTGAACCTGGATTGATGAGTTGGCCTCGTCGCCGAAGCGCGGATTGTAGAGCCGCAGCTCGCGCACCAGCACCGGAACGGGGAAGAGCAGCTCGACCCACTGACCGGTTTGCTCGCCGGGGGCGCTGCTCCAGTAGCGCCCGATCTCGCCCTTCATCACACGGCGGTCAATCAGGCCGCCGTTGAAGTCGGCGTCGCGGGTAGAGGAGACCGCGACTGCGGCGCCCGGGGCGAGATTGGACCAGTGCAAGTCGTCCGGATTGACCGGCAGCGGAATCATGGAATGACCCGCATGACACCCGATGCACGTGACCGATGTGCCGGAGGGCGAGTAATTCAGTCCGGCGACGTGCGCCGCCCCGTCCGGGTACGGGCCGCCGGTAAGCGGCACGCGATACTCCGGCTGCGGCCCGCGAAGCTGCTCGAAGAGGGGGATATTGGCCGGAATCGCCGGGAAATCCGACATGTGTCCGTCGGCCTCGATTCGGCCTTCAAAGACGACCACGGGCCAGTCCAGGCTTGAATACGATCCGACCGCCTGTCGCTGGAAGTCCGTGTAGAAGCGGATGGACGTGGCCGACCCGACCGGCGCGGCGCTGGAAATGTCCATGTCCACCGGGCCATTCGCGTAAACATTGAACGAATAGAAGATGAACGAGCCGCCGGTGTAGAGCGGGCCTCCCGCGGTCGGCGGCAGGAGCGGCGGAGCCGGCTCGGTCGGATAGTCGCGGTACATGTCGCGCGTGAGCGGCGGCCGGTGACGCGCCGCCAGCACTCGGGCGCGCATCTCTGACGTCCCGGGCAGGTTGAAGATCACCTGCCGCGACCCATCCGGCGCGATCGCCCACAGTCCGTAGTCCTGCATGTAATCCGCGGCGATCGAAACAAGCAGCCGGCCATCGCCCATCACAGCCGCGTCCGCCGCATACTCGCCTTGATAGACGCCGTAGGAGATCGGATCGTCGCTGACAAGCGTGCCGTTCAGATTAGTGATGCCGACGATCGACTCGCTCACGTCGGTCCCGCGCCCCAGCTCGCGCACGCCGCCGAACCCGGCCGCCTCGGCCATATTCAGCATCGGGAAAAAATTACCGAAGAATCGGCCGTCGCGTGCGAAGCTCCCGCCGTAGACGTGGTTGACGCTCTCGACGCGGCCCTGGCGATACCACTGGATCAGGTTTGTGCCGTCGGTGTTGCCGGCGATCATTTGCCAGTGGTTCTGCTCAAACCCCGGGGCGCCGACGTGTGCGACCGGGTCGGTCGTCAGGCCCACGTGCTGGACGTACCCCTGCGACGGATCGCCGGAGTTCACGAGAATCGTCTCCATCGAATCGACCGGAAAGCGGTAGTTTCGCCACCAGCGGGAGAAGACGATCTGGCCGGTCAGCGGATCGACTTCCGGCCGCTCGGCCCCGTTGCGCTCGGAGGTCAGGCGGATCGGCCGCGTGCCGTCTGCGTTCACGACATAGAGATTGCTCGTTCGCACGCCGCCATACTGGGCGAACGCCGGCCAGCGCGTCGAGGCGAAGCAGATTCGTCCGTCCGGCAGATAGACGGGATCGAAATCGTCGTAACCCTGGAGTGCGGCGGCGGCGGGGCCGAATTGAGAGTAATTGAGATTGTCGAGATCGCTGAACGTCACTTGTCGCAAGTCTGTCCCGTCAGAGCGGATGGTGAAAATCCGCCAGGCGCCGATCGACCGGCCGGGGTTGGGGTCGTACAGGCCGATGGGCAATCCGGCGAAGACGATCGTCTGGCCGTCATAGGACACGCTCGGCCCGCTCACGTCGATCAGGTCCATCGTCGCCGGCGACGGGCTGGCGCCGTCGATGAGCACGCGCAGGTCGCCGCTTGGATCCAATCGCAGCAGGCGTCCGGGCGCCGCCGGGCGCGTGCGGCTATGCGGACCGACGCCCGCCATGGCTTGCGACGGACTCCAGTAGGTGCTGCCCTGATCGGGAATCTGGCGCGAAACGAAGACGATCGGCGCGTCGAGCTGCGGCAGGTCGGAGATGTCCGGCAACGGCGGACGGTGGACGGCGTGGGGACCGGACGGCGCCTGCTGCTGCGCCCCACCGGCCCACGACGCCGGTGCAGCGCGCATGGCCGCCAGGAACAGGATGGCCGCACGGATCGCGCGCGTTCCAATTCCGGGGGCAGTTCTGCCGAGGCGCATCTTCCCTTCCTACTGGCCGTCGATGAGTCGCCGACGGCTCAGTATACCCGCCGGGCGGGAGGGTCTGCACGAGAACTTTCGGCGGTCAGTCCGGTCGGGTCGTGCATCCGCTTTGTAGGTGGGTTGCTCTCTGTCCGAACCCGCCGCGCCAAGCGGCGGGGTGACTACCCTGCGAGGCCGCGGTGACGGGTGCTGCGCGCGCCGCCTCCGAGGGCTCACCCCGCCGCTTGGCGCGGCGGGTTCGGAAATCACCCGCGCCCGTTCGGTTACCCACTATGTTGATACCGATCCGTCCGGTCGGGCGGGCGTGCGGCGGGCGGCTTTCGTCGCCAGCGCCTCCAGCGATTCCCGGCAGCATTGCAGCGTCAGCGGGCGCGTTTCAAGCGTCTCAGCGCTTCCGGCCGGCGCGCAGACAAGATCGATGCCGGGCGGCAGGTTGTGCCGTGAGAGGCGGAACGCCTCGCGAATGAGCCGCTTGACGCGGTTGCGTCGCGGGGCGTTGCCATGCTTGCGGCCGACGACCAGCCCCAGCCGGGCGTGTGGCAGGCCGTTGGCGACGGCCCAGATGACCAGCACGCCGTCGGTTATCCGCACGCCGTGCTTGATAATGCGCTGGTAGTCGCCGCCGCGCACGATGCGTGCGCTGCGTGGAAAGCGTAGCGACACGCGCGGCGGGACGTCGCTCATGGTGGTCACTTTTCGGGCGGCACGGTCACGCCGTCTGTGGCCGACGGCGGCGCAGCAGCCCGACGCTGGCCGTATGCCCGTGGAGAAAATTTTTCTCGCCGATCGGGCCGATTTCGCCGGCGCAGAAAAACCCGGCCAGCGCGGGCGAGCCGAACGCGTCCGAAACGCAGCGGGCGTCGTGATGTTGCTCAGGAAACAGGCGCGTGCCGCGCCCGTTGCAACTGAACAGCAGAACGCCGGCGGTTGATTCGTCGCCGGCCGCTGACAGCAGCGATTCGAGGTCCTCGTGCGCCGTGGCGCCGTCCCGCACGTGAAACTGAATGGTCTGCCCGACGCGAACGAGATCGCTCACGGCCATCGCGCCGCTGGAGGCGTCGAAGCCCAGCGGGTTGCGGATCAGGAAATCGCCGCGCGAAAAGCTGGGTTGATACTCGTTGATCACGCGCCCGACCAGGAGGCCGCGGCGGCGCATCAGCTCCTTGTCGCGGGCGGGGCATTCCTCGATCAGTTCCTGAACCGTCGCCAGCGCGGATCGGCCGCCGATCTGGTAGATGATGTTCCGCTCGGCCTTGGTGATGACCATGTGCCGGCCGATGGGTCGGCATCCCTGCGAGACAACCGTGTCGATGGCGGCGGCGCCCGTCAGCGACAGACCGACCAGCCCCTGATGCAGCGCCTGACCCTCGAAAATGAGCACATTTTCGCCCGGCGCCGAGGCGGCCGAGGCCATGCCGCCGACGGCTGTGCGATTCGGATAGTGCTGGTTCAGCGTTTCGACGAAGCGGGCGATGTCGAATGAATACGGATCGGCGAGGAGCACGAAATCGGGCTGCTGCGTAGGGAGCACGCCCAGCGATTCCTGAAGCGACTCAGGCGAATCCAGCCCGGCGATGTCGTCATTGGACAGGTGAAACGAACGCACCGTCGCTCCCGGCAGCTTGGCCGCCCACGCCACGAGGGCCGGCTCATTTTCAAATTCGCGTTCGCCGGCGATGACGCTCTCGCCGCTCACACCCAGCAGCGCCTGCGTGGGCAAAGCTTCGTGCAGTTCCACCGCCAGTTGCGGCAGCGATTCCAGAAAATGCGGACTCGCAAACAGCAGCGTGACGTCCGCTCGACCTCCGTCCAGCCCGGCGGTGAGCTGTTCGGCCAGCATGCCGGCGACGCCGGAGGCCCCCGGATCGGTGGCGCAAGCAGTGGCGCAGCGAAGATCGGTTGCGGTGTTCATAGAGCGACCCTAGGCGCGGCTCCGGGGGATTTCTCGTCCATGGCGTGTAGCGTCTACGACCGCCCGCGCCGCGCCAAGCGCGCCTGTGGTCTCGGCTTCAAAATGCGGCGTCGGCTTGAGCGGTGGTATCGGCTTCCCCAATGTGGTATCGGCTTCTCCAATGTGGTATCGGCTTCCCGCCGGTCGATCGCCGCCGGACCACGGCGGCGCGGGCGGCCGGCCGCTACCGGGCCGTCGCGGGCGGCGATAACGTGTGCGGCTCATGCTGCAACGCATTCTTCTTCAGCCCTGGAAGGGCGAAAGAGTACAGCCCCGGGCGCGAGCCCGGGGTGTGCGGGCCGACAGTTCTTTCAGCCCTGGAGGGGCGAAAGAAACGCCTGGCTGCTCAACGCCATCGCAAAACGCTAGCGTCTTTCGCCACTCCGGGGCTAATGCACGATTGGGCGAAGCTCCCCGGGCTCGCGCCCGGGGCTTTACTCTGCCGCCCCTCCGGGGCTAAAGACCGGTGTTCTTGCGATTCGCCCGCGATCCAAAGCAGCGTTGTCGCACTAATCGATGGCCGAGAACGGAGCGCGCGTGAAGTCAAGTACGGACCCCACACGGGGAACTGAACCGTCATCGCCGGCGAGCACGCAGGCGGCAGTGCAAGACCAACCGGACGGGCTGAAGCGCGTGCTGGGCCCGCTGGACGCCACCGCGATCGTTATCGGCGCGATCATCGGCGTCGGAATCTTCTTCACGCCCAGCACTGTCGCGAAACTCGCGGGAAGCGGACAGGCCGCACTGCTGGCGTGGGCTCTGGGCGGAGCGATCGCGCTGGCCGGCGGGCTGACGTTCGCCCGGCTCGGCGCGATCTGCACGCAAGCCGGCGGGCAGTACGAGGTGCTGCGCGACGCGCTGGGCCCGCTGCCGGCGTTCGTCTTCGTCTTCTGCAACGCGACGGCGATCCAGGCCGGGGCGATCGCCATTATCGCCATGATCTGTGCGATGAACCTGCATTTGGCAATCGCCGGAGAAGACGCAAGCCCGAGCATGACAGCGGGGGCAGCAATCCGCCTGATCGCAGCGCTGGCTGCGGCGAACGTTGTTGGTGTAAGAACCGGCGCGGGCGTACAGAATGCGACCGTGCTGGCAAGGCTGGCCGCCGTGGCGCTGATCGTGGTGCTGGCGGCGGCGGCGGGGGGAGCGCCGGCGGCGACGGCGCAATCGACATCGCAGGCGATTTCGCAAGCGGCTTCGTCGGCGCGCGCTCAATCTCCCGCGCCGCCGGCGTTTTGGAGCATGCTCGTGCTGCTGCCGGCCGCGATTGTGCCGTCGTTCTTTGCGTATGGCGGGTGGCAGCATGCGTTGTGGATCGGCGGAGAGATTCGCAACCCATCGCGCAACGTGCCGCTGGCGATCGTTGTCGGCGTGGTCACGGTCATCATCGCCTACGTACTGATCAACGCGGCCTATCTGCGGCTGCTGGGGTATGAGGGCGTAGCGAGCAGCCGGGCGCTGGCGGCCGATGCGGTCGGGGCGGTCTGGCCGGGGATCGGGCGGCAGGCGGCAGCGGCGATGGTGGCGGTGTCGGCGCTGGGCGTGCTGAATGCCCAACTACTTTCCGGCCCGCGGCTGATCTACCGCATGGCGGAGGATGGCCGCTTCTTCGCGCTTTTTTCGCGGCTGGACCCGCGTTTCGCGACGCCGTGGGCGGCGGTGCTGCTCCTCGCGGGACTGGGCATCGTGCTGGTTCTGGCGGCGGGGTTGAACGGCGTCGATCGGCTGCTGACGGGGGTGGTCTTCGTGGACGGCGTGTTCTTTTTCCTGACCGGCGTCTCGGCGTTTGTGCTGGCGCGGCGGGCGGCGAGCGCGGCAGCGCCGCGATTTGGGTATCCGCTCGCCCCGGCGATTTTCTGCGCGGGTGAGGCGGCGATCATGATCGGCGCCTACCTGGACCGCGACACCCGTGCGGCGGCGGTGGTCGGGCTGATCTGGATCGCGGCGGCGGTGGGGCTGTATCTGGCACGATTTCACCGCCAGCGGCGTGCCGGGTGACGAGTGGCAAGTGGCAGGTGGCAGGTGACAGGTGGCAGGTGACAGGTGACAGGTGACAGGTGACACGCGACGCTCCGCGGTCATCTGTCACCTTTCACTTGTCACCTTTCACGTGTCACCTTTCACGCGTCACTCGTCACTTGATTCGCTTGTACAGCGCCAGCCCCGCGCTGCCCGTTTGCGGGTCGCTGAACGGCAGCACCGTCATTCCGAACAGCTCCGGCATGCGCATCTTGTCGTCGCGCGCAATCGACGTGCCGATGATATACCCCATCATTCCGCCGAAGACGACATCGGAGAAATCATGCACGCGCGAGTCGAGCCGCTGGTAACCCACCAGCCCCGCCAGCGCCAGCGACGGCACGCCCACCCACGGGCCGTAGTACTCGTTCAGCACCGCCGCCGCGGTGAATGCGCTGCTCGTATGTCCGCTCGGCCAGCCGTAGCGTTCCTCGTCGGGCGTGCGCGTGTTCGCGGCGACTTTGAGCAGAATGGTCGAGACGCCATTGACCGCCAGGGCTTGCGTCAGCGCCTTGGCGACTTCGTGCTCACGGGCGTTCTTCGTCAGCGCGCTGGACAGCCAGAGCACGCCCGTTCCGGCAAAGTGGAAACCGGGATGGCCGAGAATCTGGACCGGCTCGTCGAAGTCACCGAGCGTGTTCGATCCGTGCGTGCGATTGCGAACCGTGTCGTCGACCCCCGTTTCGCGGATGGCGATGCTGGCGCCCATCGTCGCGGTGAGCACCAGCGCGTTCTCGACATCCCAGAACGACGTCTTGAAGCCGCGCCAGAAATCGCGCGAGCCCAGCGACTTGGCCTCGTGGCCCATCTGGTGCCAGAGGTCGCGCCGCCAATACCCCTCGGGCAGGTCGCCCGGCGGCCGCGGCCGCGAAGCGCTGCCTGACGCGGGCCGCGAGCTGGCCGGCTCTTCAACCACGCCGCAGTACGCGGGCTGGATCGCAAACGACAGCTTTCCCGGCGACGCGATCCGATCGGCCGGCTTATCGGCCGAGGCCCAGATGCCACCGCCGTCCTCATCGCGCGCCGCCGCCGGACTCGGACGGGCCGCCTGCTGGCACTCGTACTCGCGAATCGCCGCCATCGCGTTCGGCGATCTGTCCGGCGTCGTGCAGCCACCTGTGCAGACAGCCGCGACTGTGATGAAGAAGAGCGACCGAGTCAGCATCCATGCCGTCATCGGCGAGACTCCTGAGCGTGAACCGCGCGTCGTCGGGCGAGAGGAGGGATGGGCGATACTGGGCTCGAACCAGTGACCTCGTGCATGTCGAGCACGCGCTCTAGCCAACTGAGCTAATCGCCCGCATCAATCGCGGAAAACCGATGTTCCCGGCCTCGACACGGAATGTCAAGGGTCGCGGCGCGAGGGCTTGGGTGGTTGGGGATTGGAGGCGGGGAGTCGTGGTGGGGTGGTAGCGCTTGACGGGCACATCTGTCCGAACCCGCCGCGCCAAGCGGCGGGTTGACGATCGGAGTCCAGCGGCTTCGCACAGGCCGGGGACGTTACCCCGCCGCTTGGCGCGGCGGGTTCGGAAAGACGGCTCGGTCGGCGGGGCCGCAGCCGCCCCGCGTCCATTCCCGACGATATCATGCTCACCGCGGTCTGAGTTTCGAACGAGCTTTCTACGATGCCCCAAGCGGAAAAAGGCCCATCCGGGTGAGCAGCGCCGTCCTTGTTTCAGGCTCGACGCCCGCCGGGCTGCCGCCGGAAATCGTCGGCTACGTGTCGGCAGGCGCGGCGCTGCTGCTGGCGGTTGTGCTGCGGCGCGCTGCGCCGCGGGGTGTAGTCGAAGGATTGGTGGTTTGCACCGTCTTCGCCGGAATCGTACCGGCGTACATGGCTCGGCCGGACCCGCAGACGTGGCAGGTGAAGCTGGCCAGCGTGCTGTCCGGCCTGTGCATCCTGTGGTGGATGGTCGCCGGTTGGATCGAGCGCGACAGTCGCGACGCGACCGGCGCGCCCGCGGGTCGCGCGGGCGTCGTGCGGCTACGTCGTGAGCTGGCGATGCAGTGTGCGGCCCTTTCGGGACTGCTCGCGGCCGGCACCCTGCTTTCCTATCCGCTGGGCGATTCGATCGGCTCGCGCGTCACGGCCTGCGTGCTGCTTCTCGTAATTGCGCTGCCTGTGGGGTGGACGTGGCGGCGTCAGCCGGACGGCGCTGGCGGGCCGGCGCTGGCGGCGATCGCTGGTTGCATCGCCTGGATTCTGCGGCCGGCCGGCCTGAACCAGGCCGCCGGCACAATTGCACTGGCCGCCGCCGGCGTCGCGGTGCTGGCGCTCGCGTGGGTATTGTCCCTCGTGCAGCGCGAGTGGCGGCGGCGAAGCCAGCTTTGGATGAGCGCGCCTGATCTCCTCGCCGAGCCGCCCGAACCGGCCATCCAGGCTCACCGCACGATTCTCGCGCTCTGCGTCGCGGCGGGCTGCGCGGGGCTGAGCGGCGGTTCGGCCGCGCTGGCGCCGATTGCGCTGCTCCTGGCGGCGCTGGCGGCGCTGGGCGTATTTCATCTTCAGCGGCGCGGCCCGGATGCCACGGGGTTTCTCGGGCTGATGCTGCTGAGCGCCGCGGTCGTCAGCGCCGACCTGGCGTGGTTGCCGCGCAGCGACCTGAGCGGGGCGCGCGGCGTGCTCATTGCGGGGGTGTACATGCTCTGGCTGTCGCGTTTCTGGTCGCAGCAGTTGCTGGACGGCCGGCCCTGGACCACCACCGGTCGGCTGGTTCCGATGGCTCGTCGCGCGGCCGCGCTCGCGTCGCCGATGGGGTTTGTGCTCATTTTGGCGGCCGTCATCACGGAGCGGTCGCGCGGGGAGCCGGGTCTTGCCGCGGTCATCGTGACCGCGGCGGCGGCGCTGCTTTTCTCGCTGATGCTGACCCGCGACGCTCTCGCACGCGATGAGCCGCTGATGCTGCTGGCGGGTGTGCTTGCCGCCGCATCCGTGGCGCTGCTGATCGGGACGAAACTGGAGGCGCCGGCGTTGCCCAGCGCGCTGATCGGTGCGGCACTGCCCCTGGGGGCGCTGCTCTTGGCGCTGCGCGCCCGCGGCAGCAACGGGTTGACCGTGACCGGCGGCGCGCTGAATGCGTACGTGCTGGTGATCATGCCGGCGTGCGCGACGGCCAGTGTACTGCTCGATTCGCACGCGGCCGCTCGCTGGCCGACGGCGGCCGGCGCCGTCGCTGCGTTGGTCGCCGCTGCGCTGCTGCGACGAAATGGGCGCGCGCCGGCCGCGGCGTAGCAAGCGGGGGAGCGAGTCGGCGCTATTTTTTCCGCTCGCCCGCCGCCGGCAGCATCCGCACGCCGGCGCTCATGCGCAGCATCACCTCTGACACCAGCTTCTCCGGATCGGCGCGGATATCGTCCGGCCGGACGCGCCCGTCGCGAAAGGCGTCGGCGGTGTCGCGCAGTCCCGCGGCCATCTTGCGAAACGCGTCCGGCAGGGCGGGGTCGAATCCCTCCCCTGGGTCGTATCGCCAGACCGCCCCGTCCCGCACCAGCCGCGCGTCGCGCGCCGGCAGCTCGTGATTGATGAGAAACCCCACGGTCGCCGTCTCGCCGCTGACCCGTTCGTCCAGCAGCTCGACGTAGCGGCTGAAGATATCCAGGGTACTGCCCACGGGCGACTGGTCGATCATTTCCGCGACGCCCACGCCGACCTCCTGGCGGAGCAGCGTGCACAGCGCGTCATTGGCGGCCAGAAACTCGTCGACGGCGATGAGCGTGGTGACGACGTTGGAGGCATGGGCGGGGACGATCAACGTGCGAAGTTGCTGGTAGTCGCGGCGGGCGCGAAGGTCGATGATCTTCTGAACGGTTTGGCGCGGTGTTTCGGTCGTCGCTGCGGTGCCGGACGCGGCGCCGCCCTGGCCGCAGCCGGCGAGTGCGAGAAGAAGAAGCAGTACAGCCGCGCCCAAACCGCCGCACAGCTTGGGACGTGTCGAGGAAACCCGGGTCGGCGTGCCGCCGCGCGGCTCGCTAGCGCGTTCGTCTTGGTCACCAACATTCACTTCTTCGCCGCGTCGAAACTCAGCGCCGATTTCGGATCCAGCCGGCACAGGCGGGCGAAAATGCCGCCCATGCGGACGAATTCGTCAGGCGTCGGTTTCTGCTTGAGCTTGGTCATGCACTCGTACAGGTTGCGCAGGGCTGTCGCCGCCAGGTCCGGCTCCCACTCGTCCACGTGGAAATGCTCGATCTCGGTTTCGAGGCCTTCAAGAATCGGCGCGGCGAGCGTGAGCTTGTTCATGCCCATGCAGAAATCGGCCAGCGCGAGCTGCGCCCGGAAGCGCTGACGCCCGACGCCGGAAGACTCGACCACGCCGGCGAGCCGGCCGACCGCGTCGGCGGGTTTGGACTCGGTGAGCAGCTTGCGGGCCTCGGTGAGCGCGGCCGAAAGCGCGTCGCCGTTGCTGCCGCCGCCGCTCCCGCCGCTGCCGATGCCGTGCTCCTTGCCGACGTCGGCGAGCCAGCCCTTGGTGGCGCCGTCAGCGAAGGGCGTGCCGTCCTTGAAGGTCACGTCGAGAATCTGGGGAAAGCGAGCCTGCAGGGCCAACGTGTCCAGCACGACCGCCATGTACGCATTCTGATGCGGCGCGCCCAGTGCCTTGAGCGCGCTGGCGATGTAGCGCTGCATGTCGATCCACAGCGGCGTCAGCAGGAACTGGTTCTCGGTCTCGGTCAAAAGCTGGGCCCACTCGCCGTCGCCGATCATCTTGTCGAACGCGTCGCGTCGCGGCTTGGGCGGCGGAGGAAGCAGTCCGGACTTGGGCGGCGCTGGCAGCCCGCCAAAATGAACGGCGCGCGCCAGCCGATACGCCCGGGCGTCCTTGTTGTCCTGCGTGAATAGGTACTTGGCAATCTTGACGACAGTCTGCGTCGCCTGTTGGGCGCTGGCGAACGTCTCGGGAACGGCCATTCCGCCGCCGCCCGCGGCGGGGGCGGCGCCCCCTTCACCGGCCGGCGCGGCGCCCGCGGCGGGCGCGGCGGCGGCTGCTGCTGCGGCCGCGGCGGCTTTCGGATCGACCAGCGGGCCGACCTTGTCGCGCAGGCTCTTCAGCGCCCGTACGAATTGGGCAATCGCGGGCTGCTGGTCGGGGCCGAATTCGCGGAAGCAGGCCGTCACGGTGGTGCTGAGCTGGTCGCCCAGCTCGGCGCACTTGTGAACCGCCGGCTTCTCGCCCGCGGTCGGCTCGCGCTTGATCTGCCCGCTCTTGATTTCAATGCTGGGCAGCAGCTTGTCGATCAGGTACTGCACCGAGTTGAAGCGGCCGTGCGGCGGCTTCACCTTCGGATAGCACTTCTCCCAGAAGTTCTTCAGGAACTCGTTGTACGTATCAAGGCCGGCCGCCAGACCGGCGTACCCGTTCTGGTTGAAGATTCCGAGCACCAGGTAGGTGAGAACCAGCAGATCCTTGGATTTTTTCTGCAGGATTTGCGTTGCCAGGTCGACGACCGTGGACCACTGCACTTCCTCGCCGGTCAGCGAGCCGAGCCGGTCGAGCTGCGCCTGAAGCTGCTCGAAATCAGTGTCGTAGCGCACCGGGTCGCCGGCGGGGCCGTCGGCGCGAATCGGATCTTTTCCCAGCGCGACGATCGGATCATGTTCGAAGGCCATCGTGCGTGCTCCTTCCGGCGCGAGATGTCATGCAGCGGCGAATTCTCAGCACGGAGTCGCGGAGGGGCGGCGAGGACACGAAGGGGGGATTAGCGCGATGAAGGGACAAACGGCGCGCGGCGTATCGGGCGTTCCGCGACGCTCATCCCTCCGCTTGTCGATTCCGCTCTTCCGCATTCTCCGTGTCTCCGTGACTCCGTGGTTCAATTAAGGCAACCACGCGATCGCATACATTAACCGAAGTCGCGAAACGCGCGTCAATCGCCCGGATTGCGATGCCGCACAATCGCGCCCGTCGCGAGGTAGATCACATCCTCGGCGATGTTTGTGGCGTGGTCTGCGATGCGCTCCAGGTTCTTCGTCACCGACAGGATGTCCAGGTATCCCGCGAGGCTCTCGGGCGACCGGGTCGCCGACGCGAGCACTTCGCGAACGATCGCCCCGAACAGCGCATCAATCTCCGCGTCGCCGCCCGCCACCTGCCGGGCCACGTCAACCTCCTGAAAACTGTAGGCCGTCACCGCCTGCCGCAGCACGCGCCGCACGAGCGTGCACATCTGCCGGACGTGCTCATTCTGGGGCGCGAGCTGCTGAACCTCGAGATGCTTGGCCCGCTCGGCGATATTCACCGCGCAGTCGGCCACGCGCTCCAGCTCGGTCGTCACTTTCAGCACGGTGAAGAGCAGCCGCAGATCGACTCCCACCGGCTGGTAAAGCGCCACCAGCCGGATGACCTCGGCCTCGACCGCGACTTCCTCGGCGTCCACCTCGGCGTCCCGCGCCACAACCCGAAGCGCCAGCGGCTTGTTGGGCGAGAAGACGATCTCGCACGCCTCCTGGAGCATGTCCTCGACCTGGCTGGCAAGTCGAAGCGAACGCCGGCGGACTTCATCGAGCAGATTGACGAAATGCGCTGTCATTCCGCGCGCCATGCTACCGCAGCCGGCGCAGCGCGCATAGCGCACTGGCCAGACCCGCATCCCTGCGTGTACCGTCCGCCGCATGTCTGCAAGCGCGGCCGCCGCCGCGGGCCGCAAGTTCAATGTCGATCTGATCTGGAACCTGGCCAGCCTCGCCGTCCTGGGCGTGTCGGGCGCGCTGATCAACCTGTTGATCGCCCGCTACCTGGACCAGGCCGCGCTGGGCGTCTTCAACCAGGTCTTCGCCATCTACATCGTGCTGTCGCAGATCGCCGTGGGCGGCGTGCATCTCTCGGTGCTCATGCACGTCTCGTACAACCAGGCCGACCGGCGGGCGCGCAGCCAGATCACCTGCGCCGGCCTGCTGCTGGCCGGCGGGTTGTCGCTGGTCGTGTGTGGGGCGGCGGCGGCGCTGCACGGCGTGACGGCCGCGGTCCTGAACAGCCCCGACGTCGGCCGGGGACTGCTGCTGACAATCCCGGGACTGCTGCTGTTCTCGTTGAACAAAGTGCTGATGAACACGCTGAACGGGGTCAGCCACATGCGCGCCTACGCCCTGTTTCAGGCGCTGCGCGTGCTGATGATCGTCGCGGGGATCGCCGCGGTGATCGCGCTTCGCTGGCCGACGGTCTGGCTGGCGGCGTCGCTCTCGGTCGCGGAGGCGGCGCTGTTCGTCGGCGTGGCCGCGTACGTGCAGGCGCGCGTCTGTCCGATCGTGAGCTTCGAGGCGCAGCGCACGTGGATCGGGCGCCATTTTTCGTACGGCCTGCGCGGCTTGCTGGCGGGCGTCTTCACCGAACTCAACACGCGCGTGGACATTCTGCTGCTCGGGCTTTTTCTGGCCGACGACGGGCCGGTCGGCGTCTACAGCTTTGCCGCCATTCTCGCGGAGGGATTCAGCCAGTTGCCGCTCGTGATTCGCCGCAATGTCGATCCGCCGCTGGGACGGCACTTCGCCGAAGGCCGGACCGACGACATCGCCCGCGACCTGGCGCGCGTCAAACGGCTGAGCCTGCTCATGATGCTGGTGATCGGCGTCGCCGCGGTTGCACTCTACCTGCCCGCCGTGCGGCTGCTGGTTCCGGATCGCGGCTTCGAGTCGAGCTGGCCGCCGTTCGCGATCCTGATGGCCGGCATCATCGTCAATGCGTACTACAAGCCGTTTCAGGGCATCGTGCTGCAAGGCGGCCGGCCGGGCGTGTTCACTGGAATGGTGGCGATCGTTGTGGCGGCCAATGCGCTGCTGAACGCGGCGCTGATTCCGGTCCTGGGGATCGCCGGGTCGGCCGCGGGAACGGCGATCGCCTACGGCGTCGAGGCGGGGCTGATCGTGTACTACGCGAGAAAGCTGTTTGGAGTGAAGTTGTAACCACCGGGGACCGCGGGGACGGGCGAGACGCCCGTCCCACCCAAAGTCGATAGGCTCTCCCGCCCGCGATCCGGGCGCTGCTGTTACTCGGCACCCTGAACCGCGAACTCTGACCTCTGAACGCTGACCTCGCCGCTCTGACCTCTGACCTCTGACCTTTGACCGCGGGACTTCCCGCCGCACAGCGAGTAGAGCGCCGGCAGCAGGATCAGCGTCAGAAGGTTATCGGCAATGACGCCGCCCACGACCACCGTCGCCAGCGGCCGCTGCACCTCCGCCCCGACGCCGGTGTTGGGCATCATGGGCACGAATCCCAGCGCCGCGACCAGCGCGGTCATCAGGATCGGCCGCATGCGCAGCAGGCGCGTTTCTTCGATCGCGCGGTCGAGATCATGCCACCCGATTTCCGGCCGGTCTCGCAACTCCAGAGCTTGCCGCAATCGGCCGGCGGCCGAACAATACCGCATTGCCGGAGGTCGCCCCCGATCATGGAAGACGGTTCGTCGGTTGATACGCCGCCGCCGCGGCAGTTGCGTCTGGCCACCGGTTCGCTGCGCGTGGCGGCCGGGTTGCTGATGGTGGTCGTGGTCGTCTGGGCGGGAGTTCGACTCGCGGAAATTTCGGGCAGCACGTCCGGCCGGGCGGCGGCGTTTCTGGCGACTTGTGCCTGGTTGATCGCGGCGCTCGGGGGGGCGGCCGCGCTCTGGGCGCTTGGCGCGGCAATGTCGGCCCTGGGGGACCTGGTCGAGACAACTCCGCCCGCCGACGCCGAGGCGCCGACGGCCCAGGGCGATTCCGAATACGGCCAGACCGACATGCGCGAGGTGGTCGCGCTGCTGCGGGAGGTGCGCGATATCTCGCTCCTGACGGAGCGGCAGCGCGGCTCGCGGGCCGAGGCGCTGACGCGCGAGACGCTGCGACGGCTGCACGAAGACGTCCCCGCGCTGCTGCGCGAGCATCGCTGGGAGGACGCGCGGCAACGCGTGCGCAGCGCCCGCATGCGTTTCCCCGGCGTGCCCGACTGGGACGAGCTGGAATCACAGATTGAGTCCGCCCGTTCACAGGTCGAGGCGCGCGATCTGGAGCTGGCGACCCGCGACGTGGAGAACCTGCTCGCAATCGGCGCGGCGGAGCGCGCCCGCGACGTCGTCCGCGATCTGCTCAACCGCCATCCGATGTCGCCGGCGCTGGCCGATCTGGCGCGGCGCGTGCAACTTTCGGAGGACAGCCGCGGGGCCGCGCGTCTGATGGCCGAAGCGCAGCTCGCCGCCGACCGGCGCGACTGGGTTGAGGCGTTGAGCCTGGCGAACGCGCTGATTCGCCGCTATCCGCAGGCGCCTGAGGCCGACGCGCTGCGCGACCAGTTGGCGACGCTGCGCGACAATGCCGAGATTCAGACGCGCAAGCGCATGGAAACCGACATCCGTGAGCTGACGCGGGCGCAGCGCTTCGGCGAGGCGCTGCACCTGGCCCGGGGTCTGATCGAGCGCTATCCCAACTCGCCCCAGGCCGCGGCCCTGCGGCAACAGCTTCCGCGGCTTGAGCAACGTGCCGGCCTGTAGGGTGGGCCGTGCCCGCCTTCTTTGGCCATCCGCGCGAGGATGGTGGGCGCGGCCCACCCTACACGCCGGGGTCTGGCGACTCGACGAGTTCCTTCAGCCGTGCCAGCGCCATTTCCCACTGCCGAGCGATGTTCAGCATCGCCTGCTGTGCGGCGTGAAGCGGCTCGGGCCGCAGCTCAAACAGGCGCTCGCGTCCGCGCCGCACGCCGCGCACGAGTCCGGCGCGCTGCATCACGCGCAGGTGCTTCGTCACAGCCTGTCGCGTCAGGCGCGAGCCCCGTGTCAGCCGCGTGATCGAGAGCGGCGACCCGGCGCCCAGCCTGGAGAGCAGCGTCAGCCGCGTCTCGTCTCCCAGGGCGGCGAAAACCGGCGCGAAGGCGCGCGTGTCGCCCGCGCCGCTACGATCGGCCGGCGACATAGGCCTCGATGTTCGCGAGCTGCGTGGTCCAGCCGCCGCTGTTCATGCGGAAGGCCTCGTCGCGCCGCTCAGCGGGGATGGCGTCGAATCCGGACTCCGTGATGCGCAGCCGCGTCCCGGTCGCCGTTTGTTCGAGCCGGAACTCGACTAACGTGGGCGGTTCCCCGGAATAATCGGTGTTGGGATCGACGGCGTAGGGATGCCAGGTGTAGGAGAAGAGCCGCTCGGGCTCCATTTTCTGCACCACGACTTCCATGATCAGGTGTTCGTAGCCGGGGTAGGTGATCCGGCCACGGGTGGTTTTTCCGGGAATGAAGGGCCCTTCCAGGTTGACGCGGAACCACAGGCCGAATTCCCGGTGGTCGGTGAGCGCGCGCCAGACGCGGGCGGGCGTCGCCTTCAGATCGATCTCGAGCTCGATGCGGTCGCTGGTCGTTTTGCCCATGTGCAACCTCCAGGTTGCATATTAGGCATCCGGCGCGCGGGAGTCAACGCCACCTTGGCGGTCGTTCGGAACCCGCCGCGCCAAGCGGCGGGGTGACGATCGTGGTCAAGCGGCGTCACACAGGCCGCGGACGTCACCCCGCCGCTTGGCGCGGCGGGTTCTGATAGACAGGCCCGCGCGGCCCTGCGGTCAACCCTGGGCGTGCCGCCCGTCGCAGATGGCGCGGCAGACGCGGGAGCGAGCGTGGACGGCGCGGGAGCGCCGGGCGTGGGAGCCGTTTCCTTCGGCGGTCGCCCGTGGTATCATCCTGTCAGCAGGCATGTAGACCGCCGGGCCGAAGGGCCGAGGCGGACTGTGGCGGGTGATGAGTTCATTTCGACTGCCGTCCGGGCCGGGTGGAAAGTCCGTCCACACATTTCGCGCAGCAACACAACGGCAAGGCGGGTTGCACGCCAGAGTCCGCGGCAACCCCGTTCTTCGCATTTCAACGGAGTGACGATCATGAAGACGCCTCTCAAAGCTCTCCTGTGCGCCGGCATGCTGCTGGCGCTGGTCTCACAGCCCAGCGCGTCGCGCGCCGCGAGTCCGTCCTGGCTCAGCGTCGGCGGCCCCGCGCCCGGAATCACGCCCGCACAACCGGCGGCAACCGTCCAGTGGTCGACTGACCTGGCCGACCCAGCTCACCCTCGCTTCGTGCTGAACACGCTTGCGATGCGCGTCACGCCCGTGCAGACGCGCGGCGGGGAGTTTCTCATGATCGACTGGCCCGATTCGGCCCGCAGCGGCGACGTTGGCGCCCCGGCGATCCCGGTACGGCGCGAGTTGCTGGTTGTCCCGCAGAGCGCGACCGTCTGCCTCCGCGTGATCGCGGAAAACCCGATCGTCGCGGATGCGTCGTGGTTTGGGGGCGCTTGGCGCGCGATGCCCGTGCAGCGGCCGGTCGAGAAGCTGCCCGGCGCGCGGAAAAGCGCGCCGTTCGACTTCGACGCGGCCGCCTACGCCACCGACGCGGACCTGCCGGCCGAACGGGCGGTGTTGACCGACGTAGGCATCTTCCGCGGCCAGAGGCTCATGCTGCTGGAAACCCGGCCAGTGGCCTACAATCCGGTCGCGCAGAAGCTCACCGTCTGGCCGCAGATTTCTGTTGAAGTCGATTTCGGCCACGGCGCGGCCTTTGAACCGCTCGACGACGTCTCAAGCTGGCTGGCGGACGGCACGGCCAACGGCCGCTCGCTGACGCGCGGCCAGACCGGCACGGGCGATATCTTCATGGTCGTCGCCAGCGCCTACGCCTCGGCGATTACCCCCTTCATCAACGCCAAGCCGCCGCAGGGCTATTCGCTCACAAGCTGGACGGCCGCGCCGGGCACGACCGCCGCCGCGATCAAAACCCAGATTCAAAACCGCTACGCTGACCCGCTCATCCGGCCCGAATATGTGCTGCTGGTCGGCGACACGGACACGATCCCGTACTGGACCGGCGGCGGCGAGGGTTATCCGCAGACCGATCTGAATTACGTCTGCATGGACGGCACGTCGGACTGGCTTCCCGATATCGCGCTGGGCCGTTTCCCGGTGCGCTCCGCAACGCAACTCCAGGCGATGATCGACAAGACCCTCTATGTCGAGAACCAGCAGTTCGCCGACCCCGGCTACCTCGCGCGGGCGGTGTTCATGGCTTCCGAGGACAACTACGACATCACCGAGGGCACGCACAACTGGACCATTACGAACTACATGGAGCCGAGCAACATCGACTCGGACATGCTGTACAGCCATACGTACAACGCGACCACGCAACAGGTTCGCAACGCCTTCAACGCCGGGCGGATTTTCGGCATTTACAGCGGCCACGGCTCGGAAACGAGCTGGGCCGACGGGCCGCCCTTCTCGCAGTCGGACGTGAACGGACTGCTGAACGCGAACATGTACCCGCTCGTGTGCAGCTTCGCGTGTCTGACGGGCAACTATGTCCTGACCGAGTGCTTCGCCGAAACGTGGGTGCGGGCGCCGAGCAAGGGCGCAGCGGCCATCTGGGCCTCGACCGTCAACAGTTACTGGGATGAGGACGACGTGCTGCAGCGCAAGCTCTTCATCGTCCTTTACGACGACTACCTTCGTGAAGTCGGCCCCGCCTTCAACGCGACCAAGCTGCGCTACCTGACGCAGATGGGCTCGGGCAGCACGACTCGCCGCTACTTCGAAATGTACAACCTGATGGGCGACCCGACGCTCGCCATCCCCGAGGCGCAGGCGGCGCTGCGCGTCAGCCCATCCGGCTCGCTGAGCGCCGAGGGGCCGCTGGGTGGTCCGTTTGTGCCGGCGGAAGCGACCTATTTGCTCCGCAACGTCGCCGACTACGCAATCAGCTACGGCATCACGCTCGAACCGCCCGTGGACTGGCTCACGGTCGAAACGTCGCCGATCAGCGTCCTGCCGGGCGGAACGAGCGTCGAAGCGCGCTTCATCATCGACGAGGACGCCCAATCGCTCCTGCCGGGCGTCTACGTGACCAACGTGCACTTCGACAATCTGACCGACGGCATTGGCGATTCCACGCGGCAGGTCGTCTTGCAGATCGGCCGGCACGTCTTCCCGTCCCCCGACGTACCCAAGCCGATCAATGACTACTCGACCATCACCAGCCGCACCGTCGTGACGCGCCGTTTCTGCATCGCCGACGTCAATGTCGATCTGAACCTGACGCACACCTACGTCGGCGACCTGCTCGTCACGCTGACCTCGCCACAGGGCACGGTCGTCACGCTGCACAATCGCAGCGGCGGCGGAGCCGACAACCTGGTCCTGACATATGACGACGAAGGCTCAGCTCCGGACGGCCCGGGAACGCTGGCCGCCTTCGACAACCAGCGGCCGACCGGCACGTGGACACTGACGGTCAGCGATCAGGCCGGCGCCGACACCGGCACGCTCAATAGCTGGACCCTGCGAATCCTGCCGGGCGGAGCCGCCTGCACGCCATGGCCGGTGGGCGACATGAACTGCGACGGCGCCGCGAACATTCTGGATATCAACGCGTTCGTGCTGGCGATCGGCGATCCGTTCGCGTTCGCCGTCACCTGGCCGGATTGCGACTTGATTTCCGGCGACCTGAACGGCGATGGAGAAGTGAACATCCTGGACATTAACCCGTTCATCGATCTCGTCGCCGGTGGATGACGATTTGACCGCGTGTGGGAGTAGTAGTAGTAGTAGTAGCCTGGGCTGGGCGTGCTAAGCCCAGCCCAAGCTGGGCTCCACACGCCCAGCCCAGCCTACGAGGGCTTCGCACATAAAGGACGTTTGTCATGAAACGCCTCGCGCTTTTGGCTACCTTCGCCTGCAACGTCGTGATCTTCGCCGCTCCGCCGGTCGCCGCGCCACCGAGTGACTCCTTCGGGCGTTCGGCCCTCCACTGGGCGGCGCTGCGCGGCGACGCCGGGGAGTGTGCTGAACTCCTTGCCGGCGGCACAGACGTCGCCGCGGCCGACGCCAACGGCGAAACGCCGCTGCATCTGGCCGCGCGACGATTGCGAACGGACGTCGCCGCCCGACTGATCGCGGCGGGCGCGGACGTACGCGCTCGAAACCTCTCCGGCTTGACGCCGCTGGCGCTGGCGGCTCGTGCATGCCCCGGGGAGCCGGAAGCGCTCGCGCGACTAGGCGCATTGGCCGAGATTTTGATCGCTGCCGGCGCCGATCCGCGCGACGCACAACGGCCGGCGTCGCCGCCGCTGGCTCCCGAAGACCGGGCTGCGTACCACACCTACGCGCAGGTTGAGGCCGACCTCGCCGCGGCTGAGGCGCTTCATCCGGGGTTGTGCCGTCGCGTGAACCTCGGGCTAACCGTGCAGGGCCGCACGATGTGGGCGCTGTGCATTAGCGACAACGTGCAGTTGCAGGAGGACGAGCCGGAAGTCGCCTACATTTCGACCATGCACGGCGACGAAATTATCGGAATGGAGATGTGCCTAGGCCTGATCGATTACCTCACTTCCAACTACGCCGCCGATCCGCGCGTGCAGAACCTGGTGAACTCGCTTGAAATCTGGATTGTCCCCGTGATGAATCCCGACGGCTTTGTGAACGGCACGCGCAACAACGCGCACGGCGTCAACTTGAACCGCAATTTCCCCTGTCCGTACACCAGCCCGGTCAATACTCCCGCCGGCCGCGAAGTGGAGACGGCCAACATCATGAACTGGCGATTCGGGCGCTCGCTGACGCTCTCGGCCAATTTTCACAGCGGGGCCATGGTGGTGAACTACCCCTACGACGCCAATGCCAGCGGTCAATCGGTCTACACGGCTTCTCCCGACGACGATGTCTTCATCTGGGCCAGCGAAGAGTACAGCCGTTACAACGCCCCCATGTGGAACAGCCCGACGTTCTACCATGGGATTACAAATGGCGCCGACTGGTACGTGATCTACGGCGGCATGCAGGACTGGGCCTATGTCTACATGGGCGGGAACGAGGTGACCATCGAACTTGCCGACAGCACGCCCCCGGCGTCACAGATCGTGACCTACTGGAATAACAACCGCGAGTCGATGATGGCCTACCTGGAGACCGCGCTCACCGGCGTCCGCGGCGTCGTGACCCATCGCCTGACGGGCCAGCCGCTGGCCGCGACCGTCACCGTTGTCGGGCGCGGTCACACCGTCTACACCGATCCGGACGTGGGCGACTACCACCGCCTGCTGCGGCCTGGCGATTACGATCTGCGCTTCGAGGCGGCGGGCTGCGCGCCGCGCGTTGTCGAGGATATCGTCGTGTCGTCCGGTCCGGCGACGCGGCTGAACCTGCGGCTCGGCCCGCCCACGCCGCCGGGCGACATGAACTGCGACGGCGCGACGGACATTCTGGACATCAACCCGTTCGTGCTGGCGCTGAGCGCCGCGGATCAATACGCGCTGCTGTTCCCGGATTGCGACATTCTGCTTGGCGATCTGAATGGCGACGGGTTGGTCGATATCCTGGATATCAACCCGTTCATTGCCGCCCTGGCGGAGTGAAGGAAGCGGTTCGACAACGCAATCAGAGCTGCGACCGTGAGGCAGGCCATCGGGGACTGCGGGCGTCCCGCCCGCGCCGGCGGGTCAGTGAGCCTCATCCGGTTTCAGGTGGGGACCCGTCCGAACCCGCCGCGCCGAGCGGCGGGGTGACGTCCGCGGCTTGTGGGGCGCCGATCGCTAACGATCGGCAACCCTCCGCCTGGCGCGGCGGGTTCGGAAAGACGCCGCCAATCGCGACCTCTCACGGGATACGCCGATCCCCGTCCGATCCTGGAAGCTCCCTTTGCCCGAAGACGCCGCCGTCGAATACGATGGTGGGACCCGTCGCGAGAGCCGTCATGTCCGTCGCAGATCACGACCCGACCCGCCCATCGCGCGGCAACCAGCCGACCGATGACTGGACACAGCTTGCCGATCCGGGGGTCGGGGCTGCCGGCGGGTCAGGAGCGGGCGCTCACGGGCCCGGCAATACTGACGACGCCATCACCCGCGCCGACCGCGACCGCCCGCCGGAACGCATCGGACCCTACCGCGTCGTCGGCGAAGTCGGCCGCGGCGGAATGGGCACGCTCGTTCGAAAAGGCGCTCGAGATTCGCCGCAAGCTGGCTGCGGCGCGGCCGGAAAACCGGGAGCTGCAGCTCGAACTGGCCGCCAGTTGTGTCAAGCTCGCCGACCGCCGCGCCCCCTCGCGCGAGTCGATTCAGGCGGACGCGCTCTACCGCGAGTCCGAGTCGATCACGCGGCGGCTTGTGGCGACGCTGCCCGGCGACCGGGAAAGCCGGTCCCAGTTGGCCGTCGCGCTGGTCAAGCGGGGTGATTTCCTTCGCACGGGCGGCGACGCGGAAGGCGGACTGCGGCTCTTCGAGGAGTCGCTGGCCCTGCGCGAGGAGGTCCTCCGCGAGCACCCAGGCGACATTCGTGCGGCTCGCGACGCGTCCGTCGCCCACCTGAAGATCGGTCGAGCCGTGCTCGACGCTGGCCAGGCCCGATCGATCGAAATAGCCCGACAACACATTGCGCGCGCGCTGGAGCTGCGGCGGGGGCTGCTGCAGCGCGAGCCGGAGACGGCCCGAGCGCAGCGGGATGTGCTCGAAGCTCAGAAGGCGCTGGCCGACTTGCTGGTGAGCGAGAAACAGTGGTCACAAGTCCAGCCGCTGCTGGCTCAGGCGGTCGAGCAGGCTAGGCAATTGCGGCTCGCCGATAGCGCCGATGCACGCGGCCTCTACGACCTTGCAGACATTTGCGGCATGGCCGGCGACGCGGCGCTGAAAGCCGATGACAAGAATCAGGCCCGCACGTATTACGACGAGGCGATGAAGGCCGCCCGCGAGTATCTCGCCACAGACCCCGCCGCCGCCAAGCCGCGCTACGCGGCCGCCACGGCTGCGGGGCGCATGGCAAGGCTCTGCGACGCGCTGAGTCGCCGCGATGACGCGGCGCGCTGGTGGCTGGAGGCCCTTGAGCACATCGACGCCGCCACCAAGGCGGCCCCGGCCAATGAGCTGCTTCGCGTGGAAAAGCAGCGGATTCAGGCGGAAGTCGATCGGCTCGAAGGCGGATCTGGTGCGTGATCCGCCGCCCCGCGTTTCAAGCGCCGCAAACAGAGCCGGGATCGTGAGGGAGCGGAACGACGCGTCTACAGCGCCGCCGCCTCGTACTTCATGTTGAACGCTTCCGCCACCGGCTTGTTCGTCACCTTCCCCTGCAGCATGTTGATGCCCTCAGCCAGCCCGCGGTCGCTCCCCGCCGCCTTTTTCCAGCCCAGGTTGGCGATCTTCAGCAGGTAGCGAATGGTCGCGTTCGTCAGGGCGAACGTGCTCGTACGGCCGACCGCGCCGGGCATGTTCGCGACGCCGTAATGGACGACGCCATCCACGAGATACGTCGGGTTCGAGTGCGTCGTCGGCTTGATCGTCTCGCAGCAGCCGCCCTGGTCCACGCCGACGTCGACGATCACGGCGCCGTGCTTCATCAGCGTCAAATAGTCGCGCGGAATCAGCATCGGGCAGCGCGCCCCGGGGATCAGCACCGCCCCGATCACCAGGTCCGCCTCCGAGAGGTGCCGCCGAATCGCCTCGGCCGTGCTGTATACGGTAACGACGTTGTCCGGCATGATGTCGTCGAGATAGCGCAGACGATAGAGATCGACGTCCATGACGATGACGTGCGCCCCCAAGCCCGCCGCCACCTTCGCCGCCGCCGTCCCCACGATCCCGCCGCCCAGGACCATCACATTCGCCGGTTCGACGCCGGGCACGCCGCCCAGCAGAATCCCGCGGCCCATCATCGGCTTTTCAAGGAACTTGGCCCCCTCCTGAATGCTCATCTTCCCGGCCACTTCGCTCATCGGCGCCAGCAGCGGCAAGCGCCCTTGCTCATCGACGATCGTCTCGTACGCAATCGCCACGCAGCCCGACTTCAAGACGCCGTCCGTCAGTTCGCGGCTGGCGGCGAAATGCAGATAGGTGAAGAGAATCTGGTCCTTGCGGATCAGTCCATACTCCTGCGGCAGCGGCTCCTTCACCTTGCAGATCAGGTCGGACTGGCCCCAGACTTCCTTGGCCGTCGGCACGATCTGCGCGCCGAGGGCCTTATAATCCTCGTCCGGAATCCCCGACCCGACGCCGGCGCCTTCCTCGACCAGCACGGTGTGCCCGGACCGCCGCAGTTGCTCGACGCCCGCCGGCACCACCGCAACGCGATACTCGTCTGTCTTCACTTCCTTCGGGACGCCGACGATCATGGGCAACTCCTGCCTGTGCCGGGATTGGTCGATAGCGCTTGCTGGCGGATCAGGCGCTCGATTCCGACCCTGATTCGGACGTACCTGATCCAGTCAGGAAATCGAGAGCCTAAGGGTGCCGCCAGCGCTTTTCAAGTTTCCGCCAGGCCGGGGTGGGGCTAGGGATTTTGGCACGACTGCGCTCCGAGCCCCAAGCGCAAGCGCGCGGGAATTTGTACGGAGCGCCGTCGGTCGCCCAAAAACACCCACGCGCTTGCGCTTGGGGCTCGGATGCGCGCCAAGGTCCCTGGCCACTCGCCCGGGCGGCGGGGTGAGATTCGTCGCCCTGCTCGTCGCCGCTGCACTTACCTCCCCCGGTTGTGCGCGGCGCGACTGGGGGTTAGACGCCGCTGCCCACGGCCCTCAGCCGCTGGCGACGCAGCAGCTCGCCGACGGCCCGCTGCGCGACTTCACCGCGCTGCGCCCGATTTGCACGCTCCTCAGCCCGCGACTGGGAGTGGCCTGCATCCGCAGTGCGGCCGACTGGCAGCGCCTGTCAACCGCGCTGCCGGCGATCGGCCCGGCGCCGGATCTGCGGCGCGGCATGGTCATCGCTGTGATCAGTCTCGCCGGCACGCCGATTGACGGGCCGACCCCGCTCGACGGCGTGGCCGCCCGCGGCAGCGGCGAGCGCGGTGAGCTGAGCTTCACCTTCAACGGCGGCAGCTTTCAGCCCGACGGCAGCGCATACGCCGCCGTCGCGTTCGTCGAAGGCCTGCGGCGGCTCGAAGCGATTCAGATCAACGGCGTTCGTTTCACGCTGCGGTAGCGTCGGACCTCCGCGTCCGACGGCTTTGGGTAGCGGCCGGCCCCCGTGCCGACCGTGGGCCGCCAACGGCTGGCCGGTTACCCGCGGTCCGTACCTGGCCGTTACACTTCCCGGCATCGGAGCAAACCATGCCCAGATTCGAACGGCACATCTTCGTCTGCGGCAACAAGCGCGACGCCGGCCACCCGCGCGGCTGCTGCACGGACAAGGGCAGCGAGGCCATCCGCGAGGCGCTCAAAACCGAGTTGGAAAAGCGCGGCATGAAGGGCCGCATCCGCGCCAATCACGCCGGCTGCCTGGATCAATGCGAGCACGGCCCGACGCTGGTCGTGTACCCCGACGGCGTCTGGTACGGCTTTGTGAAGCGCGAGGACGTGGCCGAAATCGTCGAAAAGCACCTGATCGGCGGCGAGCCGGTGCAGCGGCTGATGCTCCCGGACGGATGTTTGAACACGCCGCGCTGCCCGCACCGCGGCGGCGCCGTTTCTCTGGGCGGCGTACGATGAGACGGCCCACGAGCCGGCGATGGACAACCGCGTGGCTTCAGCGATCGAGCGCGACCTTTATTGCACCGCTTGCGGCTACAACCTCCGCGGCCTGATTCGCTCGGGCCGGTGCCCCGAATGCGCCGAGGCGGTCGAACGTTCATTCCAGTCCGCCGCACTGGCCTTGGTGGATCCGCGGCGCCGCTGGCGGATCGCCGCAGCACTGCTCGCCGCGGGCGCAGCAGTACCTCTGTCGCTCGTGCTGGCGATGCTTGCGGCGCGCGTTATTCCGCCGAGCACCGGATCGGGGATATTCCTGGGTTTGATCGCTGCCGCCGCGATGACGGCGGGCACGTGGGTGCTGCTTCCGAGGCGGCCCGCCGGCGGGCCCGACGAAGACGCCTGGGTGCGGCGTGCGGCGCACACCGTGGGCATCGCCGCGATCATCGTTGCCGCCGTCCTGGCGCTTCTCCTGTCGCCGCTTGCACCCGCGCTCACACTTCGCGCGGCGACCGTTGCGGGCGTCACTGACGCTGCGTTCTGGCTTCTTTGGGTGCTGCTCTCGGTGTTGATTGCTCTGCTGTACCACCTGGTCGAGGATATGGCCGAGGGCTTCGGCTGCCATGCGGCGATCGAGTTGGCGCAGACCGCGTGCTTCACGTTCACCGTGACCGCGCCGCTGGCGCTCATCACGGCCGCGCTGATCCGGCTTGGAGCGTCCTTCGCCGTTGTCCTGATTTTCGCGATGATTCCGCTTTGCGGCACGGCGATTCTCGTCGGCGTCGTCGCAGCCGTGCGCCTGGCAGTCTTTGTTTCGACGCGGCAGCGCCCGTCGTGCGACGATTCGAGCCAGGCCAAGCGCGCCTAATCTGTGGACATTTTCGGGTGGAACGGGCATCTTGCCCGTTCCTGAGACCGCGGGGACGGGCGAGACGCCCGTCCCACCCAAATGTGCACAAGCTCTCTCGCCCGTCGATTGTGACAACGCCGGCGAAGGTCCCGATCATGGATATCCTCCAAGCCATCGGCCACACATCCATGGTTCAACTCCGCCGGGTGGTCCCGCCCGACTGCGCGGAGATCTTCGTCAAGCTCGAATGGGAGAATCCCACCGGAAGCATGAAGGACCGCATGGCCCTCGCCGTGATCTCCCGCGCGGAGCAGTCCGGCCGGTTGGCCCCCGGCGACACCGTCGTCGAGTACACCGGCGGCAGCACCGGCGCGTCCCTGGCGCTGGTCTGCGCGGCGCGCGGTTACCGCCTGCGGATCGTCACTTCCGATGCGTTCAGCCGCGACAAGCTCGATCAGATGTCCGCGCTGGGCGCCGAACTGACGCTCGTTCCCAGCGAGGGCGGGCTCACGACTCGCAAGCTCATCCTGGACATGATCGAGGCCGCCCGCCGCCTCGCGGGCGAGCCGCACACGTACCTGGTCAACCAGCTTGAGAACTACGACAGCATCGCGGGCTACGAAGCGCTGGGCGAAGAAATCTGGATCCAGTCGGAGGGACGGGTGGACGCCTTTGTGCACTGCGTCGGCACCGGAGCGTCCTCGCGCGGCGTCGCCACCGTGCTGAAACAGCGCAATCCGCGCGTCCGCATCGTCGCCGTGGAGCCGGCCGAGTCCGCGGTGCTGTCCGGCGGCGCGCCCGGCCCTCACAAGATCGAGGGAGTCGGGGTCGGCTATGCGCCCCCGCTCTGGGCGCCGGCCCTGATCGACGAAGTTCTCCCGATCAGCACCGCCGACGCCAAGCAGATGACGCGCCGCCTGGCGCGGGAAGAGGCGCTCTTTGCCGGCACCTCGTCGGGAGCGAACGTGCTCGCGGCGCTCCAGGTGGCGAAGCGACTGGGCCGCGGCGCCCGCGTCGTCACGCTGATGGTGGACTCCGGACTGAAATACCTGAGCACGGACGTGTACCGCCGTGGGTAGCGTCGGCCCTCTGTGGCCGACGGCGGTTTTCGCCGGGTTTCGCACATCGTCGGCCATAGAGGGCCGGCGCTACGGTTTCTTCGCATGACGACCTGGCTGACCTGGATCTTCCTCGAAAGCCCCGCCGCACTGCTGGCAGTGACGGTCGTGGTGCTGTTTACGCTGCTCGTGTACTGGCGGCGCGGCGGCAGCGTTCGCCCGCTGTTCGCCGCGCTGCTCGCGGCGTGCGGCATGCTTATCACGCAATCCTGCGTCATGACGCAGCGCGAGCACGCCGGCCGGATTCTCAGCGCGATCGTCGACGACCTGTGCGACGGCCGTGTGGCCGCGTTGGCCGCCGCCCTGTCGCCGCGTTTTCGAGCCGCCGACATGGACCGCGAGCGTTTCGCGCAGTACGTCGGCGACGTGCTCGAGCGCGTCCGCATTCACGCCGCTGATCGCACCGGCCTGCGCCTGGCCGAAAGCCGCGCGGACGCGTTTCGCGTAGTTGTCGGCTACCTGCCGGACCTGACGCTGGCCGACGAAGGCCGCGTGCGCGTGCCGTCGAGCTGGAGCCTGGCGTTCGAGCGCGACGCCGGCGAGTGGAAAATCACCGAGATCATCTGCATTCAGGCTGGTCCGCTGCGAAGCCCGACCTGGCAGGAGCTGCGCCGCTGACATGGCGATCGAGCAGGACCAGGCCGTTGTCATCCGTCTTTCGGAATACTCCGAGACCTCGCAGATCGTCGCGCTCTTCACCGCCCGGCTCGGCCACGTGCGGCTGATCGCCAAGGGCGCCCGCCGCAGCACGAAGACGCGATTCTCGGCCGGGCTGGATCTGCTGGAACTGGGCGAGGCCGGGTTCGTGCTGCCGCGTGGCGAGGCGGGGCTGGGCACGCTGACCGCCTGGACGCAGTGCGACGCGTTCAGCGGCCTGCGGCGCGAGCTGTCGCGGCTGTACGGCGGGCTGTACGTGATCGAGCTGGTTTGGGCGCTTACGGGCGAGCACGATCCGCATCCGGAGCTTTTTGACGCGCTGGTCGCCGCCCTGCGCGGCCTGGCAGGCGACGCGCCGCCGCTTGAAGCGGTGGTCGCGTTCCAGCGACAACTGCTGACGGCGGTCGGGCTGATGCCGGAGTTCGATCGCTGCGTCTCTTGCGGCCGGGCGGCGGGCGGGGGGTTTGCCTATTTCAGCAGCGCCGCCGGCGGCCTGCTCTGCCGCGACTGCGAGATGCACCAGCACGAGAAACGCCGCGTGTCGCTCAGCCCGCGCACGACCGACGCCGCGGCGCTGCGAACGTGGTTCGAGCTGCTTGATTACCACGCGCGAAACGTGGCCGGGCGCGAATTCACCGCCGCCCGGCAGTTTGTGGAGAGCGTCGCCCGCGCGAATGCGGAAAACGAACCACAGAGGCACAGAGGCACCGAGAAGAAGGGAGAGGTGTGAGCCGAGATTCTGGCGGGCGCGACAGGCACATCTTTGGCTGGCTCGGCCGGCGCATGTGCTCGGCGGGCCCATGTGCTCGGCGGGCACATCTGTCCGAACCCGCCGCGCCAAGCGGCGGGTTGACGTCCCCGGCCTGTGTGTCGCCGCGTGCGTGCGATTGTCACCCCGCCGCTTGGCGCGGCGGGTTCCGAAAGACCGCCCGGCCGGCGACGTCTACCACTGATGGGCCTGCGCGCCTCCGTGCCTCTGCGCCTCCGTGCTTCTGTGCCTCTGTGCCTCTGTGCCTCGGCGCCTCGGCGCCGGTAGTTCACTATTCGTTCCGCGCCAGAATCCGAATCAACCCCGCCAGCCCCGACACGCACAATGAGGTGAGCAGCAGGAACAGCAGCATGCCGACCGCGAAGCTCAGAATCGGCCAACTCGACACGATGAACCCCTGCAACCCCTGAATCAGCGACGCCAGGATGGCGATTACGCCGCCGGCCAGCAGAATCGCGGCGATCGCTCCGCGACGATTGCCCTCGAACGGCGCCATGCGGACGGTCAGGCACACCGCCAGGTACACGAACAGCGCCGTCTGCCAGTTCGTCAGGTCGCTGCTCACGATTGTATTGAGCATCGCCTCGCTCACGCTGACGCCCGTCCGCAACAGCGCCCAGAAACCAGCCAGTGTGGTCGGCAGCTCGCGCGGCAACGCGAAGCCGGTGTCGGCCGCCACTCGCCCCAGCACTGACCCGCCCCACAGGTTCGCCGCCAGGTACAGGCAGCCGGTGCAGGCGACCAGCGGCAAAAGTCCGATGATGATCGGCCCGACGACCGGCACGCGCTGCCGGTCGGGCGTCTCGGATTGCGGCTCGCCGGCGTCGTCGTCGCCCATGAGCACCGTGTTCTGCACCGGGTTGCCGGTCACGAGCAGCCCCAGCACATGCCCAAGCTGGGCCACGAGCGTGCCCGGCAGCAGCACGGAATTCACGACGCGCGGCTTGACCATCGCGCTCCAGATGCGGTGGACTCCCCAGGCCGAGAACATGATGACCAGCAGCCAGAGCGTGAGGGACGCGTAGAGCATGGTTCCACCTCGCTTCGCGTATTTCAGGCAAGCGGGCGCGGGTCGTCAGGCGCCCGCGGCGGAGCATCGCCGGCCGCGGTCCATCGCGGCCGGCTCCATTATAACGCCCCCAAAACGCCCGTCAGTCATGCCCGATGCATCCGGTGTCAGAACGCAATCCATCCGAACCCGCCGCGCCAAGCGGCGGGGTGACGGTCGTTAGCGATCGACGCCCCACAGACCGCGGGCGTCAACCCGTCGCTTGGCGCGGCGGGTTCGGAAAGACGCCGCCGATCGCGACCTCTGTCGGGAACCCAGTTACGCCGGCACCCACGCCAGATCGAGAATCGTGTGCGTCGGCCGCTGCGTGTTGAACACCGCCCGCACGGGCATCCCGATCTCCGGCTTGCCCTCTTTGAGCCAGCTCATCACCTTCGTGCACACGCCGTCCAGCTCGACGCTGATTAGCGGCGTATCCGGCGGCAGCTTGAACAGCTCGCCTGGGTACTTCACGATGCTCCACGTGTACAGGCGGCCGCGCTGCGGGGCCTCCACCCAGTCCATCGCGTGCCAGCAATCCGGGCACTCGCAACGCGGCGGAAGCCACAGGCGTTTCTCTTCGCACCTGGGGTTCGCGCAGCGCGTCGCGAGGATCTTCCGCTCCTGCAAGCCCGCGAAGAACCGGCCCCACCCGCCATAGCTGTGAATGTGCGGCCAGGTCTTGGGATTCTTCACCGTCAGCGGGCGCTGCTGAACCACTTCCAGGGTTGCGCTCGGCCATTCGATGCTCATCATTGTTCTCCGCGGCGCCGCTGTCCGCGCAGCCGCGCCGTCAACCGGCGTTACACACGTTCCAGTATCGCGCACGTCACGTGACTTCCGGTCCCGGCGTGGCTGATCGCGCAGCCGCGCTTCGCGTTGTGAACCTGAAGGCTCCGCCAATCGGTCGGCTTCTCCTTGCCGTACCGCCGCCACAGCGCCGCATCGCCGTGGAACTTGTCGTATTTTCCCTGCAACTGCCACAGCAGCTCGACGATCTGAAAGATCCCGGTTGCGCCGACTGCGTGCATCGTGCCGATCAGCCCGCCGGAGAGGTTGGTGGGCAGCCGGCCTTCGAAGTATGCGTCGCCCGATTCGATGAACTCGCGCCCGCGCCCGTAGGGCCGCAGGCCGATGTCCTCGTAGGTCTGCACGTCGCTGATCGTGAACGCATCGTGCGTCTCGAGCAGATCAAAGTCCTCCAGCGGATCCTTGATTCCCGCCATGTGGTAAGCCAGGTAAGCCGCCGTCCGCGACGCGAGAAACGAGCTGAAGCCCGGCCACGCGTCGCGCTTCGCCCCGAAGTAATCGGCGTACGTCTCGGGCGTCTCGTTGGGCAATAGCAGAATCGGCATGTGCCGCCGATCGGCCGTCCGCAGCGTGTGCGAGCCGCCGGCGATGGCCTTGAGCTGCACCGGCTTGTCGGTCAGGCGGCGGGCGGTCGGTTCGTCGCACAGCAGCAGGACCGCGGCCCCGACGCTCATTACGCAGCACTCGAGAAACGACAGCGGGTGCGAGACGATGTCGTTTTCCAGGATTTCCTTGACCGTGTATTTGCCGGGGTTCTGCGCGAAGGGCGAGTGTCGCGCGTACTCATGGTTTTTGCAGGCAATCCGCGCCAGCGTATCTCGCGGGACGTTGTTTTCGTACTGGTAGCGCTGCGCCATGAGCGCGTAATAGGCGGCGTACATCCAGCCCAGCTCGCTCTCGAAGTCCTTGCACGCGGCGCTGGCGATGTACGAATTGCCCACCTTCGTGCTTACCTCGTCCATCCGCTCCCAGCCGACCACCGGAACGCACGAGGCGTAGCCGCTGGCGACCGCTTGCGCCGCGGCCAGCACCGCCGAGCCGCCCGTGGCGCCGCCCGTTTTGACCTCGATGTTCCCGAGCGGGTCAAACCCGAGGTAGTCGTGCACCTTCGCGGCCGCCAGCAGTTGATCGCCGAAGTGATCCGCGAACTGCGAGTAGACGCACCAGTTCACGCTGCGGCGAACTTCCTCGGGATCGAGCTTCAGGTCGTTTTCCTCGACCGCCATGCGCAGCGCTTCGGTGCACAACTGACAGGTGTTTTTCTCGGGATAACGCTTGCGATAGTCGGTCAGGCCGCCGGCGACGACATAGACCGGGCGCTCGAACTTCGGAATGCGCAGATTCTGGGGTCCGAATTTGATCATCGAAATTGTCCTTTCGCTCGATCGCGCCGAAACGCCGCCGCTTTCGGACGGGCAGAATGTGAACGTCCGCCCGGCCCCGGCGCGCGGCCGGAAAATCCGCTTGCCCGACTGACTCCTGAAAACGAAGCGTCGCGGATCCGGGCGCGGCGAGATTGCTGCGGAAAATCGACGCCTACGACGATGTGCGGGAGGTGGTCCATGAAAATCGACCGACCGCCGGAGCCGGCGCGGCGCGTTCGCGACGTACGGGGCGTTCGCCGCCGCGGCCTGCGCGCGGATTCTAATCGCAAGTCGTCCACCGCGGTCAATCGCGCCGGCCTGAAAGTGCGCGAGGGTGTGACCGCCTTCTTCCTGGCAAGCCCGGCGTCCATGTCTGTCCGAACCCGCCGCGGGCTTGTCTGTCCGAACCCGCCGCGCCAAGCGGCGGGGTGACGTCCGCGGCCTAAGTGGCGCCGCTCGCCTGGGATCGTCAACCCGCCGCTTGGCGCGGCGGGTTCGGAAACGCAGCTCGCTGCGGCGTCGTGGCTACCGGGTGCAGTCCATGGGGGCGGGGATCAGGCAGATGAACTCGAGCGGCTGATCGCCGGTGTTGCGGAACTGGTGCATTTCGTTGGGCGGCACCCAGATAACATCCCCCGCCCGTAACGCGCGCTCGCCCGTCTCACTCTGCGCGACGCCCGCGCCGCGCAGGATCAGGATTTCGTGTTCGTAGTTGTGCTGATGGTGCGGCGTGTAACCGCCCGGCTCGACCTCGAAATGCCGCATGTGGAAATTGCGGGCGCCGTCGGTGGGGCCGACCAGCATGCGCATCTTCGCGCCGGAGGAACCGTCCATCGTCACGGGCGACTGCCGCTTCTCCAGAATCGACCCGATTCTCATCCGGCCTCCATCATGCGGGAGTCTGTTCGGAGCGCTCGCGCAATGGCCTCCGCGGTTTCCACGGGCGTTCGCATCGGAGTCATCTGCCGAATTCGGAGCGGCGCCGGCCAGCGGGCGGGCTCGATGTTGTCGGGCACGATCGGGATGATTCGCTTGCCCTGGGAGAGCGCGGCGCCAAGTTCAAACGCGGCCCACGGACTTTTCAGATACTGCTCCGACAACAGGACCAGCACTGCGTCACATCGTCGAAGGGCGTCGGAGATCGCATCCGGGATGGAGTCCCCCGCGGCAATCGAGGCGGAATGCCGCCAGAGAGCGAGATCGTGTGCCTGCAGTGCTTCGTCGAGCGCGCGAATCCAAGCCTCATCCGCATCCGCGCGCGAGTATGAGAGAAACAGCGATTTATGAGTTCCGCTCATGATCTGCGATCCGGCGTTCCAACTGGTCCAGGTACGTCTCGACCTCGTTCAATTCTATCATATCGCGGCGTTTCAGGAGCAGCGGCACGTTAGCCATTTGGGTGAGTTCCGAAATCGCAATTCCGTGGAGCAGCACCACGATCGGCATGCGCCTGCCCCAGGCGGCCCCGATCTCGGCCCAGACGTATCGCCGCTCCATGGCCCAGGGCGTCAGAAGGACGACGAGCTCGTTTGCACGTTCAAGCGAGGCGAGAATCTCCTCCTCGAAATCGGCGCCGATGTCGATCGAGGCCTCATCCAGGAAGACGGCCGCACCCCGCTGCCCGATCTCGCGCTTGAGCTGACCGGCGACCCAGGCGTCGATCGCGCTGTGGCTCAGAAAGACCAAGTAGCCCGATGCACCTTGAGGCATGTCTGGCTTCCGTCAGTTGCTCACAATCCATCGGTCGGGCGCGCGCTGATAGCTCACCAGTTCCTCAGGCTTGAAAAACAGCTCAATCTCGAACCTCGCCGTCTCCGGGCTGTCACTGGCGTGCACCAGGTTGTACTGCTTATCGATGCCGTAATCGCCGCGGATCGTGCCGGGCGCCGCCTGCTTGCCGTCGGTCGCCCCCAGGATGTTCCGGACGACGCCGATGGCGCCCGGCCCTTCGAGAACCGCGACGATCACCGGGGCGCTGGTCATGAAGTCCACCAAGGCGGCATAGAACGGTCGCTCCTTGTGGACGGCATAGTGCTTCTCGACCTGCGCTCGGGGCGATTGTTGAAGCTTCATCGCCGCGAAGCGCAGGCCCTTCTCCTCAAAACGGGTCAAGAGCCGGCCCACCAGCATGCGGTGCATGGCGTCCGGCTTGATGATGATCAGTGTGCGTTCCATGTGGCCTCCGTTGCGTCAGGCTGAGCATGACTGCGACATTTGCGAAAGGGGAGTGCGGGCGTCTCGCCCGCGCGTGCGGGCCGGAAGCCCGCACTCCCCGGTCCGGCAATACACCGAGACTAGCGCGAGACCAGCGTCGTGTCGCCCGAGTAGCCGGTCAGGTAGAGAAACTGGTTCTGCGTGATCACCGGGATGAACATCGAGGACGCCCGCTTCACCAGCTCCGCGAACTGCGTTCGCTCCAGTTCCCGCCGCAGGTTCAAGTCACGCTCCACTTCGCTGAGACCATCGGCATCCAGGGCCGCGCCGACCTGCGGCGACAGGCCGATCACCACGTAGTCCGTTGATTCATCGAGTTCGGCGGCGACCTGCCCGCCCCACTGCCGGACGATGGTCGCGATCGCCTCGACGCCGTTGAGATCGACGTCGCCGTCGTAGTCCAGGTCGAAATCGCCGCGGATGACGAACTTCGGCTTGCGATTACGCTCGAAGGCGATGTTGACGACCGAATCGCCCTCGATGATGGGCTGGCCGGAGGTGCCGCGCGTCACGCGGCACTCCGCCGTGGAGTCATTGACCGAGATCACCTCGATCGACGCCTTGCCGCGCAGCGAACGGGCCACCTCGCGCGTCGCCGAAAAGACCTCAAACCCGAAGCCGCGCTTGATCTTGTCCGCAGCGCCCAGGTTGATGTACACGATGTCGCTGCCGGGAATCGCCCGCAGGACCTTTCCGTCCGGCTTGCGCAGAATCGCGCCCGGCTCGAACGGGCTGGGGTTGAGGTTTCGAATTTGCTTGAGCTGGTCCTCGACCTGCTTGGTCAGCCGCGCGACCTGGAACTCGCAGTCGCGCTCGCGCGTCTGCGTGTCGCGCCGCGCCTGCTGAAGCTGCTGGCTGGTGCTGTCCATGCTGGCCGTCAGCTCGGTGAGCTGCTCGTCCTTGGCCGCGATCGCGCCGACCTTCTCTTCTTCGTTCTGCTGCAGGCGCTTGTTCAACTCGGCCGTTTGCGCTTCGAACTGGTCGCGGACCGCCTTGAGCTGGCTGGTCAGGGCTTGCTTGTCGGCCTGAACGGACTGCAGCTCGGCGCGTGCGGCGGCGGCGGTCGCCGTCAGTTCGGCCATCTTCTCGTCCATCCGCTGGAGCACCGTCAGCAGCGGGTCCGTAGGGGCCACGACGCCTGCGGCGGCGGCGCTGGTCGCCGCGACCGCGTCTGCCGCCTGCTTCTGAAGCTGAGGGGCGTAGAGGTCGGGCACGCCGGCGACCAGTTGCGAGATGCGCTTCTGATGGTCCGCGACCACGTCAAAGACACGGCTGTTGCGGGCCGCGGCTTCGGACGAGAAGTAGGCCGGGGCCGTCCCCGCCTTGGCCAGGGCCGTGTTGGCGACGCGCGCCGCGTCCTCGGCGTCTTTTACCTTGGTGAGGGTCATAATCAGCCCGGCCAGCGACAAGACGCTGACGATGACGAAGCTGATCATGCCCCAGAACAGTCCGTTGAAGCCGCCGCGGGCGGCAACAGGTCTGCCGGCCATTCGCTCACTCCTGAACTACGAGCGCTGGTTGATCGGTCGCTGTCGGCGTCGGGGCGTCCGCTTCAGCCGTGCGTGGACGATCCCATCAGTGTGGCCTGTGAATTACGCCGGGCGGCCAGTATGCGACAGCCGCCGACGATTGTCAAAAGGGCCTGGCAGTGGGGAGTGCAGCGGCGTCAGAAATCCCGGTAGGCCCGCTGGCTGGTCCGAACCCGCCGCGCCAAGCGGCGGGGTGACGATCGTTAGCGATCGGCGCCCCACCGGCGGCGGATGTCACCCCGCCGCTTGGCGCGGCGGGTTCGGACGGATCGCCACCTGAAACCGGAGGCGCCCGCCCGTCGTTCCGCGCACGCATCAGAAAAACCACTTCGCGACCGACAGAATCCCCTGCTTCCACGGCACGCGGTGCGACACGCCGCTGGTGTGCTGGAACTTCGGCAGGTTGTCCAGATACCACTTGTAGTTGCGGATCAGCGCGTCTTTATTTGAGAATCGCGGCTTGTACCCCAGCACCGTCTCGGCCTTTTCGATCGACACGAACGAGTCTTCACAGGCCGTCTCGTACACCCACTTGTAAAGCGGGCTGAGCCGCAGCAGCTCCAGAAAGCGCAGCGTCCAGATCATCGGCGCCGCCGGAAACGGCTTGATCTTCTTTTTGAATCCGGCCACGTCCAGCACCGCCTGGTAGTCCTCTTTCATCGTCGTGAATTCCTTCGCGCCGATGTTGAAGACGTCGTTCACGCGGGCCTTGTCCAGCGTGCAGCACAGGTAGATCGCGTCGCACAAATCCTCGACATCCAGCAATTGATAGCGGTTCTTCCCGCTGCCGATCATCGGGAAGCCCTTGCCGTCCTTGGCCCAATCGTAAAACAGCGCGAACACACCCAGCCGCTCCGGACCGATGAACGACTTGGGCCGGATGATCGGCACGCACATGCCCTTCCTGCGGAACTCCAGGCACACATCCTCCGCCGCCACCTTCGCCTCGCCGTACGGTCCGACGCCGTAAAGCCGGTCGCTCTCCAGCAGCGGATGATGATCGGGTATGCCGTACACCGCCGTCGAAGAGACGTGTACCGCCCGCTCGACCTTGTGATCCAGCGCCGACTGCATGACGTTCCGCGTGCCGTCCAGGTCGGTGGTGTAGATGTCCTGTTTCTTGTACAGCGGCAGGGCGGCGGCGCAGTGAATGACGATATCCGCTCCCTCCGTCGCCCGGTCCACCGCCTTGCGATCGCGAATATCGCCGCGGACCTCGGTGATCCGTCCGGCGCAGTCGGTGTAGTCGAAGGGGGCGATGTCGAGCGAGGTCACGTGGTGGCCGCGCTGCAGCAGGTAGCGGACCAGGTTGACGCCCAGAAACCCGGCCCCGCCGGTGATCATGTAGCGTTGCGGCGGCACGTCGGGCCAGACCCCGCCGATGCGCGGGGATGGGTCGGTTGCGGGAGTCGAGACAGCGGTCATAGGGCCTCACCAGAGGTTCATGGAATTTCGAGCGGGGCATTGTAGCAGGATGAAGGCGGACTCGCCGGGTGCACGACATGGTCTCTGGGCCGCCGGCACTGGTCAAGTTGACTCCCGGCGCGGGGAGCATCGGCGTCCCGCCGGTGCGAGTGCAGAATTGCACCGGCGGAACGCCGATGCTCCCCGCAAACCTGACCAGTACCGGGCCGCTACAATCTGCCGCAGCCGCGCCGCCGCGGTCCGGCGGCCGAAATCACGCGGGCCGGAGGTTCATCCATGAAGCATCGTCCCATCGTCATCTGCGCCGCGCTCGCCATCTCGCCGGCGCGGCCGGCACTCGCCGCCGAGGCGCTCGAATCCGGATTCGTGGTCGAAACGTACGCCACCGGCCTGGCGTTGCCGACGGCGATCGAGAGCCTGCCCGACGGCCGGCTGCTGGTCGGCGAGAAGGACGGCGCGATGTGGATCATCGTCGACGGCGTCGTTCAGCAGCCGCCCTTCGCACGCTTTCAGCCCTTTACGCTTTCGGAATGCGGCCTGCTGGGCCTGGCGGTCGATCCGGACTTCGCCACCAATCACTTCGTCTACGTCTTCATCACGATCACCGCCGAGGAGCAGCAGATCATCCGCCTGACCGAGTCCGGCGGCGTCGGTACGCAGCAGACCATCATCCGCGATCACCTGCCGACGCGCGGCGTCAATCACAACGGCGGCGGCCTGGACTTCGGCGGCGACGGCAAACTGTATTTCTCGATCGGCGACAACGCCGTGCCCGACAACGCGCAGGACATGAGCACGCTGGCCGGGAAGATCTGCCGCATCAACGCCGACGGCTCGACGCCGGACGACAATCCTTTTCGCACGCCGACCGATGAACCTCGCGCGATCTTCGCCCTGGGCTTTCGCAACCCCTTCCGGTTCTGCTTCGGTGCGGACGGGCGGCTGTTCGTGCTCGACGTCGGTTCCCAAGGCGCGCAGCGCCGCGAGGAGATCAACCTCGTCAGCGCAGGTGATAACGGCGGCTGGCCGAACGTCGAGGGTGCGCCGCCGGCCGGGCAGGACGAGTTTCTCGCGCCGATCTACACGTACCAGGAGGAGGGTTCCGCACCCGTCGGCGCGCTCGTCTACACGAGCACGGCCTTTCCCGCCGAGTATCACTCGAACCTGTTCCACCTCGATTACCAACTCAACCGTCTGTATCGCACCGTGCTCGATGGCGACCGCGTTGTCAGCCACAGCACGTTCGTCCAGGGCGAACTGGGCCCGGTGGACCTCGCCCAGGGCACCGACGGCGCGCTCTACTATTGCGAGTTGTTCGGCGGGCAGATCAAACGCGTCCGCTACGCTCCCGAAGATCCGGACGCCGCGGACGGCGCGCCCGACGACGACTCGCTGAGCCCGTTTCAACTGCCGTCGCAGTGCGGCTGCGGCGCCGCGGGAACGATGGCTGGAATGCTGCTGACCTTTGCGGCGGCCGGCGCGCGGCGCACTCGATGCCGCGCAGCGAGATGAGGTTCCGTATGCGTACACGTATTCGGGTGTTTGCCGCCGCGACGGCGCTCTTGGCGCTTTGCGGCTGCTTCCAGCCACCGCAGCCGATGCGGCAGGAGCTTGACGACGGGTTGATCTGGATGTTCCCCGGCGTGGAGGGCGGGGCGTGGTCGCTGGAGGGGCCATACCGTGCACTGCGCGACGCTGGCGCATCGCAGGCGGTGCGGATCCACGAGTGGTGGAAACCGCTCGGCTCCATTGTGAACCTGGTGAGCTATGAGCAGAATCGCGCCGACGCGGCCCGCATCGCGGCGCAGATCGCCGCTTATCGGCAGGAACATCCGCGCTCCGCCGTCGATCTGCTGGGCTACTCCGGCGGCGGCGGCGTCGCGGTGATGGTGGCCGAGTCGCTGCCGGAGGACGTGCGCTTGCGGCATATCGTGCTGGTGCAGCCGGCGCTGAGCCCGGACTACGACCTGACGACCGCGCTGCGGCACGTTGATGGGCGCCTGTTCAACTTCTACTCGGGCAACGACGCCTGGATTCTGGGGGCGGGCACCACGGTCTTCGGAACAATGGATCGAAAATACGTCCCGTCGGCCGGGAAAGAGAGCTTTCAGGCTGAAAAATGCGTTTCGGACCGCGTGCTGCGCGAGAAGCTGGTGCAGGTCGGCTGGTCAGAGGAGTGGCGCGCCGCCGGACACATGGGATTTCACCTGGGGATTCTGGGATACGAGTGGAATCGGCGGTTTGTGGCGCCGCTGCTTGCGGAGCGACATTCTTTGCGCGAAAACGCCCTCTTCACCACGAGGTCTGCGGCCGGCGCGGGAGCCGGCCGCCAACGTCGATCCCTCACCCGCCGATCAGCGCCACGAACGGGTTGATGTCGAGCACGTTCACCTCGCCGTCGTCGTTCACGTCGGCTGCGATGCTGTCGCACTTCGGATACTCGGCGGCGTAGGCCGTTTCGTCGGCCAGCGCCAGCGTGAAGGCGTTGATATCGAGGATGTTCACCTCGCCGTCGCAGTTGAGGTCGCCCACCAGCACATTCCGCGTGATTCGCGGGTTGTCCAGCCCCGGTTCCCACTGCTGGAAGATAAAGAAAAACTCCGGGTCGCCGTAGAAGAACACGACCTGCGCCACGCTCGTAATCGCCGCGTTCCAGTCGGCGTTGTTGTCGCCCGAGCCGTTCAGGACGGACCAGCCGAGCGGCAGCGTCAGGTTCTGCGACGGAATCGCGAACGTGAACGAACGCCAGCCATCACCTACCTCCGGCACGTAATAGGGTTCGAGGCGATAGACAAAGTAATCGTCGGAGGGGTCGCCGGGCGTGCCGGCGTCGCCGCGCAGCATGACCGTCAGCGGCCGGCCCGCGGCCGAAAAATCGACATAAAAGAGAACCAAGTCGATGCCCAGCGCCGTCACCTGCCGCGCGCGGTAGTTGCCGACGAAGCGCGAGTTGACGCCCAGTTGCGTTCGCGGCTGCGGGGCGTACGTGTCCAGGCACAGCAGTTCGGACTGATTGCAGGTGCTGTGCCAGAACGCGCCGGGATTGCCGCCCGAAGTCTCCACCACCTCGATGCCCGTCCCCGGGTCGCCGAAGTAGCTCCAGTTCCCGTGATTGGTCGAACCGCTGTACGTTTCGCGGAACGTTCGCAGATCGGCGAGCGCGACCGACGCCAGCGCCCCGATCACCCCCAACCCAACGCCATAGCGCATTTCTCGCTCCTGTCCCGCCGGGGATGGCGCAACCGCACCCTCCTCCGAGCGCAAAAACAAACTCGCATCAGGCCCGACGCGAATTGCCTGATTCTAGTGCAGCGCGTCGCAAGGTCGAAGCGAAATCCCGTCCGCTTGCGAGCCGTGCGCAAGCCGTCCGCGAGGCGGGCGCGAGCCGTCCGTCTTTCCGAACCCGCCGCGCCAAGCGGCGGGGTGACCGTCGGTGTCGAGAAAGACGCCCGTAGCGTCGGACCTCCGCGTCCGACGCTACGGATCCGCGCCCGGCAGATTTCGATTGCGTTCAAACCCCATAGTTTGGCACAATTACAAGAGTCGGGGCCGGACCTCGTGCACAAACTGCCGCAAGGAGGAGCATGCACTCATATTCGAGCCAACCCCGGTCATGGGTGGCGGCCTTCTTTCTGGCGCTTGCCTCCGCGTCGCTCGCCCCGGCCCAGGTCAGCTTCCCTGAAGTCGAGCCGAACGACGACAAGCCCACCGCCACCCCGATTACCGGGCCTGTCGCCGGCGATACGATCATCGGCACCAGCGACTCGCCCGCCGCGCCCGACTACTTTCGCCTGGCGCTTCCTGCCGCCACCCCGGCCCTCTACCGGCATCGGCTCGCGCTGACGGTAGGCGCTTCGTCGCATACTGTTTCGCTCCGCGGCCTGACGCAGAGCAACGGCGTCATCGGCGCGGCCGAGGCCGAGGTGCAGGCCTCCACCGGGCTTTCGTCGCCGCCGCACATGGTTCAGTGGTACGGCTTCGGGCGCGGGGAGCAGTTGTACTGCCGCGTCACCGGCTCGTCGGCGCAGTCGCCGGGCTACGTGCTCCTGATGGCGACCGAGGTGATCACGCCGATCGACATCGGCGACTTCATGGAAGGGTCGATCGAGCTCACCACCGCGGGACAGGGTCACAGCACGGACACGGACCTCTGGGTTTACGACGCAAACTTCGCGGCCGTCGACGGATTCGGCAATGACGACGCCCTCGGCGAACCGCACACGCAGTCGCGTCTGTCGCGCTTCTTCTCGCCCGGCGTGTATTACATCGCAGTCACCCAGCGTAACTTCGCCAACCACCTGGCCAGCCCGGTGGACGACGACTTGCGATCCGGCGCGGTTCTGGATTTTCCCGACGCCGCCGCCAGCTCCAGCAACTCGGCCGATCGAATCCTGACGTTCGCGGTCACGGACTCGCGTGGCACGGCGCGGATCGCTTGCGCCAAAGAGAGCGCGTATGAGGTGGTCTGGGCGAAAATGCGGGTCGCGTCGGTCCCGTTCGGCCCATGTTGCATGCCCGACGGAACCTGCCGCGAAGACCTGACCGACATCGAGTGCCTGAACGCGGGCGGTGCACCCGGACGAATCGGTTCGTTGTGCCAGGACATCAGTTGCACCGGCCGCTGCTGCCATCCGGCCACGCTGACCTGCACCCAGCTCAGCTTCAGCCAGTGCGCCGCACAAAACGGCATCTTCGACGGCGTCGGCACACCCTGCATCGAAGACATCGCCGACCAGGAATTCGTCCGAACGCTGGCCCCCCCGCTGGTGTTGCAGTGGAATGGCGGCGTCGCGGTGGAGGACGTGCTCGACGTTGGCGACTACTTCCCGATCGTCGATGTCGACGTGTCGCTCCTGCTGGCGCACACCTGGCAAGGCGACATCGACGCCGTCCTCGTCAGTCCGCTCGGAACCAGCGTCCCGCTCATCAGCCGCCCCGGCGTGCCGCAGCATGCGTTCGGATTCTCGGCGGACGATTTCGGCGACGTCGGCGGCGGGGTCGATTTCACGCTGGACGACGAGGCGCCGATCGGATTGCGCTACGACCGCGGGGCCGTGCCCACTCCCGGCATCGCCAGCGTCACCGGCCGCTGGACGCCCGACGCCGGCGCGCTCTCGGCGTTCGACGGGCAGCTCGCGCAGGGTCTGTGGCGCTTGCGCATCACGGTCAACGCCGCCGGCGACATCGGCGCGCTGCACCGTTGGAAGCTGGCCTTCCGCCGCGGCGAAGCCCCGTGCGAGGATCCCTGCAACGGGCATCCGGGCGACCTGAACTGCGACGGAGTGGTGAACATCCTCGACATCAACGCCTTCGTGCTGGCATTGGCCGACGGCGGCGCATACCTGGAGGCCTATCCGACCTGCTGCCTGTTCCTGGCTGACCTCAACGGCGACTTCGACATCAACGTGCTGGACATCAATCCGTTCATCACGCTCCTGGCGGGGCCGTGACGGACCCGCACGCGGGAATCAGGTCAAGGAAAAAGCCGCCCCGCAGTCCGTAGACCGCCAGGCGGCTTCGACAACCGTGGCCGCGCGTCACCCGCGCGGCGGCAGCGAATTCAGTGCTTGATCACTTCGGCCGAGATACCGGCCAGCTCGGCGACCTTTCCGCCGAACGTCTCAAAGCCCGACACAAACGTGAACATGTCTCCGTTCAGCCGGGCGGAGTTGGCGACGAAATCGAGCTCGTCGCTCAAGCCATCCGAGGCGAAGCGCAGCCGAATCGTGGCCTTGCCCGAGTGAGCGTTGACCAGGTTGACCGCGTCCGCGACCGCCTGTTTCAGTTCTGTGCCTTCGTGGGCCAGCAACATCGGCTCTACTCCAGTACGGCGAGGACGTCGCTCTCGTCCATGATGATCATCTCTTCGCCGTCGACTTTGACCTCGGTGCCGGCGTAGCTGCTGAAGAGCACCTGGTCGCCCTCTCTGAGCTGAAGAGGTTGACGCTTGCCGGTGTCGAGCAGCTTGCCGTTTCCGACGCTTAAGACCTTCCCGCGTTTGGGTTTTTCTTTCGCCGAGTCCGGCAGCACAATTCCGCCCGCGGTGCGCGACTCGGCCTCGAGCCGCTTGATCAGGACTTTGTCACCCAGGGGTCGGAGAGACGAACGCGCCATGGACACTCCCTTCGACGTAAGCAGCGAGTATTCTGAATACGGCCGCGCGGCCCGTCAATCAGAATCTTTCGTAGCCAACAGCTTCCGACGCCGTGGCAATTCTCATGCCGAGTTGATGGACCCCGCGGGAATGAACATAACTCGCTATTTGACTATGGCTTAGAGAGAAGCGGGCGAACTCGCCCATAATCCGGCCACGTGCGAACCTGCCAAACCGGCAGCGTCCTGGTGGAGACGCCAGTTATTCCGTCGGTCGCGGCGGCCGGCGAGTTACTGCGCCGCAGGACTCTCGCCGGGCCGCTCTCAATCCGACACCGGCGCTTACGGCCACTCCTCGCCGCCGGGGTAAAAGGTCGGCGTGCTGGGGTCATCGTTGTCGCCGCCGTAGTAGTCGCCAGTGATGTACTGGTCCCAGGCGTTCATGGTGTTGTCCATGACGTCCATGCGATACTGCCAGGCGTCCTGAATCATGCTGGTGGGGTCGAAGAGGTTCCAACCGCCGCCGCCGAGCATGCCCATCATGCCCAGTCCGTATTCGTCGCATCCGCTGCCCGCGCCCAGCGCCAGGGCCGCCAGCGTCGCGACCGCCGTCGTTCTCATCTTCTTCGCCAGTCGTTTCATGACTGTACTCCTTCGTTGCTCGTTCGTTCGTCCGTTCATCCTGGCGACACCAATCATTCCCTTCATCAGATCCTGCGCCGCTGGCTGGCGGTTCTGACAAAACCCGGACAGATTCCTTCACGCCATCCCGTACGGCCGCCGCCGTCAGCACCCGCCGGCGACGACGCACAGCACGAACGGGTTGATGTCCAACACGTTGACGCATCCGTCACCGTTGCAGTCTGCGTGCAGCACCGAGCAGCCGGGCACGACCTGTGGGAAGCCGACCGGATCGGTGATCGCGGCCATGAACGCATTAACCCACAGGCCAGCATCGCGCACCGTGATTCCCTCGATCGTCGCGCCGTTGGACAGGGTGACACGCGGACAACCTGGGTAGTAACAACTGGGGTCCCCACCGGCGATGGCCGTCGCCGCCACGACGGACTCGTCCCACGGGTCTGTCCCACGCAGCACGATGTCGCCGTTGATGGTCAGCCACCAGTTGCCGGGACCCGTGTAGACTCCTGGCGCCAGGACGATGTGATCCCCCGGCACAGCCGCGTCGATCGCCGCCTGAATCGTCGGATAGTCCGCCGGAACATTCAGGATGTCGGCGGGCGCGACGGCGGCGAAACAGAGAAGATGGCCAACCAGGAGCAGATGCTTGCCTGTCGCATGGACGTCAGCCCGTCGCTTGGCGCGACGGGTTCCGACAGACCGGGCGTCGGCGGATTCGCACGACGCCTGGTCGCTTCTTGGCAATGAGGTGTGCATAGACAATCTCCCGCTCCCCCAAGCGCGGATGGCTTTTCGGCGCCCCGCAACTCCGGCTTCGATCCCCGTCGCCTACTCTCCTCCCCTACCCTCCTGCCAACCGCTGTACAAACGGGTTGATGTCGAGCACGTCCACGACGCCATCGCTATTCATGTCTCCCAGCAAGTAGCTGCAATCCGGGTACGCCTGCGCATAGGCGACCGGGTTCGTGACGGCCAGGATGAACGGGTTGATGTCGCGAATGTCGGACCAGCCGTCGCAGTTCATGTCAGCCAGCCGCGGCACGATCAGCTCGTAGGCGCCCATGTCAACCAGCGGCGGGTCGCCGGCGCCGCTGTCGGGCGTGTTGGGGTCGTCGCAGAAGCGATTTCGACCGGCGATATCGGCGATGAGTTGGGATGGGACGGCGGCATTGTCGCCGGCGTCGACGCACGGAGAGCCGGTTGTCAGCCGAAAGTCGCCGGCGGCGGCGTTCTCGAATTGCGGCGGCAGGCTGATGCAAGTCGGGCCGCACCACCAGCAGCCTTCGATGTCGGAGAACTGCAAGCTCCACGACTCGTGCGGCCACACCTGGTCCCAGTCCGGCAGGTTGCCCCAGACGATCGAATTGTGAATCGAGCCGTAGCCAAGCAGCCCTCCGTATTCCGACGCCGTGTTCTGCGTGATTGTCGAGCTTGAGACGCGCACATCGTTCATCAGGGTCCACACGCCGCCGGCGGTGTGCGCCTCGTTTCGCGCGATCAGGCAGTTCTGAATGCGCGGAAAGTTCGGCCGGTCGCCGCCGTCGCGGACCGCCGCGGGATCGAAAAAGCACCATATCCCGCCGCCCTTGTGGGCCGAATTGCCGGTGACTACGCAGTCGCGCAGCTCAACGTCGGACACGAAGAAGTTGGCCGTGGCGATGCCCCCTCCGCCCGAGTACGCCATGTTGTCGGTGACGTAGCAGCCGCGCACAGACAGGTTCGCCGGACCGGCGTACAGGTTGCCGAACGAGAAGATCCCGCCGCCCATGTTCGCGTTGTTCTGCGAGATGACGCAGTCGCGCACGCGCGGCCAGCCGCCCTCGAAATGCAGCCCACTGTCGTTGTTCGACGTAATGATACACGCGATGATGATTGGATCGCCGCCGTCGGTGAAGATGCCCGCTCCGCCGCTGCCTGAAATCGTGCAGGCACGCACGATGGGGCTGCCGCCGCCGACGTAAATGCCGTGGCCAAGGCTGTCGACGAGCAGGCAATTCTCGATCGTCGGCCCCGCGTTGACCGCGTGAATTGCGTTGTCGGCGGAGCGTACAACGCTAAGGTCGCGCAGGATTGACCCGAGCGACTCGCCGGTCTGAAAACGGAATCCGCCGTCGACGCCCTGGGCATCGACAACGGTTAGGCTCGGATCGTCCGCGTCGGCGCCGCGCACGGTGATCGGTTTGCCGCGAAAGTCGACGTCTGTGTTGCCTGTACCGGTGTAGATGCCGGGCGCGAGCAGCACCGTGTCGCCGAACAGGGCGGCGTCGACTGCCGCCTGGATCGTCGGGTAGTCGGCCGGGACATTGACGACCGCCGGCGGCCGAGGCAGCAGCTCGTAAGCGCCCATGTCAACAATCGGCGGGACGCCGGCGCCCGTGTCGGGCGTGTTCGGGTCGTCAAGGAATCGGGGCTGGCCGTCAAGATCGGTCGTCAGCTCCGGCGGCACGAGCGAATTGTCGCCGGCATCCACGCAAGGCGAGCGGGGCTGAACCCGGAAGTTGTCGGCGGCGGGATCGACGAAGAGCGGCGGGAGGTTCTTGCAGGTCGGATCGCCCCAGCCGCCTTCGATGTCGCAGTAGCGAACCGCAGGAGCCCCTGAAATCTGCCAACCCTCATTTCCCCAAAGAATCGAGTTTACAACGAAGTCGACATCGTATCCGACTCCGCCCCCCGTGTTGTTCACGATGGTCGAGTTCGTGATCTGGAGCGGCGCGCTTACGCTCAGTATCCCGCCGGCGCCCCATGCGCTTGGCGGGTCTTGGTCAAACTGGTTGCGCGCGATCAGGCAGTTCTGGATTTTTGGATACGGCCGCGGCCCTGCATCCGCGTCGTAGAAGAAGAACACGCCGCCAGCCGTCAGACTGTCGCCGGTACTCGTATTCTGCGTGACGATGCAATCGCGCAACGTCAGCTCGCACTGAAAAGCAGAGATGCCTCCGCCTTCAAAATCCCACGCCGGGCCGTTTCCTGAAATGGTACAGCCGGAAACGAGCGGATAGGACGTGAACAGACCCTGGTACCCTTGTTGGAAGGAGATTCCGCTTCTCCCGCAACCCGAAATGATACAGTTCTCGATGGTGGGGCTGGCCGCGTTCCGGGCCACGATGCCCCAGTACGCGGCGCGCGTCACGGTCAGTCCGCTCAGAGTGGTTTCACGGCCTCCCCCAGCAATCTCAAAGCCGACCGCTGCGCTATTTTCACCATCGACCACAGTTGCCGCGACGGTCGCCGGGTCGTTCGGGTTTGTGCCGCGTACCGTGATCGCCTTGTTGCCGAGCGAGACGTTCGTGTTGCCCGGGCCGGTGTACGTCCCCGGCGCAATGACAACATGGTCGCCCGTCACGGCGGCGTCGACCGCCACCTGGATCGTCGAATAGTCCGCGGGGACATTGAGGACCGGCAGCTTCCGCTCGTAAGCGCCCATGTCGACAATCGGCGGGACGCCGGCGCCAGTGTCGGGCGTGGTTGGGTCGTCAAGGAACCGGGGCTGACCGTCGAGATCGGTTGTCAGCTCTGGCGGCACGAGCGAATTGTCGCCCGCGTCCACGCAGGGTGAGTGGGGCTGAAGCCGGAAGTTGTCAGCCGCGGGATCGACGAAGAGCGGCGGGAGGTTCTTGCAGGTTGGGTCGGGCCAGCCGCCTTCGATGTCGGAGTAGCGGATTGAGCCGTTTTCTAGAATCAAGTGAGGCTGGCTGTTTCCCCACACGATTGCGTTGACGATAGTCGATTCGGCCGTTGGGGCCATTTGCCATACACCCGCGCCGATGTTGCCGGCGATCGTCGAGTTCGCGATCTGGAGTGGAGTGAATAGGCTCATTATCCCGCCGGCGCCCCAGCCCAGCGGGTCGTCGGCCCACTGGTTTTGCGCGATCAGGCAGTTTTGGATCTTTGGATACGGCCGCGGCCCTACATCCGGATCGTGGAAGAAGAATACGCCGCCAGCCGAGTTGCCGGTGCTCGTGTTACGCGTGACGATGCAATCGCGCAGCGTCAGCTCGCACTGAAACGCAGAGATTCCTCCACCCTCGGAGGTGCCCGCCGGACCGTTTCCCGTAATCGTACAGCCGGAAACGAGCGGATAGGACGTTGACCCACCCTGGAAGGAGATTCCGCTTCTCCCGCAACCCGAAATGACACAGTTCCGGACGGTCGGACTGGACGCGTTTCGGGCTACCACTCCCCAGTACGCGGCGCGCTTCACCGTCAGCCCGTTAAGAGTGGTTTCTCGTCCTCCCCCGGTAATCTCGAAACCGAACATGGCGCTGTTTTCGCAGTCGACCACGGTTGCCGCAACGGTGTCCGGGTTGTCCGGGTTTAGGCCGCGTACCGTGATCGCCTTGTTGCCGAGCAAGACATTTGTGTTTCCCGGGCCGCTGTAGGTCCCCGGCGCGATGACAACGTAGTCTCCGGTCACAGCCGCGTCGACGGCCGCCTGGATCGTCGGATAGTCCGCGGGAACATTAAGGATCGCCGGCGGCGGCCGCTCGTAGCCGCCCATGTCAACAATCGGCGGGAGGCCCACCCCAGTGTCGGGCGTGGTCGGGTCGTCAAGGAACCGGGCCCGGCCGTCAAGGTCGGTCGTCAGCTCCGGCGGCACGCGCGAATTGTCGCCCGCATCCACGCAGGGCGAGCCGGGCCGCAGCCGGAAGTTGTCAGTGTCGGCGTCGAGAAAGAGCGGCAGGAGGTTTTTGCAGGTCGGGTCGCTCCAGCCGCCTTCGATGTCGCAGTAGCGGACCGCACCGCGGGTGAGCTGCAATTGAAACCCCGCGTTGCCCCACAGGATTGAGTTTGCGACCACGTCAAGATCGCCGGCGACCCCACCCCCTGGATTAGCGACAACCGTGCAGTTGAGCACGCTCAGGTACGTGTTCGAGCTAGTCACCGGACCCATGTTTCCGAAAACCAGGCAGTTTTCCAGCCTAGTAGTTGGAGGCGGCGGGCCTGGAGGTGGGAAAGGCGGCGGATAGTTAAAAACGACGCCAGTCTGGTTGTTCCTGATGATGCAGTTGCGCACAGTCAATCCGCAACGTCCCGCTGAGAGCGCGGTGCCATTATCACTGATCGTGCAGTCTTCGACGATCCCGGCGTAAGCGAAGACGGGACCGCCGCGAGAAATGGAGAGCCCATTGGCGTTGGCCGTGATGATGCAGTTGCGAACCACGAGAAAACTTTCGTCAGCGGCGATCGCCCAGTCGGCGGCCCCGGTGATGGTAAAGCCCACCAAGAGCGCGTAGCCGTAGATCGAAAATCCTCTCGCCGCCTGCGCGCAGTCCATGACGGTCGCCGCGACCGTCGCGGGGTCGTCGGGGTTGACGCTCCGCACTGTCACGGAGTTGGCGAAGAATAGCACGTTGGTGTTGCCTGGGCCGGTGTAGACGCCCGGGGCAAGGACGACGTGATCCCCCGGCGCGGCCGCGTCGACCGCTGCCTGGATCGTCGGGTAGTCCGCGGGAACGTTGAGGATGTCGGCGGGCGCCGCGGCGGCGAAACAGAGAAGCAAGCCAACCAGGAGCAGACGCCCGCGTGTCGCATGGACGTCAACCCGTCGCTTGGCGCGACGGGTTCGGACACAACGGGTGTCGGCGGATTTGCACGGCGCCTGGTCACTCTCTGGCAATGAGGTGTGCATAGACCATCTCCTGCTTCCCCCAAGCGCGGATGGCTTTTTCGGCGCCCCGCAACTCCGGCTTCGATCCCCGTCGCCACCAGCCCATCGAACGGTTGCGCCTGCGGACCATGACGCCGCTCTTCAAGCGGCGCCGGCACCGGTTGGAAACCGGTGCCACAGTTGTTCGACGGCCTGCTACCCTCCCGTCAGCCTCTGGACGAATCCATTGATGTCCAGGATGTTCACCTCTCCGTCGCCATTCATGTCGCCGTGCGTGATTTCGCACAGCGGGTACTGCTGCTGGTACATCGCCGGACTGGACAGCGCGAGAATGAACGGGTTGATGTCCAGGATGTTCGCTACGCCGTCGCAGTTCAGATCGGCCGAGCCGGCGCCGGGGCCGACGCAGATATAGGGCGGATAGGGCAGCAGCGTGTTCCAGTCCAGCAGTGTCACGGTCTGCTCCTGCGGCGGCAGCTCCACAATGCCTTGCGGTGACGTAAGCCAGTTCTCGAATCCCCACAGTTCGTTTTCGTCCAGCAGGCCGTGGCTGTGGCCGAAGTGCAGGTCGCCGATGTAAAGCGTCGTCGCGCTCTCCCGCGACGTCAGCGTGAAAGTGTGCGACTCGGGGTCTTGATCGAAGGCGTACTCATGCTCAAGCCTGTATTGGCACAGCTCCTGCGTACCGGCCTGGTCTGCGTACACCTTGAACGCGGCCACCACGAATCCGCCGCAAGCTGCGGCATCCAATGGCGGCGGCAGATCAGGCGTGTCGACTTGCCAGTTGAACGCGGGCTGGACACTCATCAGGCCGTCGGGCGTGAAATGGACGTTGCCATACCACACCGCGTTCCACGCCGGCAGGATGAAGTCGGTCGTGATGAACACGCTGTAGCCCGGCGGCGCCGGAAAATCCAGAGTCCAATCGACCGTGAGCCAGGTCGGCGGGTCGTCGATTTCGACGATCGTGGGCGGCGAGGAGACGGGCGGCATGATGCGCGTGTCGTAGTACAGAATCTCGGTGTCCGTTCCCACGTCGTAGTGCAATCCGGTCGCGCTCGTCAGGTCGTTGGTCGCCAGGTAGGAGCCGGTCGCGCGGACGACACGTCGGTTGCCCTGCGGATCGTTGTCCGCGACCTGCGAAAGCGTGACGGCGTTTATGATGTACGGGTGTCCCCATGCCGACGGGTAGGTGTAGTCGAAGTACCAGCCCGGTCCGCGGTTCGGCTCCGGCGGGTAGTAGAAGTTGTCATAGTTGTAGGTCTGGAGATCGGGCGTCGCGTCGGGATCCTCCCGGTCGGAGTCGGTCATGATGAAAAACTCGGGGTTGTTAGTCAGCGGGTCAGCGTCGCCGCTGTCGCCCCAAACCGTCACGACGTGTACGACGTTGTTCGGCGTAGCGAGCGGCCACGAGAGCGTGATCCCGACAAAGTCGCCCGCCCGCAGGTGGTTGCCGATGAACATCGCGCCGTCCGGGTTGGCCCACGGAGTGAGCTGGTCGCGCGTGCCGTACATCGTGACCACGTCATACTTGTTTTCCGGCCAGGTATTGTGCTCGGACTGAAGCCACCAACTGATGGCTCTGTCGAGACACCCTCACTCGAACGTCCCGAAGTGCGATCGCAACTGCAGGTAGATCGCGTCAGCCCGCGCCTGCACGGTGGCGCCATTGCCGTAGCCGGCGCCGGCCAGCATGTTGGCCGCCGTCGCGATGAAACAGGTCAACCGCCCGCAGTCGCCGTGCGGGAGTTTGTCGACGTCCGGCGGAGCGGCGGGCGGGTCAAGCGGCTTGATCCACTCCGTTCGCGCCGGAGTTGGCAACAGCAGGCTGAGCCCAAGCAAGAGGGGCGCCCGCAGCAGGTGCGATGCGATACGCATGACCAGCCTCCTTTCGGCTCGGCCGGCACGGTGCACAGGCGAGTGCGCCTGCGACGGCCGCATTCACGTGATCTCGCTTCCCCCCGATCGAACACAGATCGAGATGATGCCGCGCTGGATTCGGCGGCGAGCGGACTGAACGCGCACTCCACAGGCAGCCCCATGGTGCGCTTCGCATCCGCTCGTCGCCCGACTCCGCCCGGATATCTGAATTATAGCTGACTTTATCCTGACCTACAAAAACGGTCGTGGCACGCCATTTGCTAAGAGATGAATCAGCGTGCGCGAGCCGGCGCCACATTTCAGAACGCGAAGCGCCAGCGAGCGCCCGCGGCGAATTGCGCTCGCCGGCGCTTCGCGTTCCGACGATGGCGCCATATCGCGCACCGCCGTCAGGACGACGCGAGTTTCCGGTACCCCAGCAAGACACGCGGAATCGCGTCGCCTTTCAGAAGGTACTCATGCACAGGCAGCGCGGCCATGCGGCGGCGCGCCGCCAGGGTCGCCGCGGCGGCGACTTCGTGCTCCAGCGCAGCGGTGGATTTGAAAAACCAGCACACGCCGCCCGGCCGGACGAATGGCGCGGACCATTCGATCAACACCGGCAACGCCGCGACGGCCCGCGCGGTTACGACGTCGAAAACCCCGCGCAGCGCCGCATCTTCCGCGAGTTTCTCCGCCCGGCCCCAGACGGCCGCCGCGTTGGGCAGCGCGAGAGCGGCGATCAACTGCTCGAGCGCCGCCACTTTCTTTCGCCGAGCGTCCAGCAGCGTCACGTGCAGGTTCGGCCGCGTGCACGCCAGCACCAATCCCGGCAAACCCCCGCCGCTGCCCAGGTCCAGCAGCCGATGGTCCTCGTGAATCAAAGGGAAAAGCGCCAGGCTGTCGGCGATGTGCGCCCGCCAGAGCGCGTCCGCATCGCGGGCCCCCGTTAGATTCAGGTGCCGATTGATGTCGAGCAGGAGTTCGGCGAAGTGCTGCAACCGCGCCCGGGCGGCGTCATCGACCAGGCCGTCCGGTGCGGCGCCCATCGCTAGTCGAGCAGGCCGGCCGCCTGCGCCTTCTTGGCCTCGCCGACGAGGTAGACCGAACCGGTGATGCAGATGATGTCTTCACGGGTCACGCAGTGCCGCGCGATCTTGTACGCCTCGACCAGGGTTGGCGCCACCTGCGACATTTTCTGCGTCTTCTCCAGGAAACGCGCGTGCAGGTCCATCGGATCGGCCGAGCGCGACGTGCCGTTGCCGGTGAAGATCACCTTGTCAGCCCCGAGCTGGAGCTGCGTCAGCATGCCGTCGATGTCCTTGTCCAGCGAGCAGGCGAAGATCACCACCATCGAGTCATAGCTGATATTCTGCCCGATCGCCCGCATCAGCGCCGCGACGCTGGCGGCATTGTGGGCCGCGTCTACGATCGTGCGCGGCTGCTCGCGGATCGTCTCCAGCCGGCCCTGCACGCGCACGCGGGCCAGGCCGTCGATCGCCGTCTGCTCGGGGATGTTGACCTGCCTTTGCCGCAGGGCGTCAATCATGCCCAGGGCGACGGCGCAGTTGTAGGCCTGATGCTCGCCCAGCAGCGGCACCTGCAGATGGTCAAAGCGGCTGCTGGGCGTTGCCATGCAGACGCGCGTGTGCGGGCCGGTGGTGCGCGAGCACTCAAAGCGGTAGCTGAATTCCAGGTCTTCGCCGACGAAGCGCAGGTCGCAACCGACCGACTCGGCCACGCGCTTGAAGACCCGCTTGACATTGGCCGGCTGCGGTGCGCTGATCACCGGCACGCCCGCTTTGAAAATGCCCGCCTTTTCCTCGGCGATTTTCTCGAGCGTGTTGCCTAGCTGCTGCACGTGGTCGTAGCTGATGTTGGTGATGCCGCACGCTTCCGGCTTGATGACGTTTGTGGAGTCGAGCCGCCCGCCCAGCCCGGTCTCGATCACGGCGAATTCGACCTTCTTGTTGACGAAGTGCAGGAAGGCCGCCGCCGTCATGATCTCGAAGAACGTCGGCTCGTCGCGCTCCATGCGCTCGACGATCGGCGCGATCTTCGCCATCAGGCGCACGAAATCGGCCTCGGAGATCAGCGCGCCGTCAACCGCGATCCGCTCGCGCAGGTCGATGAAGTGCGGCGAGGTGTACAGGCCGGTCTTGAAGCCGGCGGCCTGAAGCATCGCCGCCAGCATGCTGCAGGTCGAGCCTTTGCCCTTGGTTCCGGCGACGTGCAGCGTGCGCAGCTTCTTGTGCGGATTGCCCAGAGCGGCCAGAATCCGCAGCATGCGGTTGAGGTTGAAGTTGGTGACGTTGTAGCCCACCCGCAGCATTTTTTCGTAATTGGTGCGCGCGTTGATGAAGTTGAGCGCGTTGCGGTAGGTGCGGATGCCGCCCGGCGCTGGCTTCGCCAGCCGCCCCGCCGGCGCCTTGCGAATTGTCTTCACCCGCGCGGCTTTCCGCGCGCCCGCCCGACGGGTTGCTGTGCGTGTCATAAGTCGCATTATATTGCCGTCTTGCCAATTCGTCAACAATGCTACCTGTCGTATAGATCGTGACGATGACACCAATAGGTAGTAGTTTGTCGCCGATTCGGACCCGATTACGCGGACGAGCTTGGCCCGTTGACGAATTCAGACCGGATCGCTCCGAATTCCGCAGGCACAGAATTTGCCTGTGCCCGCGCGCCGCTGGCTCGCCGACGGAATTGCTACGCCGCGGAGCTGGTTGTTGTTCGCCGCGATCTCTGGAGTTCGAATGACTTGCGTCCCGGTTGCGGTTCCTGGAAAGCGCTACGACGTCTGGATCGGCCCGCGCGCCCGATTCGAGCTTCGCGCGCTTCTCGCGCCGGCAGGCGGCGGGCGCGTCGTCGTCATCACGGACGACGTCGTCGCCGCTCTCCATCTGCAATCGTTGCTCGAAGTCTTACCGGGCAACGCACTGTCCATCCGCGTTCCGCCGGGAGAGCAAAGCAAGTCCATCGCGCGACTGGCGAAGCTCTATGACCAGCTCGCCGCCTTTCGTATCGAGCGCAGCGACGTCCTGCTGAGCCTGGGCGGCGGCGTCGTCGGCGACCTGACCGGATTCGCCGCCGCCACCTGGCTGCGCGGCGTGCCGTACATTCAGGTTCCGACGACGACTGAAGCCGCGGTCGACGCCTCCGTCGGCGGCAAGACGGGTGTGAACCTGCCCGCCGGCAAGAACCTCGTCGGCGCGTTTCATCAGCCGCTGGGCGTCATTATCGACAGCGAATTCCTGGCGACGCTGCCCGCGCGTGACTTCTCCGCCGGCCTGGCAGAGAGCATCAAGCACGCCGCCATCCGCGACCCGGATCTGCTGACCTTTCACGAAAAAAACGCCGCGCGAATCGTCGCCCGCGAGCCCGCGGTGATCGAGCCGCTCCTGGCGCGAAACGTCGCGATTAAAGCCGCGGTCGTGGCGGCCGACGAGCGCGAGGCCGATTTGCGTGCGATTCTGAACCACGGCCACACGCTCGGCCACGCGTTCGAACACCTGCTCGGCTACGAGCTGCGGCACGGCGAGTGCGTGGCGCTGGGCATGATCGCGGAGAACGCCATGGCCCAGGCGCGGGGCCTGCTCTCGCCCGGCTCGGCCGAGCGCATCCGTGATGCGCTTGCCGCGCTTCAGCTTCCGACGCGCCTGCCGCGCCCGCTGGACCCGGCTGCGGTCATCGACGCCTGCCGCATGGACAAGAAGAACCGCGGCGGCGCGATTCATTTCATGCTGCTGCGCGAAATCGGCGCGGTGCAGCGCGTCACCGACGCAACGGACGCGGAAATCGCGGCGGCGCTTGTCGCCTTGGCTCCCTGAATGCTCAGAACTGATGACAGCCGATAGAATGTTCCGGCCGGGTGGCGGTCCCCCCAATGACCCACGACGCGTACCCGTCGCCCGTTGGACTTTCCGGATCTGCGCGAGCGCTTATGGACTTGATCGAACCCGCCCGCACTGACCGCGGCCCAGCCGCCACGACGGCCGAGGGCGGCGGCGCACCGGGCGGCGCAGGCGGTCGCCCGCGGCGATTGAGCTACTACACGCGGCAGTTGTTTCGTCTCTTCGAGCTCCACATTCCGCCGGGCGGGCGCATCCTCGAGGTTGGCGTCCGTGACGCCGGCGACCTGCTCGCCTCGCTCAAGCCCGGCGAAGGCGTCGGCGTAGACGCCGACGAGGCGGTCATCCGCGAGGCCCAGGCGCGTCATCCGGGCCTGACCTTTGTTCACGCGCCGCTGGATCGGTTCGATCTGGGTCCGCGGCGATTCGATTTCATCATCGTCTCGACCGCGCTGGCCACCGCCGAGGACGTGCAGAGTTTGTTCGCACGGGTCGGGCACGCCTGTCGCGCCGACACGCGAATCGTCATCGCCTACCACAACGCGCTGTGGGAGCCGCTGCTCAAGCTGGCGACGCGCGTGGGCTTGCGCAAGCGCACCGGCGAGCAGAACTGGCTCTCGCTGCACGATCTGAGCAACCTGGCCTATCTGGCCGGGCTGGAGATCATCCGAAAATCCGGCGAGGTGCTCATGCCGGCGCCGATTCCGCTGCTGGCCGGGCTCATGAATCGCTTCGTGGCCCGCTTCTGGCCCTTTGGCCATCTCGGCCTGGTCCAGGTGCTGGTGGCCCGCGCCGTGGCCGCGCCGCCCGAGTTGCGGGCGCCGCGCGTCAGCGTCGTCATCCCGACCCGCAATGAGCGCGGCAACATCGAAGCCGCCATCCAGCGCACGCCCGAAATGGGCGCCGGAACCGAGATCATCTTCGTGGACGGGAACAGCACGGACGGCACGGCGGATGAAATCGAAGCGCAGATCGCCGCCCGACCGCAGCGCAACATGAAGCTCATTCCGCAGGGCGACGGCCGCGGCAAAGGCGACGCCGTCCGCAAGGGCTTCGCCGCCGCAACGGGCGACATCCTGATGATCCTCGACGCCGACCTGACCGTCCCGCCCGAGCTCTTGCCGCGCTTCGTCGAAGCCATCACCAGCGGCCGCGGCGAGTTCATCAACGGCACGCGGCTGGTTTATCCCATGGAAGACCAGGCGATGCGCTTCCTGAACAAGCTGGGCAACCGCTTCTTCAGCATGGTGTTCACCTGGCTGCTCAGCCAGCCGCTGCGCGACACGCTGTGCGGCACCAAGGTGCTGTCGAAGAAGAACTACGACACGATCGCGGCCAACCGGCACTTCTTCGGCGACTTCGACCCGTTCGGCGATTTCGACCTGCTGCTGGGCGCGGCCAAGGCCAACCTGAAAATCGTCGAGATCCCCGTCCGCTACAAGGCCCGCACGTACGGCACCACCAACATCAGCCGGTTCCGGCACGGATGGCTCTTGCTGAAGATGAGCTGGTTTGCCTTCTGGCGTCTGAAGCTGCGCTAAGGGGCGTGCGTGCGTCTGAGCGTGAGCGCCTTTGGGTGGGACGCGCGTCCCGCCCGTCCCCGCGTTTGAAGGAACGGGCAAGATGCCCGTTCCACCCGAAGAAGTTCACAGGCTCATCTCGATCAGTACATCGCGATCAAACACCGGCCCCTCGGTGCAGGACAGCGCCCAGCGCCAGCCTCCGTCGCGCGACGCGTCGTGCACGCGCACCACGCACGAAAGGCACGTCCCCAGCCCGCAACCCATCGTCGTCTCGATGCAAACCTGGCACGCCCAGCCGCGCTGTCGCGTTTCGTGCGCCACCGCCGCCAGCATCCGCTGCGGCCCGCACGCCATGACCAGCGGCGCGCGATCGACCGAGCGGCGCGGGCCATCCTGGCTTCCGCGGCTCCGCGCCCACGCCGCCATTCCCGCCGTCACCACGCCGCGCACGCCCAGCGAACCATCATCCGTCGTGACGATCGCTCCGAATGGCGCCGCGCCCGGCAACTTCAGGCAGCGCGTCGCGCTCCCATCGCGGGCCGGCTCCGAGATGAGTTCTACGGCAAACAAGTCGCGCGTGGTTGCGCCCAGCACCGCCGTGACGTCAGAGAATCCGAGTGAAGCGAGCTGTCGCGCCATGTACAGCAGCGGCGGAATCCCCACGCCGCCGCCGACCAGCAGTACGGGCGTTGTGTGCTCCGGCTCAACAAATCCGCGACCGAGCGGACCGGTCAGATTCAGCACGTCTCCAACGGCTCGCCGCTCCAGCCACTCCGTTCCCGGCCCGACGCGCCGCGAAATCACGACCACGTGCGCCCCGTCAGCCTCATCCCAACGGTCGGCGATGCTGAACGGCCGCCGCAGCATGACCGGGAGACCCGCGTCCCCGGTGTAAAGCGCAGCAAAACAACCCTCCACCCAATCGCGCCCTGTCGCCGCACTTCCTTGAGGATCATGGCAGAGGATTTGGACGAACTGCCCCGCGGTTGAGGCCGGAAACCCCGGAAGCACGCACTCGAGCTCAACATGCTCTCGGCAGGGCTGCCCGCGCCGCACGATGCGGGCGTCCGCCGCGCACACTCGAACGGCCGTCGGAGGCGCCATCGTTCATACCAGCCGAAGACAGCAGGGTCAGAATCGGGAGCGGGGGCCTGTCAGAACCCCGCACGGGAGTGCGGGGTATGCCTGCCCGCCACTTCCGTGGCGGGTTCAGTGGCGCTCAAGGAACTGCCCTGCCAACGAAAGCAACGGGAAAAAGCAACGGGAGGTTGCGAAGCAACCTCCCGGTGCAGAATCAGCGATTCGATTGCATCCGATGCCGGCCTACCAGCGTTCGCGGCCGCCGCCGCCGCCGCCACCGCCATAGCCGCCGCGGCCACCACCACCGCCGCCGCCATAGCCGCCGCGACCGCCGCCGCCGCCGCCGAAGCCGCGACCGCCGCCGCTCTCCTTCGGCTTGGCCTCATTGACGGTCAGGGTGCGGCCGCCGTGCTGCTGGCCGTTCAGCGCAGTAATCGCGGCCTGGGCCTCTTCCGGCGAGCTCATCTCGACGAAACCGAAGCCCTTGCTGCGACCGCTGTCGCGGTCCATGATGACCTGTGCGGACGTGACGTTGCCGTGCGCTCCGAAAAGCTGCTGCAAGTCGGCGTCTGTGACCGAGTAGGCGAGGTTTCCAACGTACAGTTTCTTGCCCATTTGCCCTTCATCTCCTGAACAGGGCGATTGACCCGCTGCGTTTCTCTTTCAGGGTCCGTGAAAGGGGCCGACAGTGGCCCACAGGTAGGAGCAGGCGAACGAGGCGAGAAGGCGTAGCAATGTCAGACGCGGCTTCCGGACTGTCGTCAGATCCACCTGCTGAAAGTGTAGCCGATTTCCAGGCCGTTGCAACTGAAAAGCACGTCCAGACGACCGCTTTTTTTGGAACCGGCCCCGAAAGGCCGACGGTAGGATGAGATTGCGACATGAAACTCTGTCCGCACGTCATTCTCGAAGGCACGCGCCTCACGCATAAGACCGAGCTTGCATTCCGACTTAACGAGCACCCCGGCTTCGTCGGCCCGCGCAAATACCGCTACCACTCACCCGTTGTTTCAGGTGAGTGGTGCGGGTTCACAAATACGCCGTGGGGGCGCGGACTCATCAATTTCAACCCCGAGGAGGAGTCCCGGGCGCTGGAGACATACAACACGTGGGTGCGGCTCTTCGAGCTCCTGCGCTATTACTCGTGGATCGTGGACCGTTTTCACATCTCGACCCAGGTCCATCAGATGGCCGCCCGCGGTGCACACTACGAATTTTTCCAATTGGAAGCGCGTCTGGCCGCGATCGACTTCCGCATCATTCTGTGCACCCGCGACCCGGGCTCCTTCGCCGCCGCCCGGACGGCGCGGCTGGCCGTTTCCGGGAATCCGCGGCAATACGACGACCTCTCACGTTTCATCGTCGAGCAGGGGCAGTTTCGAGAGGCCGTCCGGCGATCCACGTTGCGGTCGTTAGAAATAGACGTGACGGACGATGATCTCGACCTCGCCGCCGATCGCGTGGTCGCCTGGCTGGGCGAGACCGGCGGACTGGGGTCGCCGACGTGACGGCGATGCGTGGTCCTCAGCGACCGCCGTTAGTTGCGGCGTCGGCCGGCGAGGTTCGCGACTCGCTGAACCAGCGGCGCAAAACGGTCTCAGCCGGCTTGCCCTTCGGCGTATATCCGTAGTCCTTCTCGCCGCCGGTTTCCTGCCACTCCCACCAGATCACGCCACCCAGCGCGCCGCTGCCGTTCCAGGCGCGAATGAAGGCCTCGTACAGCCGTCGCTGCTCTTCGTGGCCGGCCGGCGTCGCGACCTGGTTAGCGTAGTAGTTCCACGGCGCCATCGCCGCCCCCTCCTGGCTGCACCAGCCGACCTCCGTCATCAGGATCGGCCGGCCGATTTTCTTCTGCCACGCGGCGACTTCGTCGCAGATCGGCTTCCACTTGGCCGCGATCTCATCAACGCTGGGATTCTTCTTGTCCGCGAGCGTGTGGTAGCTGGTCATGCCGATCAGGTCGAGCTTGTCCCAGAACTGCACCGGCTTGTAGTGATCCCAGTTGGCCGAGTAGCCGAGCTTGCCGCCGGGATAGTGCTCGCGGGCGGCTTCGATGACCCGAATCCACTCCGCGGTGTACTTCTCGGTTGTCACGAGTTCCGACCCGACCATGAGCGCCTCGGCGCCGCCGTCGCGGGCGATGTCGGCGAAGTGAATAATGAACTCGCGATATTGCCGCCACCAGTCGTTCCACTCGGGCGGTTCGATGACGCCGCGCCACTCGCTGCCGCGTGGATTCGTGAGCAGCAGCATGGGCATGATGATGGGCCGCAAGCCGAGTCTGCGAGCTTCCTTGGTGAGCGCCACCAGGTCGGGCGGCGAGGGCGTCTTGCGAACGTCGACGAAGATGCCCTGCGAGCGGGCGTGCTCCATGAAGCCGCAGGGGCAGAGCATCACGGTGTCGGCGCCCAGGTCGGCGATCTCGCGCAACAGCGGGCCGTAGCGCTCCACCGGGCCGAAGCCGGTGCGGAGTTGAATCGCCAGGCCGCGGTAGGCCCCGGTCGCGGCCGCCGGCTGGCCGTCGCCGGAAGCCGCCGCGGCAGGCCGCGCCGCCGCGCCCAGCGGCGCGGCCGCCACGGCGGGGGCCGCGTCGCGCTGAATCAGAAGGGTGCAAGCCGCCAGTGCGAGTCCGACGGCGCTCAACGATACGAGAACACGGGTCATTAAAGTCCAACCGTGATTGGGACACACACCGGCGCCCGCGCACAGTGCACCGACGCCGGAACGCGGCTAGTGCTCCCTCAATGCTGAATTGACGGGGAGCATCGGCGTCTCGCCGGTGTGCACCGGCTGGAAGCCGATGCTCCCCATCCCTCAAAACACGACTGACCGAGCGCTAGTCCGCGCTCCGCAGCGGCAGCGCGCGGCCTTCGAGATCATCGCCGATCGCCGCCTGCCGGCCTAACAGTGTAAGCAACGTCGGCGTCAGGTCCACGGCCCGCGACATTTCCAGCGACGAGCCGGGCGCGATGCCCGGACCGGCGATCAGCAGCGGCACGCGCATTTCGCGCCTGAGCAGCCCGCCGTGTCCGCCCCGCTCGCCGCTCAGCGAGTACCCGTCCGCACAGATAACCAGCATTTGTCCCGCGCGGCGGCAGCGCAGCAGGGGAATCAGGTGCGGAACCACGTCGGGAATCGCAGCCCGGCACGTTGCGCCGAGCCAATCCCGGCTGGAGTGGAACCCGGCAGCGACGAAGCCGGCCAGTTCGGGCGTCGCCAGATAACCGAACACGTCAGCGGGTTGTGGCGCGTAGGCATATTCAACGCCCGCCGTTGTTTCGCGCTCGATGATCCGCGCCGCGCCGTCTGGTCCGATCAACCCCGCTTCGCACTGCGACCGTAGATACGCGACCAGTTGAATTCCGTGCGGCGCGGCCGCCGCACCGCGCTGCGAGCCCTGACAGAACCGCGCCGCGACGGCTTCCACCTCGGCAAAGGTCGGCGGATCGCTCCATCCGCCCGCGCCTTTGAAGTGGACGATTCCAAACCGCCCGTCGCGCCAGCACGCAACCGTGTCGAACGCGTTGAAGTGCCGCCGGCGATCTTCGAGCTTTCCGTCCTGAATCTGCCGGTCGGTCGGTGAGCGGCCGGCGTCGCGAAGCAGCGCCATCAGGTCGACCCGGCCGTCGGACCGAATCTCGACCTGCCCGTGATCGCTGGTGAGGACTATGTAGCTCGACTTCAGCAGGTCCTGCGACTCCAGCCAGTCGCACACGCGGCCGACCTGGTGATCCACGTGCCACGCCGCCCACCGATATTTCTCCGACTCCGGCCCGTGGACGTGGCCCACCGTATCCAGCCCTGGAAAATAGACCGTCAGAAGCGACGGCCAGCGGCTGAGGCTGTTGGCCCACAACACCACGCGCGGCAGCGAATCCACCGTCAGCTTGTCGACCGCCGTGTAGTCACGAAAGAACCACATCACGCCCGAGGCGGCCCAGTTGGCGAAGTTCTTCGTGACGCCGCGGCGGATGGGGCACTGGATGCCGGCGGTTGGCGCTGGCGCGAGCCGTTCGTACACGGTGGGGGATTCGAAGTCGCGATTGACGGCGCGGTACGTGTTGATGGTCAGCGAATTGCGGAAACGGAAGTCGCGCGGATCGAACCAGCGGTTTCCGACGATCTCGTGCCGCGCCGGCGACGCGCCGGTCAGCAGCGTTACGATCGATGGATAGGTAATCGCCGGAACGGCCGTCATGGCGTTTTCGACGCGCAGCCCGGCCTGGACGAAGCGGCGCTGGATGTTCGGCAGCCAGCCTTCGGCGCAGCCGCGCTCGAGCATGTCGGCGCCGAGTCCGTCGGCGATGAACAGGATGACGGCCGGCTGGGGCCGCTCAACCCCGTTTTTCAGCGTCGCTCGAATCGGCCCGCCGTGGCCGCAGCCGATGACCGAGAGCAGCAAGAACGCCGCGCCACAAATGGGACGGCATGGGGCGACGGTCACGGTAAGGGGCATCGTGGGCGGGATTATGCCCATATCGCGAAGCGGACGCGAACTTGTATGCCGACGCCGCGAGGTTATATTGCCGCTCAGCGCGGTCCATCGCGTCCTGCCCGGACGGGCGGGGCGATTTCGGAGAACTGAAATGAAGCGTCGTTACTTGAAGCTGTCGGCTCTGGTGTGCTCGGGCGGGATGCTGCTGCAGCTCGCGGGCTGCGGCACGCTGCTGCTGGACACCGTGGTCCAGAACGTCATCGGCATCTTTGTGGGCACGATCCTGTCGGCCGTGGTCACGGGCGCGACGCAACAGGCGCAGTAGGGAATTTCCCAGCCGCACGAGCGCGGCAGCCGGGCGCCGCCCCGGCCTGCCGCCTGTCGCGGGCGGAGACAAGCATGAATCGTCGCTACTACAAGGCCGCCGCACTGATCATCTGCGGCGGGTTTCTGATGCAGTTTGTCGGCTGCCTGGTCAGCTCGCTGTTCCAGAACCTGGCCGGTTTTGCGCTGGATCAGTTGCTGAATCGCCCGGCAACCTGAGACCGTCGCGGCAACATGACGGCGTGAGGGCATCCGGTCGCAGGCGACAATCCGTCCGAACCCGCCGCGCCGAGCGGCGGGGTGACATCTGCGGCCTGTGGGGCGCCGATCGCTAGCGACCGTCAACCCGCCGCTTGGCGCGGCGGGTTCGGAAAGACGCCGGCGGTCTCTACAGGGATGGCTCCCCGCGCGCGAATCGAGGCACATGGCCGCTGGCGATCCCCTACCCCGGCTTGGTGCGATGGAGCGCGGACTCACGCCGTGCGAGCTGCTGATCCGCCCCCGGTGACAGCTCGCAGATCGAACGCCACGTCGACGCCACCTTGTCCACCATTCCGATGTTCTGCAACATCAGCGCCACGTTTTCGCGAAACGCCGGGCGGACGTCCTGTGCGGCCAGCACCTGCTCGAACTGCTCGATCGCGAGGTCGAACTGATTCCGCTGCGCGTAGAGCAGCCCGAGCTGGTAGTGCACGTCCACGAAGCCGCCGCTCAGCGTCAGGGCGCGGTGAAAACAGCCGATCGCCTCGTCCACCTCGCCGACTTCCTTCAGGCTGATGCCCAGCTTGATCAGAGCCTTGCTGTAGTTGGGGTTGATGCGGACTGCGTTGCGAAACGCGCCAATCGCCGCTTCGTATTCTCCGATCTGCCGCAGGAGCAGCCCGTAGCGATACTGCAGGTCGGCATGGCTGGGATTCTCGTCCACCGCCTGACGATGCCGGCGAACCGTCTCGGCCAACAGGTCGTCCGGCGCGGGTGCGGCCGGCGGCTCGTCGCGTCCGGCGCCCGCGCCGCCCGCGGCGCCTTCGGCGCGCACGTGCAGGCGCGCGGCTTCGGCGAAGAGCAGCGTCGTGCTCGGCTCCAGGCTGGCGGCCAGGTCCAGCGTGGCCTGGGCCTCGTCCACCATCCCGCTGCGCTGCTGGGCCACGCCCAGACCGACGAACGCCGTCATCAGCCGGTCATTCAGCTCGATGGCGCGGTTGAACGTCTGGGCCGCGTCGACGTATTGCTGCTTGCGGAGGTACTGCGTGCCGAGCTTGACCGTCGCCTCGAGGAAGTGCGGCTGCGTCAAGAGCGCGGTGCGATAGGCTTCCAGAGCCTGCTCGTCGCGGCCGGTCTTCACGTACAGGTCGCCCAGGTGCACATGGAAGACCGCCATGCCGGGGTAGCGCTGCACCAGCTCTTCCATCGCCGCGATGGCCCCATCGAAATCGTCCTGGGCGGTCATCTTGTCGACCGCCTCGACCCCGCCATCCGTCGCTTCCGGATCGACCAGCAGCGCCCGTTGATACTGCTCGGCCGCGTCGTCCGGGCGATCGTCCTGGAGGTAGAGGTTCGCCAGGAGCAGCCGCGCCTCCAGATCGTCCGGCTCCAGTTCCGTCAGCTTTTCGTAGCAGGCCGCCGCCTCATCCCAGTCGCCTTGCCTTACCGCGATCGCCGCCAGCCGCTCGTAGGCGTTGCGAAGCTGCGGGCAAAGCGAAATCGCGCGGCGATATTTGCTGATCGCGCCGGCGGTGTCGCCCTTGCGCTCGCAGCAAAAGCCCATGCCGAAGGCGATGGCCGGGTCGCGCGGGTCGCACTCGGCGGCGGTGTCCAGCATCCTGAGCGCATCGTCCAGCTTGCCCAGCTCGTCGTAGACGCAGGCCAGGCCGAGGGCCGCGTGCCGGCGGGAATCGTCGCTGGTCAGCGCCGTCTCGAAGGCGTGCCGCGCGTCGGTCAGGCGGAGCGATTTGAGACAGACGAGTCCGAAACGGATCGCTAGGTCGCCCGAGCGCGGCGACGCACCGACCCGCTGGCGCAGGGCGTCGATCTCGTCCTCCTCGACCAGAGGAAAGGAGGGTTCAAACGCGGGCAGCAGGTTGGCCAGCAGCCCGCGTCCAAGCGTTTCCAGCAGATAGCTCATGCGCTCCCCCGATCCGTGAGCGTCTGCAGCGCGTCGCGCACCCGGTCGTACTTTTCATTGAGCGCCAGCGCCCGCTGGTAGCTCTCGCGGGCGCGGCTGAGCTGACCCTGTTTCTGCCACGACTGCCCCAGCAGGAAATGCACGTCCGGATAGTCTCCGCCTGCGGCCAGCGCCTGCTGAAGCAGCCACTCCGCCCGTTCCGGAAGACCGGCGTCGATGGCCAGCCGCCCCGCGAGGATCAGGGCGTCCCGGTGGGTCGGGAGGATGGCCAGGGCGCGGCGCAGAAGCTGCTCGGCGCCGGACGGGTCGGCGTGATGCAGCGCGGCGTGAGCGGCGTAGAAACACAGCTCGGCCGAGTCCGGATTGGCCGTGACCGACTCGAGCGCGGCCTGATGAATGAGCGCCGACTGCGTGCGAAGCCGCGCGTCGGATTCAATGAACGCCTGAATCAACTCCGGCTCGGCGGCGAATATCGCCGCCAGCCGGCTTCTTTCGCGCGCGAGCGATTCGGGTCTGCGCATGTGGGTTCCTGGCGCCGGAATGGTTCACGGGACTTATTTTTTTCCGGGCTTTGTGCCGGCGGCCGCCGGCTCGGGCGGCGGCTGCGGCGGCCCGGGGACGACAAAGGGCTGATCACAGTGGGCGCAGCGCATCACCTTTCCGCGCGAGTTGTCGGGCGTGATGATTGTGCGCCCGCATTTGAGATTTGGACAAATCATCGTCACGGGCATAGGTGAGCCTCTCCAGGGATACTCTGCTGCCCTGTGCATCGGCTAGGTGGGCGGCGGGAATTATCACGGAGAGGGTCAGGCGGTTATCCGACCGCGCCGCTGCGTCCAGTTTTCCGCGCGGGCGACCTTTCTTTCCGAACCCGCCGCGCCAAGCGGCGGGTTGAGGTGCGCACGGCGCTCGGCGTCAGCCCATCACGCGCCGCCGCGAATGCGCCCGGACGTCACCCCGCCGCTTGGCGCGGCGGGTTCGGATAAACCAGCGGGTTTGCCCGGATTTCTGGGCACACCCAGCCGCGACAGGCGCCGCCGGCAAGCCTCTTGCCGGAGTATCATCAAGCGTCTGCAACGCGAGTGCGGTGCAGACCGGCGCCGGCGCTCGGATTCGACCCGCCGCCGGCGGTGGAGGCGATGCTGCTGTGATGAGCGAGGCGTCGCACGCGACGAAGCCCGCCGGCCAGGCGCCGCGCTGCGTCCTGGTTTACGACGGCGCGTGCGGATTCTGCCGCCGCCAGGTCGCCTGGATCGCTGCCCGCGATCGATCGCAGCTCTTCGAATTCACGCCGCGCCAGTCTCCCGGGCTCGACGAGCGCTTTCCGGCGCTGCGCGAGGGCGACTTCGATACCGGCCTGCGGCTGATTCTGCCTGACGGAAGGATTCGCGTCGGGGCGGACGGCGTGTACGAAATCGCCCGGCGGCTGCCGCGCTGGCGGCGGCTGGCGTGGCTCTACCACGTTCCGGGATTGCGCGCCGTTGCACGGGCGTTGTACGCGTGGATCGCCCGCAATCGCCATCGCTTCGCCCGCCGCTGCGACGACGGCGCGTGCGACGTACGCTAGAAACTATCCCAAAGCTCTTTCCGAGCCGCGACCGCGAGGGAGCGGGGACTTAGGAACCGCTTGCTTACGCGCGCGGCTCGGATCGAAAAACAGGGTTCTGGGATAGCTTCTAGTTTACTTGGTCGCTGTTCGCATCGTATTCGTGTGGGACGAACCTCTCGCCCGTGGCGCGGGACGGGCGAGACGCCCGTCCCACCCAGCGCCCTAGCGCCCCGCGACCAGATCGACGAACGGGTTGATGTCCAGAATGTCCGCGACGCCGTCGCCGTTCACATCCGCGTTTAGAATATTGCAGTTCGGATAGGCCGCCGCGTACGCCGCAGGATCACTCAGCGCCAGCGTGAACGGATTGATGTCGAGGATATCGATCACGCCGTCGCAGTTGCAGTCGCCCGGCACGCGGCAGGGGACGGCGGGCACGCCGCTGGGCACGATCTTGAAGATCTCGCCGCCGCTGTAATCGCAGATGTAGATTTCGCCGAAGTTGTCCTCGCCGAAACCCGCCGGACCGTTGATCGCCAGCGCTGCGGGCGGGTCGAGCTCGGTGGTGCGCTCCTGGAATTCGCTGACGACCGAACCGTTGTAGCGCAGCGACCAGATGCGGCTGGTCTGGTAGTCGGCGAAGAAATAGGTCCCCTGCAAATCCGGAATGGCGCAACCGCGATAGACGTAACCGCCCGTGACCGAGACTCCCAGAGTGTGGTTGTATTCGTGAATCGGCGGCGTGAGCGTCGGCCCGTTGCAGGTGCAGCCCGTGAAGCCCGTACAGAACGTACCCTCCGTGCAGCGCCAGCCGTAGTTCCGGCCGCCGAGCGCGCCGGCTGGCTGAAAGTCGATCTCCTCGCGCGTGTTCTGGCCCACGTCGGCGATCCACAGGTCGCCGGTCAGGCGGTCGAAGCTGCATCGCCAGGGATTCCGGAGGCCGTAGGCCCAGATTTCGTCCTCGCCGCTAGCGCCGACGTAGGGATTGCCCGGAGGAATAGAGTAGTTTCGATTGACGTCCGCGACGGTGTCGTCGTCGGCGTTGCCGGGTATGTCGTCCAGACCGTCGACATCGAGCCGCAGAATCTTGCCTTGCAGCAGGTTGATATTCTGGGCGCGGTTATTGGTGTCGTTCTGTGGGCCGCCGTCGCCTTGCGAGTCATACAGGTAGCCGTCCGGGCCGAACGCCAGCCAGCCGCCGCGGTGGTTGGCGTTGGGCTGCGCCAGGAAAAGCACGACGACGCGCGTCGCGATGTCCGCGAAATCGGGGTTGCCGCCGGAGCGCTGGAAGCGGGCGATGACCGTGTTTCCGCCGCTGTCGTTGTAGTTAACGTATAGATACCCGTTGACCAGGAAGTCCGGGTGCAGGGCCATGCCCAGCAGTCCCCACTCCAACGTTGAAGAATTCACAATGCTGGTGATGTCGAGGAAGGGGGTCGGCAGGATCACGCCGTTGCGTAGAATCTTGATCCGCCCGGGCTTTTCGACCACGTACAGCGTGCTGTCGTCGCCCGGCGAGGGCACCACCAGCACCGGCTGCGTGAAGCCGACCGCCACGCGCGTGGTGGTGAGCGGCGTTCCGCCGGCGGGGGTGGTCGATGCCAGAACGCCGCAGAAAAGGAGCGCTGTTGCAAACTGAATCCGGCTCACAGAATCCCATCCTTTCGCGCATTAACACAACGATCGCAGGTCAGGCCCTGCTCAACGCAGCATACCCCGCGAAGGCCGCGCAACGAAGCGAATTCGCGCGGCATCCGGATGGTACTGGTCAAGTTCGGGTGCCATGGGTGCCATGCAACGCCGTTAACCACTCTCGTTCTGTTTGGTTGGATCCATCGGGAAATCGCGGTTATTTCCGCTCGCGTCGTCCGGCGGAGCGGACAGGTCAATTCAACTGGTGCTGGAGAACTACGGCACGCATGAAACGCCGCGCCTGCGACGCTGGTTCGCCCGGCACGCTTGCGCACCTTGCACCATGACTCTAGAATCCCGACCCGCAGGAACCCGATGACCACCCCGACGCCCGCCGCCGCGCATCGCAGCGCAACGTCACGACGCCTCGCCGTCGTCGCCCTGCTCGCTGCCGTTTTTTCCGCCAACACTCTGAGCACCTGGAACCTCTGGGGCGACGCGATCATCGATTGCGGCCGCGAGCTGGACGTGCCGCTGCAGTTGTCGCAGGGAAAAATTCTCTATCGCGATGTGCGCTACTGGTACGGCCCGCTCGCGCCCACCCTGAACTCGTGGCTCTACGCCGCCTGCGGCGCGCACACGCAGACGCTCACCTCCGCCGGCCTGATCGTCGCCGCCCTCATGACCGGGCTGATCTACCGCACCGCCCGCCTGCTCGCCGACCGGCTGACCGCGACCGCGTGCGCCGCGGCATTCCTCTGCACCTGCGCCTTCGCGCACCTGACCCGGCTGAACGCGTTCAACTTCGTCCTGCCCTATGCCTTTCCCACGACCTACGGCATCCTGCTCGCAACCGCGAGCGTCTACTTCCTGCTTCGACACATGCTGCGCGGCAGGAGTCTCGACTTCGCGGCATCGGCGGCGGGATTAGCCGCCGCATCGCTCACCAAGATCGAGCCCCTGTTCGCGTGCGTTGCAGCCCACGCGCTGTTCGTGCTCCTGCGTCTGATCGCGCGGCAGCCGTGGCGGCCGGTGCACCTTGTGGGCTACGCGGCGGCGCTCCTGACGCCGGTCGTGACGTTCGGGCGTTTCTACGCAATGTGCGGCGACGCCCTATGGCACGACAACCTGTTCCTGCCCGGAAACCTCTCGGCCAACGTCTTTTCGCTGAGGCACAGCGGGCTGGACAATCCCTACGGGTCTTTGGCCAACGTGGCGCTTTCCGCCGCTGCGTTGATAATCGCTTGCGGGATGGCGGCGCTCGCGCAGCGCTGGTACGCGCGGACGGTGGACGCACGCGTGCAGGCTCGCGGCGTATTTCTCGTGCAAGTTGTCGCCGCCTCTCCCGGCGTCGCGGTTGCGGCGTGGCTCGGCACGGAGACTGTGTTTGCCGGTGCGCCCTTGCTGCTGCTGGCCGGCGCCGGCGTGATGTCCGCGTCGTGGCTCCGGAACGGTCGAAGCGACACGCGGCTGGCGGCCGAGCTGGTACTCACCGCGTTCGCCGGCGCCGCGATCGCGCGCATGCTGCTGCAATGCCAGGCCGGCCATTATGGTTTCTATCTGCTGCCGCCGGCGCTGGTCGCGTTGGCGGTGCTGGGTGGGCGGGCGATCGCGCCGGCGGGAAACAGCGACCGCCGGGGCGGGCGGTGCGCGGCGGCGGGGGTCGGAAGCGTCGCGCCGGCGCTGTGGCTTGCGACGCTGTGCATCGCGCATTTGGTTCAGTCACGTGCGACCGACGCCGCGGTGTTCGGCGGGCAGCCGAGGTGGGCCGTGGGGCCGCGCGGCCGGCTGCCGGTGCAGGAAATTCAGGCCGGCGCCGTTGACGCGGCGGCTGCGTATCTGGCGCAGCACGCACGCGGGGCGCGCGTGGTCGTCCTGCCCGAAGGCGCCGGCCTGACCTTCGTGGCGGGCGCTTCAAATCCACTCGGTGTGCATACATTTCTCCCGCTCGATTTTTCCGGGCAGTACAGCGAAGCGGCGATGATCCAGCGGCTGGCCACGGCCAATCCGGAGTACGCCGTCATCACCGCCCGCAACGTGTCTGAGTACGGCGCCGAGGGATTCGGCGTGGACTATGCCAGGGGAATCGCCGAATGGCTGATGGGCAAGTACGACATCGTCGGCGAGTTCACAACGGAGACGTACGCGGTGCACGTGCTGCGGCGACGGTAGCAACCGTGGGGTCCGCTGTGCGGACCAACCGCGCCGGTCACGCCGTCAGCAACGGTAGGGTCCGCTGTGCGGACCCACCGCGCCGATCACTCAGCCGGGCTGCGCCCCGAGCTTGCGGCGCAGCGCCGTGATCGCCTCGAACGGCCCCTGCACGAGCAGTTCGTCGCCGGCTTCGATCTTCGCCGCCGGCGCGGGGAAGAGCTGCGCTCCGCCGCGAACCGAACGCCGCTCCATGACGCCGATGCCGTGCGTCGCCGTCAGGTCGCCGACGCTTTTTCCAGCAATCGGCCCGTCGGCATAGACCTTCCAGCGCTGCATGACGACAAGCTGATCGTTGACCACCAGGCTGTTGAGATTGGCTTTGTCGACCGCGGCCATGGCGAACGCCGGAGCGGACATGGCCGACTGCGAAATGGCAATGTGAATGTGAAAGCCCTCGCGCACCTTGTCGGCCAGGTTCTGATCGAACATCCGCAGCACGACGCGGATGCCGGGGTTCATCCGCCGCGCGTCGAGAGCGATTTCCAGGTTCGCCAGGTCGTCGCTCGAGGCCAGGATGATGCTCCGGGCGGACGCGACATGGGCGTCAATCAGCATGCGATCGTCGCGCGCGTCGCCGACCAGCAGCGGCGATCCCTCGCGGCGAACCTCTTCCAGGAACGGAATGTTCTGGTCGCGCTCGATGACGACCACCGGCTCCCCCAGCCGCCGAAGCAGCTTGAACACGCGAAAACCGAGCTTTCCGCAGCCGATCAGCACGATGTGGTTTTGCATGGACGCGGCCATCACTTTCGACCAGGCGACCTGGTTGCTCCGGCGGTCGCGCAGGATGCGCGACAGCTCGATGATCAGCTCGATCAGGACCGTCAGCCCCAGCACCGGCACGATGAAGAACAGCGATTGCAGCAGCGGGTGCGCGGGGAAGTCCTCACCCGGCTGCGCGAAGACCAGCGACCAGACCAGATAAGCAGCCTTGATGAACGAATGCTGCTTCTCCGGCTCGAATCGCTGGAAGAGCAGCGCTCCCCCGGCCAGCACGACGCCGAGGATCAGAACACGCGGAAAAAACAGCGCAACGGCGACGCGAACGAAGCACCACTCGCGCCACAGGCGCGTCAGGATCGGCCTGCGGCGGCGGCGCGAGACGTGCAGTTGGTCGATGTTCAGTTGCCGCAGCATAGGCCGCTTCGGATCAGAGTCTCGCTGCACACCGCGCGCCCGTCAAGGCGGGCCGTCTTGCCCCGCCCAGCCGCAGTAGCCCGTCGGAGACCAACACCTATTTCGAACTTGAATCCGGAAAACAACCACAGAGGCACAGAGGCACGGAGAATCAGTCGTCGTCGTATTTGTCGAAGTCGGGCGGGTTCAAGGCGAGTTCAGAGGAGCGAGTTGCCAAACTTCGACTTGCTACTTTGAACTCTGAACTTTGCGTCCCCGGCCGCGCCCGGCGCGGATATGCTGCCCTGCGGACGACGGCCAGGACCGGCCTGATGGAGCATGCCCCCGTGTTTGACGAAGCAAAGTGGACCGGACTCATCGATGGGACCGGCTGCCCGATGTGCCGCGCCAACGACGCCGCGACCGCGGACGATCCGGCTCTGGTCGCCGCCTGCCCCTCCGGACGAATCCTGCTTCAGGATGACGCCGCGTTTCGCGGGTACTGCATCCTCGTCTTCCCGCGGCACCTCACCGAGCTGTTCGAGCTTTCGATCCTGGAGCGCAAGCAGTTCATGAAGGATGTGACGGCCTTGGCTGCGGCCGTGCACGCCGTCTGCCGGCCGGCCAAGCTCAACTATGCCATCCTTGGCAACGAAGTGCCGCATCTGCACGGCCACGTCATCCCGCGCTATGCGGATGACGGCTGGTGGGGCCGACCGATCTGGGCCCGGCCGAAGGAAGCCCGCTTGCCGCTTCCGCCCGAGCAGTTCCATTCTCTGCGCGATCTTCTGCGCGAAGCGCTGCGATCGACGCGCGGGGCCTGAGAGATGATCGGTAGGGTCCGCTGTGCGGACCGTCGAATCCGGTAGGGTCCGCTGTGCGGGCCATGGATCGCGAGAGCATTCCAACGCGCGTCGCGTATGATATTGAGAGTGGCCCGGCCGCGCGTCGGTCCGCACAGCGGACCCTACCTGAGTCGGTCCGCACGGCGGACCCTACGATTGATGAGACCCTCGCCTGATCGCCGCCGCTCCGATTTCACCGTGTTGGTCCTCTCGCGCCTGACGCAGCTCCGCAATGCGTTTGACCAGCTCCTGCGCGAGGCGCCCTGGCGCACGTTCGTCGTGCTGGCGCTTTTGTCGCTGATTTGGGCGGCGCTCTATTTCCTGATCGCCGCCGTTTTTCGCCAGGTGCGCGCGTGGGACCTGGTGGCGATCGTCGCCAACCAGCAGATCCTGATGCACTTCTTTCTGCTCCTGGCGGTGATGCTGATTTTTTCCGACGCCATCCTCGCCTTCGGCAGCCTCTATGGGCAGAGCGAACCGACGCACCTGCTGGCCATGCCGGTGAATCCGCGCCACGCGGTGTGCGTGAAGTGGATCGAGTGCATGCTGATGTCGAGCTGGTCGTTCATGCTGATGGGCGTGCCGCTCATGCTCGCCATCGTCCGCAATACGCCGGTCGACTGGACCTATTACCCGCTCTTCGTGGCCCATTTTCTCGGATTCATGCTGATCCCCGGCACCGTCGGGCTGCTGATCGCCTGGGGCGTGGCCATGTTCGCTCCGCATCGGCCCATGCGCCTGGCGGTCGTGATCGGCACGCTGCTGTTTGCCACGCTGGTGGCCTACATGTGGCGCGTCTCGCACGGCGATCTATCGTCGGAAGACTGGCTCAAGACGCTATTCGCCCAGATCGGCATGGTCCGCACACGCCTGCTGCCCAGCACCTGGACCGCGCAGGGCGTCATCGCCGCGATCGATCGCGATGTCGCCGGCAGCATTTACTGGCTGGGCATTGTCGCGGCCAACTCGGCGTTCCTGGCCTGGATGACCATCAACCTGCTGGGCGCCACCTGGCCCGAAGCCTACAGCCGGGCACAGGGCGGACGCGGCAGCGGGGCGATCCGCAGCGGGTGGATCACGCAGGCCGCGTGCACCGTCCTGTTCTTCTACGTGCCGACCCGCATGCGGAGCGTGATGCTCAAGGACATGCGCACGTTCGCGCGCGATGCGATGCAGTGGAGCCAGATGGTCATCATGCTGGGGCTGCTCATCGTCTACGCCCTGAACCTCAAGCGCCTGCCGCTCGACCTGGAGGACGCACGCATCAAGGGGCTGATCGCGTTTTTGAACCTCACCACCGTCAGCCTGATCCTGGCGACGTTCACGAGCCGCTTCGTCTATCCCCTGCTTTCGCTCGAAAGCCAGCAGCGCTGGCTGCTGGGGCTCCTGCCGCTGCGGCCGGTGACGCTCCTGTCCGCCAAGTTCCTGTTCGCGTTCACTGTGACCGGCCTGTGTTCCATCGGCGTCATGGGTCTGGCCACGAGCATGCTGGGGTTGCCCGCCAACTGGGTGCGGCTGCACCTCCTGGTCAGCGCGCTCATCTGCGCCGGGCTGTGCAGCTTGTCGGTCGGCCTGGGAGCGCGTTTCCCGGTCCTGGGAGAGCGCAACCCGGCCCGCATCGCTTCCAGCTTCGGCGGCACGCTGAACCTGATCTGCAGCATGCTGTTCGTGGCGGTGGTGGTCGCGGGCGTCGGGGCCCTGAGCCTGAACGAGATTCAGAATTCGCTCGAGCTGCCGCGCGAGTTCAGCGTGCGGACGTATCGCACGGTGCTGGCCCTGGTCGCGTTCAGCCTGATCATCAGCGCGTCGTCCCTGACGCTCGGCTCACGGCACTTCGCCAGGCCGGCCTGATCGTGCGGCCGGGGCAATCCGCACGCCGCTGCGGGCGCCGGTAACGTCGGCCCTCAGTGGCCGACGGCGGATTTCGAGGCGTCTTGGCACATCGTCGGCCGCACAGGGAGCATCGGCGTCCCGCCGGTGCGAGTGCAGAATTGCACCGGCGGGACGCCGATGCTCCCCGGAAATCTTGACCAGTTCTCACCCTTCGCTGCGAGTTGCCGCTCCGGCCCTGCTGACGTTAAATTCGCCTGCATGCCCGGCGCTCAAGAACCGCGATTCTCGCTCATCGGCGGCGGCCTGGCCGGGGCGCTCATGGCCACCTACCTCGGCCGCCGCGGCTACAAGGTCGACCTCTACGAACGCCGCGCCGACCCGCACGCCGGCAATCTCGTCGGCGGCCGCTCGATCAACCTCGCGATTTCGACCCGCGGCATTCACGCGCTGCAACAGGTCGGCCTGGCTGACGAGATCCTCAAGTCCGCCGTCCCGATGCGCGGCCGCATGATTCATTCGCTGGATGGCGGCCTGCATTTTCAACCCTACGACAAGGACCCGAACTGCTGCATCAACTCGATCGGCCGGGCGACGCTGAACAGCGTCACCATCGCCGCCGCCCGCGCCATGCCCAATGTTGCCGTGCACTTCAATCACCGCTGCACCGACGTCGATCTGGAGCGCCCCGCCGCCCGGCTGATCAACACCGAGACAAACGAAACCCTCGAGAGCGCCGGCGACGTCGTTCTCGGCGTGGACGGGGCGTTCTCGGCCGTCCGCCGCTCGATGCAGCGGCTCGACCGCTTCGATTACTCGCAGCACTACCTGGCGCACGGATACAAGGAGCTGACCATCCCGCCGGCGGAGGGCGGCGGTTTCCGCATGGAGCGCAACGCCCTGCATATCTGGCCGCGGCGCAGCTTCATGATGATCGCTCTGCCGAACTTCGACGGCTCCTATACCTGCACGCTGTTCTTCCAGCATGACGGACCGCTGAGCTTCGCGTCGCTGCGGACGGATGCCGACGTGCGGCAGTTCTTCATCACGCAGTTTCCGGATGCGGTGCCGCTGATGCCCACGCTTGTCGAGGATTTCCGCGCGAATCCGACCGGGGCGATGATGACGGTCCGTTGCGCGCCGTGGAATTACCAGGGCAAGATCGTGCTGCTGGGCGACGCCGCGCACGCTGTCGTGCCGTTTTACGGGCAAGGCGCGAACGCGAGCTTCGAGGACTGCGTGGCGCTGGACGAGTGCATCCGCGAACTGGCGCCCGATTGGCCGCGCGTCTTCGGCGACTACGCCGGCCGCCGCAAGCCGCACGCAGACGCGATCGCCGACCTGGCGCTGAAGAATTTCATCGAGATGCGCGACAAGACCGCCTCGCGGGCGTTCCGCATGTACAAGCGGATCGACCGCACACTGCACCGCGCGCTGCCGGGCGTTTACACGCCGCTGTATACGATGGTGTCGTTCTCGCTCGTGCCGTATGGCGATGCCGTGAGGCGGGCGCGGCGGCAGGACCGCGTGCTGGCGGCGGTCATGGCCGTCGTGGCCGCTCTGTTGCTGAGCGTGGCGCTCTTCCTGGCGCTTCGCGGCGGCTGGACGCTGAGCGCAACGCTCGCGGCGCTGCTGGTCGGCGTTGCGGCATGGATCATCCACCAAAACGGACGGTCGGGCCGCGAGATGCTCCGCTCGATCGGCGTCCGCGATCCGTGACACCCGATGTCGAACGAAGAATGCCGCGTTTCCGGTGGCGAGTAGGAGAGCCCACGTGCCTGAACCCAGCGCCAAACGGTTCGCATTCGAACATGACTGGACCATTGAGTATGAGCAATCGCCGATCGGCGAGGCCTGGGTCTACAAGTTTCCCGTGAGCGCCTCCGCTGGGGAGTGGACGCCGACCTTTGAAGATGAGAGCGGCTTCTATCGCGTGAGGCGCGGAATCATCCAGGTGTTCTTCTGTCTTGCCCCGACGCGGCCCAAGGACTGGCGCCGGATCGTTGAAGTCTTCAAGGCAATCGAGCCCCTCGAGCGTGGCGGCAGCATCGAGGCCACGATCGCGTTGCGCGACGACAAGCTCTGCCTCGGGTCACGTTCGTTGCCGGCGCACGCCGCGGTTCCAATGGAGGGACTGACGCCGGACGCGTTTCGCCGGGCGTTCGCCGCGTTGGCCGCTGCCGAGATTAGACACAAATCCGATCCCTGATCGGGGACGGCCCTGTCCCACTGCAACCGCGAGGAGAATCGCGTGGCCCTCACCTACGGCGCCTACCTCGACATCGACCGCCTGCTCGATCTGCAGCACCCGCGCTCCAGCCCGCCGGAGCATGACGAGATGCTGTTCATCGTCATTCACCAGGTCTACGAGCTTTGGTTCAAGCTGATCCTGCACGAGCTCGACAAGGTGAAACGCGATTTCTCCGCCGGCGACGTGTACGGCGCGCTGCACACCTTCAAGCGCTGCCGCACGATCCTCAAGACGCTCGTCGGCCAGCTCGACATCCTCGAAACCATGACTCCCATGTCCTTCACCAGCTTCCGCGACCGGCTCGAAACCGCCTCCGGATTCCAGTCGGCCCAGTTCCGCGAGCTGGAATTCGTGCTGGGCTACAAGCGGCCGGACATGAACTTCGCCGCGCTCTACGGCCCCGAGTCGCGCGGCTACCAGGCGCTCCTGCGGCGGCTGGCCGAGCGAAGCGTCATCGATCACTTCTACGATTTTCTCGAATGCGTCGGGGCGACCGTGCCGGCCGACCTGAAGAACCGCGACGCGCGGCAGTCAAACCAGCCGGACGCGCGCGTGCAGGCCGAGCTGCTGCGCATCTACAAGCAGCGGCCCGACCTGGCGATTCTGCTGGAGCTGATGACCGACTTCGACGAGGGCTTGCAGGAGTGGCGCTACCGCCACGTGAAGGCGGTCGAACGCACGATCGGCGCGAAGAAGGGCACCGGCGGCTCACCGGGCGTGGCATTCCTCAAAGAATCGCTTTTCAAGCCGGTGTTTCCCGACCTGTGGGCCATCCGGCACGAGCTGTAACGCCGCGTACACTGTGGGGAGTGCGGGCCTCTGGCCCGCCGTGCAGACGAGCAACCGGCAACCTGTCCGTTCGAGCGGGCGAGACGCCCGCACTCCCCAATTCCTACTTTCCAGTCGGCACGACCTTCACGACGATCGAGTTTTCCTTCGAATAGTACTTGCCGAAAACATCGCGAACCTGCGCCGCGGTCATCGACTGGTACGCCGCCGGCTCGCTCAGAATGTCATCCAGGCTGATGCCTCTGAACGTGAGCTGATTCAGCCGGCCGGACCAGTAGCCCGGCTCGCGCATCTGGTCCTCGAAGGTCTTGGCCATCTGCTTGCGGGCCACGTCCATCTCCTCATCCGTCGGCCCGTTCTTCGCAAACGTCGCGAACATCTCCGCCAGCTTTTCCACCAGCGGGCCGGCCTTGGTCGGCTCGGTCGGGGCGGCCGCGGAGAAGACGCCGAAACCCGGATACGTACTGGCGGCGCGTGAGCTGGCGCTGATGCTGTAGACAAGCTGCGCCTCCTCGCGAACCTCCTTCACCATGCGCGTTGAGAGAATCCGCGAGGCCATGTTCAGCGCGCGCACGTCCGTCCGGTTGGTTTCGTCGCACCCGTAGAACCCGGACAGGACGAACGCCTGCTCCGTCGGCGTGGCGAGCGTTTTCTCGATCACGCGCGGGCCGGCCGGCCGTTTCAGCTTCCGCAGGGAAGCGTAGCTTTCAGGGCTGATGCGCTCGCGGGCCGGCAGGGCGCCCAGATACTGCGCCGCCAGTTGCAGCGCCCGTTCGCGCGGCATGTCGCCGATGACGACCACCTCGATCGGCGAAGTCTGAATCAGCTTTTCCAGCCAGGCCTGCGCCGCTGCAAGCGTAAGCTTGTCCACCTGCTCGACGGTCAGCGGCCTGGTCCGAACTTCGTCATCCGGATACGGGGCGGCCATGACGGTCTGCATTCCGAGCATCATCGGGTTGAGCTTCGCCTCTTCGAGCCGCTCGCGCGTGGCCGTCTTGAACTGGTCGAAGGCCGCCTGCTCGATTTTCGGCTCGGTGAGCAGGAGGTAGGCCAGTTGCAGGCCGGTTTCGATCTCGTCCGGGTTGCCGGAGATGTTGAGCGAGATTCCGTCGCCGCCGCCGGGGCCGCCCATTCCGCCGCCGCGTCCGCGCCGCCCGCCGCCCCCGAACCCGCCGCCGCCGCGCACGTCGACTTTCTTTCCGGTCATCAGCTCGCGGATGTCGGTGGAGGAGAGTTTCTGCGTGGCGGCCCGTGACCAGCCGACCTGGGCGGCTTGCGTGATGCCGCGCGTGTCGGCGGTCTCCAGCAGCTCGCCGCCCACCAGCGAGATGTTGAATGAAACCTCGTTCTTGCGCTGGTCCATGAAGCGGTGGTGAACGCGGACATTGTTGCTCAGCCAGCCGGACCAGACGGTGCTCTCGACGTGCTCGGCTCCTTCCTTGACTTGCCCCGTGATCGGCTTGCCCGCCATCAGTTCCGTGGCGTGCGCGATCTCCGCTTCGGCGGTCGGCCTCACGGCCAGCGCCTTCGTGCCGATCTCCAGCAAGGTCGCCTCGGTCGGAACGTTATCTCCGGCCGGCAGCGTGGCGATGAACGCGACCGCGGTGGGGTTGAACTCGTCCGCAAAGCACTTGGAAACCTCCTCGCGCGTGATCGTGGGCAGCAGCTTCTTCACCAGGTCGAGCCGCTGCTGCGGAGAGAGCGTCGGTTCCTCGGACGTTACCGCGCCGTTCAGCCGGCCGATCAGCGCCCCGGCGGGAATCGTGCTTTCGGTTTCGACCGCCCGCTCCGCGCCGCTGATGATCTCCTTGGTCGCGTCCTCGAACTCGCGCTGCGTAAAGCCGAAGGCCCGCGCCCGCTGCAGCTCCAGCGCCGCCTCTTCAAGCGCATTCTGCCATTTTCCGCTCGCCGCGCGGGCGGACATCTCGGCCGAATACATGATCCCCGGGTCATTGCCCAGCGAAACGCGCGCGTTTTGATAACTGGTTCCGCCGCGGGCGACCTTGTCCCCCAGCCGTGCGTTCATCGCCATCGTTGCGAGGCGCGCCACCAGGTCTTCGCGATACTGCGGCACGCTGGTCGTCGGTGGACGCGGCGGGCCGATCTTCGTGATGCGCACGTCCTCCGATTTCACCTCGGCGTCGCTGGCGACAATCGCGACGCTCTTCTCATACGGCCTGACGTTCACCGCCTGCGGCGCGGGGCGCGGCTTCTTCGCCAGGCCCGCGAACTTCGCGCTGATCGCCTGGGTCACCTCGGCCGGGTCGGCGTCAGCCACGACCATGAGCGTCGCGTTCGACGCGCCGTACCACTTGCCGTAGTAGTCGCGAAAGTCCTTTTCGTTCACGCTGTTGATCGTCTCTTCCGTCCCGATCGGCAGCCGCACGCCATACAGCGAACCCGGCGCGAGCCGCTCCAGCACGTAGTTGGACACGCGCTGCCGCCCGGAAAGTCCGCGGCGGCGCTCCTCCTGGATGATCTGCCGCTCGGCGTCGATCTCCTTCGCCGATAGCGCGAGCCCGGCCGCGACGTCGGAGAAGAACGTCAGCCCCTTCGCGATGGTCTCGGGCTTTGCATCCGGCAGCGAAAGTTGATAGGTCGTCTGCTCGAAGCTCGTGAACGCGTTCTGGTCGCGGCCGAAGGTCATGCCCAGCGACTGGAAGAAGGGCACGACCGACCCGGGCGGGAAGTTCTCAGAGCCGTTGAAGGCCATGTGCTCCAGGTAGTGCGCGATGCCGCGCTGTGCATCGGTCTCGTTCAGCGATCCGGTGTGGAAGTGAATCCAGACGGTCGCCCTTCCCGGCGGCTCGGCGTGCCGGCGGACGATGTAGCGCAGTCCGTTGTCCAGCTCGCCCGTGACCAGCGACGGATCGGTGGGCAGTGTCTGAGCGACCGCGATCGGCAGTGAAAGCAGCGCAAGGCAGAGGCTGATCGCGCCGGAACGCGCGATGCGCAGAGGACGATTCATCGGAGTGGCTCCCAGAGTGCGTGTCGAACGAGTCTCGTGGAGAAAGGCTCAAATGGCACGATAGCCGATCGGCGCCGTGAACTCAATGCAACGCACGCGCCGGTCGCGGGTGCGTGACAGTTTTGGCTCGCATTTGGCCTCGTTTGGACCGACGTCCGCGAACACACCAGGCAGCCGCGGAGCGGCGAAAGAGTAAAGCCCACGACGTAAGCCGTGGGATCGCGGCCGGGAACCTCCGTATCCTCGAAATACGCAGCCCCGTAGGGGCGAAAGAAGCGACGGACGCGGGAGGCGCCCCGGTTGTTTCGCCCCTCCGGGGCTGCCGTACGCCGCGGGCCGCTACCCCACAGCTTACGCCGTGGGCTTTACTCTTTCTCCCCTGACGGGGCTGAAAACGCCGCCGCCGTTTGTGTTGTGCGGTCCGCCAGAGGCGTCACGCCCGCGCCAGTCGCGCAGTGACGCGCGTCCGCGACGGCGCTAATATCCGCGTCCGTCCGCTAGTCCGACGCGGCGCGGCGTCGTGGAGAGGCCATGAACAAGCTGGGCGTGAACATCGACCACGTGGCGACCGTCCGCCAGGCGCGGCGAACGAACGAGCCCGACCCCGTCTGGGCGGCGGCCGAGGCGGAGCTGGGCGGCGCCGACGGAATCACGGTCCACTTGCGCGAGGACCGGCGGCACATCAACGACCGCGATGTGCAACTTCTGAAACAGACGGTGGCCGTGAAGTTCAACCTGGAAATGTCGATTCAGCCGGCGATCGTGAAAATCGCGACGAAGCTGCGGCCCGACCAGTGCACGCTGGTGCCCGAGCGGCGCGAGGAACTGACGACCGAGGGCGGACTGGACGTGGTTCGGTTTCGCAAGCGCGTCCGCGAAGTCGTTCGAAAGCTGAACGGCGCGGGCATCGTGACCAGCGCGTTCATCGAGCCGATCCGCGAGCAGATCGAGGCCTGCGCCGACTGCGGCTTTGACGCCATCGAGCTCTGGACCGGCGCCTACGCCCACGCCCGCACCGACGCAGCCAGCCGCCGCGCGCTTAACACGCTGGCTGAAGGGCTGGAACATGGCTTCGCCTGCAACCTGACCGTGCATGCCGGTCACGGGCTGACTTACCGCAACATCGAGCCGGTAGCGCACCTGGGCGGCGTGGATGAATTCAATATCGGCCACAGCATCGTTTCGCGAGCGGTGTTCGTCGGCCTGCGCGAGGCGGTGCGCGAGATGAAGGCGCTGCTGAGCAGGGCGACCACCGACCTGGCTCTGCTGCAAACGAGCCATCGCGCGGAAGACTAGGTCGCTGCGCGGTTTGCGGGCGCCATTCGCGACCACTACACTTCCGCCCGCGAGCATTTTTCCCGCTATGTTTCGGGCGTTTTCTGCGAGGCCTCTCCATGCCGCGACTTCTGGCCGCCGTGTGCCTTTGGGCACTCCCCGTTCTGCTTTGCGCCGACGAATATGAGCTGGACGCGCCGCTGGCGCTGCGCGGCGCGACGATTGTCGCGGCGCCGGGTCAGTCGTTTGACGCGGGAACGGTGCTCGTCGTGCGCGGCCGGATCGCCGCGGTGGGCGCGGATGTGACGCTGCCGCCCGGCACGCGCGTCATCGACGCGGCCGGAATGCACGTCTACGCCGGATTCATCGACGGTTTCAGCCGCATCGGCGTGAACGATCCGAAAGACACAGAGGACGACGAAAAGCGGGCCGAGGGCGAGGCGCTCTCCATCACCGAGGGGCCGCTGGTCGCGATGCCCGAGGCGAATCGCAATGGAATCTACGCCCGCCGCAGCGTGCTCGATTGTCTGACGACCGACGAATCGACCCTTGACGCCGCCCGCAAGGCCGGGTTCACCACGGCGCTGCTCGCGCCGCCGCGGGCGATCATCGGCGGGAGGGCGGCGGTCGTTCAGCTTGGGACCGAGCCGCTGCGGCGAAGTGTGCTGCGCGCCGACGTGGCGCAGACGGCTTCACTCGAACCTGTGCGGCGGCGCGGGGCGGGGTTCGTCCGCGGGCGCTATCCGGCGACGACGCTGGGCGCCATGGCTCACCTGCGGCAGTTCTTCTGGGATCGCGAATGGCGCGATGAGCTTCGCGCGTTCGTTGCGCGGCACGCTGACGCGGCGCTCGAACTTGCCGCTGATCCTGATCTCGAAGCGTTGCAGTCCGCGGAAGGCGCCGCGCCGGTTTTCATCTGGGAAGTCCAGCAGGCGGATGAAATCCTGCGGGCGCTGAACCTGTCGCGCGAACTGGGCGTCAAGCCCATCATCGTCGGCGGGCGCGAGGCGTGGAAAGTCGCCGATCGCCTCAAGGCCGACAACGTCCCTGTCTTCGCCACCACGCAGATTCCGGACAAGCCCCGCGAGTACAAGTGGGAGCCGGAGAAGCTGCGCAAGGCGGCCGGCGACTCGTCGGTGTTTGGGAAGAACTGGGAAGAGCGGCCGTTCCAATCCAAGGCGGCCTACGACGAAGCAGTTCGGCAGCGCGACGAGCAGGTCAACAATGCGAAGCAGCTCGAAGCCGCGGGGGTGACGTGGTGCTTCGCCGGATACGAATCGAAGAAACCCGCTGACGCGCTCAAGAACATTCGCGAAATGATCGCCGCCGGGCTGCCCGCCGATGCGGCGCTCAAGGCGTTGACGATCACGCCCGCGGGGCTCACGGCGATCGACGGACAGGCCGGCTCGGTCGCGACCGGCAAGCGCGCCAATCTGGTCGTCTTCGACAAACCATTCTCGGAAAAGGAATCGCAGATCCGCTTTACGATCGTCGACGGCCGGCTGTTCGAATTCGACGCCGAAGGCGACGACAAGAAAGGCCCTGGCGGCCGCGGAAAAGAGGGCAAAGGCGGTCCCACGTCGCAGCCGGCAACGAGCAGCGCGCCCGGCAGTGAATCGCAACCTGCATCCGCGCCGGCCAGCGCGCCCGGCACACAGCCCGCCTCATCTTCCGCGCCGGCGAATGCGTTTGAAGAAATCGCGATGCACGAGCCGCGCTGGCCGATCGAAAACGAGTCCATGCGCAAGCCGCCCGTTTCAACCGGCGGAAATGTCTTTCTGAAAAACGCGCTGGTCCTGACCATCTCGGGAGATGACCTGCCCGGCACGTCCGTGCTGGTGAAGGCCGGCAAGATCGCGGCGATCGGCAAGGACCTGGCCGCCCCCGAAGGCGTGAAGACGATCGACCTGACCGGTTACGTGCTGATGCCCGGCATTCTGGATCCGCACTCCCACATCGCGCTCGACGACGTAAACGAATTCTCCGGCAGCGTCACCTGCGAAGTCCGCGAGGCCGACGTCATCCGCCACGACGACCGCACCGTCTTCGACGCCCTCGCCGGCGGGTGCACCAGCATCCACGCTATGCACGGCTCGGCCAACTCGATCGGCGGGCAGAACGTGATCCTGAAGCTCAAGTACGGCCGCAGCGCCGACGAAATGATCTTCCCAGACGCGCCGCGGACCGTGAAATGGGCCTTGGGCGAAAACGTGAAGCGCGGCGGAATGCCCTCACCCGGCCGCTTCGGCCAGCCGCCTGAAATCCTGCGCTTCCCCGGCACGCGCATGGGCGTCGAAGCGACGCTCCGCCGCGCGCTGACTGCGGGGCAGGAGTATTCCGCCCGCCGCGCCGAGTACGCCCGCGCCAAGGCCGCCGGGCGGGACGTGCCGCCGCTGCGGCGCGACATCCGCCTCGAAGCCCTGGCCGACATCATCGACGGCAAGCTGTGGGTCAACACGCACTGTTACCGGCATGACGAAATCCTGCGGCTGATGGACGTGGCGGAGGAGTTCGGAGTACGTATCGCCGCCCTGCATCACGTGCTGGAGGGTTACCGCATCATGCCCGAGATCGCCCGGCACGGGGCCGGTACGGCGACGTTCTCGGATTGGTGGGCCTACAAGCTGGAAGCCTACGACGCGATCCCGCAGAACGCCGGCATGCTGCTGCGGGCGGGCGTGAACTCAACCATCAAATCCGATTCGGGCGAGCTGATGCGGCACATGAACCTCGAAGCCGCCAAGTGCATGAAGTTCTCAGGATTGACGAGCACCGAGGCGCTGCGGTTGATCACGCTGAACGCCGCGAGGCTCTTCGGACTGGAAAAGCACATCGGCAGCATCGAAGTCGGCAAGGACGCCGATCTGGCCGTGTTCGACGGTCATCCGCTCGACACGTTCGGCCGTTGCGTGATATCACTGGTCGATGGCGAGGTGTACTTCGTTCATCGTGATTTCGATCCCGCTTCGCCGAAGGCCGCGCGCCGTCCCGCCACCACTCCGCCGACCGCCGCGAAAGTTGCCAAGGGCAGCGGCGCCGAGCCGGTCGCCGCGCCCGCGCCGCCTGCTGCGCCCGCCTACGCGATTATGAACGCGACGATCCACCCCGTCAGCAGTCCGGCGATCGAGCGCGGCATGCTGGTGATCCGCGGCGAGAAGATCGAGACCGTCGGCAAAGCCGGCCAGGCGCCGAAGGACGCACACGTCATCGACGCCGCCGGTTTGCACGTCTGGCCGGGGCTGATCAACGCGGCGACGACGACCGGCTTGCAGGAAGTCGGCCAGGCGGACGTCACCAACGACAACAGCGAGATCGGCACGTTCCAGCCGGACCTGATGGCCGTCTCAGCCTTCAATCCCCATAGCCGAATGATCGACGTTGTGCGTGCGGAAGGCGTGTTGCTTTCCCTAGTCGTGCCCGAGGGGCCGCTCGTCGCCGGCCAGGCCGGATTGCTGCGCATGCACGGCTGGACGACCGACGAGATGGTCGCCGACGTGCGGCTGGGGTTGGTCGTGAACCTGCCGTCGGCGCCGCCTAAGCCGATCATCGAAGCCCCGCCGCCGGAAGACTTCCGCCGCGACCGCGCCGAAGAGCAGCCCTGGGAAAAGCAGCTTCGACGGACGGAGCGGTTCTTCCGCGATGCGAAGCGCTACGCGGAGATGACGCCTGCGAGAAAGAACGACACCCCGCCGCTTGGCGCGGCGGGTTCGGAAAGAGCGGCGGCGGGCGGTCTGTCCGAACCCCGTGCGCCAAGCACGGGGTTGACGTCGTTACGAACGACCGGTCCAGACATCGCTGTCAGCGCCCGCTTTGAAGCCATGCGCCCCTTTATCAGCGGCGAAAAGCCGGTCCTGTTCTATGTCAACAGCTACAAGCCCATGCTGGAAGCGCTACTCTTTGCCGAGCAGGTTGGCGTGCGGCCGATCCTGGTCGGCGGGCGCGACGCATGGCGCATGGCGGACCTGCTGGCGGCCCGGCGCGTTCCGGTGATTTATGAAGGCGTCTTCGGCAACCCGCGCGAAGAGGACGAGTGGGACTGCAACTACCGCGCCCCGGCGGTGATGGCGGCGGCGGGCGTCAGGTTCTGCTTCGGCCACCGCGAGGCCGACCTGGCCAAGCTGCTGCCGATCGACGCCGGCATGGCCGTCGCTCACGGCCTCGACCCGGACGCGGCGGTGCGCAGCCTGACGCTGACCTCGGCCGAGATTCTGGGCATCGCCGACCGCTACGGCTCACTGGACGCGGGCAAGCTGGCGAACGTGATCATCACAACCGATCACGTCTGCCAGGCGGGCGGCGCCGTGCGCTACGCGTTCATCCACGGCAAGCCGACGCCGCTCGAAAGCCAGCACACGCGTGACGCGGCGAAATTCGCCAATCGTCCGGCGCCGCAGCTTCCGCCGGCGCGGACGGACCTTCGCGGCCCGCAACCGCACAACCGGTAGCAACCGCAGAGCACGCAGCCGGTAGGGTGGGCACTGCCCACTATTCGGTCCCCGACGCGCAACGGGAGCAATGGTTGGCAATGCCCACCCTACAGTGAAAGCAAGGCTACGAACGGGTTGATGTCGAGGACATTGATGGCGTCGTCGCCGTTTATGTCGCCATTGGCGGGGTTGCAGCCGGGATAGGCGGTGGTATATGCGGCGGGATCGGAGAGTACGAGAACGAAGGCATTGATGTCGAGAATGTTGACATTGCCGTCGCAATTCAGGTCGCCGAGTTGGGTGGCGCAGAGCGAAAGCAGCGGCAATGTCTCGGGCGGGCCGGACCAGCGGGCCGCGAACTCGGCCCAGTCGTCGCAATCCGTGTCCCCGTCTGCGTCAAAATCCGCAAACCGGCATCCGGGACCGCTGGGCACGCCGTCGCCGAGGGCGCATTCCTCGAAAAAGTAGAAATCGTCCGCGTCCACGTCGCCGTCGCTGTCATAGTCGCCGCTGGCGTCGGCGGGAATCGTGCCGTAGCGGATGTAATCCCAGCGCGTCGTGTTCGGTTCATAAGCCGACCTCGCGCGCCAAGTGATGCGCGGGTTTGCGCCCGGAAATGGCCCGACGGGTACGCCAGAGTCAGCTATCTCGCCATCGACGTACCAGGTGTACATCGAAGTGCCGCGCACCTCCAGACGGTACGTATGAGGTAAATCGTGCGTGATGGCGACGAAAACGATCGGAAGATCACTCGAGCGAAACAACTTGGCTTGATCGCTGGCGACGTTGAAGCTGTACCAGGAGACATCATCAGCGACAGCCAACGCGGCACCACCACCCCAGGGGATTTCAGTTCGCGGCGCGTCAGTTTGCAAGCGCCACTCAATGTATGAGTCTACCGCACCCGCGAGATCATCGGCCGATCGGCGATAGCTAGCCGTTTGGCCGTTGGGCTCATCGTATCCTGGGCAGAGCTCGACGTGTTGGTAGAGCCAGCCCTGGACGACCCACTCCAACGGGGCGCACCAGACCTGTAGAACATCCCATCCAGCGTTGGCCGGAGTCTGGTCACACTCGTACACAAACACTCCGGCCAATGCGGCCTGACAAGAAACTGCGAAAAAGAGTCCTTGACGGAGCATGCGTTGGTACGCCGATTGCTAAGAGCTTGCACGCGCCGGTCGTCGGCGCGCCAGAACTAGGTCTATTTTAGCCAAAGGAGCAGCACATGGCAACGCAATTCGGGAAGCCGCCCTGCCTGGTGGGGATTTTGGCGCTCACGTGCGTGATTTCACACACTGGGACCTGCTGGGCAGGCGGCTCCGCGTGCGTGAGCGGCACAAGCGTGCGCGCCTGCGTCGAGTGGAGCCTCGCAGCCAACCCAGATCCCGACACCGATTTTCGTGTCACGTTCAACGCCGGGGGCGAGCCGAATATCGTGCTCAAGACTGGCGACGGGGGCTGGGAGGTCTACGCGGTCGAGCTCGTCGACGGCCAGCCCACGAACACCGTCGTCAACATCGCGTCTCTGACGATCGACCCGAGCTCACCGTCGCAAAACTTCACCGTCGCAATCACGAAAGACGGCGGCGCCGGCGCCGCCGACGTGGGCACGATCAACCTCGACGCCGGAAGCTGGTCCGGCCACTCGTCAATCGGCTCAGGCTCGCACATCGCCGGCGACTTGACCGGGCCGCTGACGATTGAGAGCGACGCCAATGGCGCCGGCGGGAAGCTCTCGCTGACAATCGACGGCGATGTGCTGCCGGGGGCGGCGATCAGCGCGCCCGTGCTCAAGTGGTTGCAACTCAGCGGGGACTTGCGCGCCGCCCTCGCGATCACCAACTACGTTGAAACGGGCGCGTACTTCGTCATCGGCGGATCGATTGACTCTCAGGTCAACATCGACATCGCGAGCATGCCCGGCAAGTGCCAATTGGAACTCGCGGTAGGCTCTCCGGAGTCAGATCTTGCCGGGCAACTGTTGCTTCACACCGGCGTCGATGCGGGTCAGACGGTGAAAGTCGGCAATCTCTCCGGGGTGGTCGACCTGCTCGGCGCGGACGTGGTTGGGTGGTTCGAGATAACCGGCGATGCGACGGGCGAGATTGTGAATGGAGGGGACATCCGGGACGGCGGTTTCGTCACGCTGAACACCGAGGGCGAGTTCTCCGGCAATGCGACGTTTCAAAGCGTCGGAGCGTTGAGCGCGCTTCGCGCCCACGGCGGAATGTTCTCGGGGTCGATGACCGTTCTCGGCGACGTTGCAACGGGGGGCTTCGTCGGCGCGCACGGCGGCAACATGGCGGCGTCCGCACAGATCACCATCGACGGAGACCTGGGCGGCAGGTTCGAGTGGCCGCGCGTCGACCAGTATGACGGAGACGCGCGCGGGACCGTGCAGATTGGCGGCAACATGAAGGGAGAGATGGTCGTCGGCGGAGGCGTCATCGGTTCAATTGCCGTGCTCGGCCAGTGTCCCGGCGACATGCTCGTGGCGGGCGATCTTTCCGGCGCGATCGACGTGCTCGGCGATTGCCCTGGCGACATTCGCGTCGGCGGAAAACTGCTGGGATCGGTGAGCGTCGGAGCGAATCTGAGCGGGTTGATCGAGTCGGAATACGACATTGAAGGAAGCATCGACGTCGATGGCACCTGTTCCGGCGACATACACACCAAGGCGGGGCATGCGGGGACCATCGTGATTGACGCAGCGCTGACGTCGACGGGGCGCGTCCGCATCGACCAGCAGTGCGCCGGCCTTGTCAATGTACGCGGCGTGACGCAGTTGCTCTCCCTGGTTCGCGCTGGTGGGCTCGGCGCCACCGGCGAAATCCGCATCAGCGAAATCCCCGGTCTGTCATCCACGTCGCGCGGTACGATCCATGTCGGCCCCGTTTCGATCGAGACGCCGCTGCCGCCAGTGACGTTCGACGTCCGCATCCGCGTCAATCCGGGCGGCTCGAATGCATGGCAGGGGACAGTCTACATTGTCGGTTGTCACGCGACGGCAGATCCGCTGGACATTTGCCTTTGCGGCGACATTGGCGGGATTCTCGAACTGGTGCAGGGGGATTGCGCGAACCAAGTCACGGTCGCGTGTGGCGCGTCGTGTCCATAGGAAGAACCGCTTGCTTACGCGCGCGGCTCAAAGCTCGTTCAGAGCCGCCGCCGCCGGCGTACGCACCGCCCGTCAGAACGCGAAGCTACTCTCGCCGCAGCGCCGCCATCAGCGGCGCGCGCAGCGCCGTCCGCAGCGCCCAGGCGCCCGCGGCCGCCCCCGCCAGCAGCGTCGCCACCGGCGTCACCAAGAGCGCCGTCCACGACAGCCGTGCGGCGCCGGCCAGCGCCTGCGGCGCGACCGCCACGCCCGCCGCCGCCACGCCGATGAACAGCCCCGTCGCCAGGAGCGCCGCGTTCTCCGCGAATACGACCGTCCCGACCGCCTGCGACCTGAAACCCAGCGCCCGCAGCAACGCCAGCTCGCCGCGGCGCTCGACGATGTTGCGAAGCATGACAACCGCCAGCCCGATCGCCCCCAGCAGCAATCCCAGCGCGCCAAGCATTTGAAACGTCGAGAGGTACGTGTTCTGCACGGCGAAGTACTCGGCCATCCGCCGCGCGGAGGACACCGCGTCGAAGCCCTGCGACGCCAGATCGCGCTCCAGCACGGTTTCCAGCTTCGCCGCTTCGCCCGCCGGCGCGTCGATCAGAAAGAAGTTGTATCCGCTGATCGAGGGAAAGAGGCCCTTGAACGAATCTTCGGCCACGATCAGCTCGCCTTGCATCACGCTTCCCGACAGCAATGCGACGAAGCGCAGCCGCGCCGGCCGGCCGGTCTCGCTAATCACCTCCAGGTCCTGGCCGAGATCGCGATGCATCTGCCAGCGCACCGCGGCTTCGTCTCCGATGACCGGGATGGCGCCGTCTTCAAAGCGGCGATGCAGCAGCAGCCACGGATTGGCCGATTCCGCCGCCGATCCGGCCATGCAGGCGGCCAGCGCGAATCCGCCGCGCTCCAGAAAACTCTGCGGCGCCCCGACGATGCGCGGCCGCTGCTGACGATACAGATTCAGGCAACTGGCCTCGTCGCCGGGCCGCAGCCGCATGGACGCGACCTGCGCCCGCGCCAGCAACTGCTGCGCCGCATCGGATAGCCCCAGCGACTTTCGATCCGCGTCGTCATTCAGGTTCGCCAGCAGCGGCGACGCGGACTCGACCACCAGCGAGTATCCGCCGCTGCCGCTTTCGCGGCGGGTCGTGTCCGCGGGATCGAGGCGGAACGCCTGCAGCGACCCGATCAGAAACGTGGCCGACGCGACCAGGCTGACGGTGAGCAGGCTGCGGCCGGCGTGGCGCGGGGCGTTGCGGATCCCGAGGCGAATCCAGGCCGCCCGCCCGGGGCGGCGAACCGGACTGCGCGGCGGCTGCATCCACGATGCACGCACGGCGCACAGCGCCGCCGCCAGAGCCAGCGCTCCACCGCCGAAGAACGCACCGGCGGCCGGAACGGCGCGCGTGAGCACACTTGCAAGGGCAAGTCCCGCGGCCGCAATCGCGAGCATGCCGCACGCCGCAAGCAGGATTCGGCGGCGTGATCTTTCTTGACCCCCGGCGGTCGACAGGTTGCCCGAAAGCAGAGCGCGCGGCGGAAGGCGCGTGAGTCCACGCAGCCCGAGAATCATCGCGAACACCGACGCAAGCGTGGCAGCGACGAATCCGATCACGAGCGTCAGCCCGCCGACGTGCAGCTCGAGCAGCGGCGCCTGCACGGCCGCCGACCAGAGCGTCCGCAGGCCGGCGAGCATCAGCCAGGCGTACAGAAGCGCCGCGAGCTGTCCGATGGCGGCGCCCGCCGATGCCAGAGCCAGTACCTGCGCCAGCATGCTCAGCCAAACGGTGCGGGGGTCGACGCCGAGGGCGGCAAGCAGGCCGATTTCACTGCTACGGCGCTCGAGGCTCAGCCGAAAGAGCAGCGTGACCAGCATCAACCCCGACGCGATCAGGAAGAAGCTGAAGGCCAGAAAGAGCAGGCCGAAATCCGTATTCCCGGAGGCCGCGTCGATCGCCTGCCGGCGCATGGGCTCGATGCGAACGCCCATCGCCTCGGGCGCCAGCCGCCGGCCGATCTCCTCCCTCCAGCGGGCCGCGACGCGGTCGATCGGTTCGTCAACCGCGCGGACCCGGATCGACGTGAGCGAACCGAACCGGCCGGCGTCGTGCGCCCACAGCTCGCGTCCATCCTCAAGCGAAACGAAGACCTTGGGCGCGGCTTTGTAGCGAGTCCAGTAGTCCTCATCCGGCGGCCGAATCTTCTTGAGATCCATGGGGAAGGGCGGATCCCAGTCGGCCAGGCTCTCCGCATCGGTCACGCCCCTGTACTCCGGCGTGAAGCCGGGGTCGGTCGCGACGGCATCCATGCGGACGATGCCCACAACGCGAAACCGCGCCGTCCGCTCCTCCAGCCGGCCGAAGGGCAGCGTCGCGTAGTACGCGATCTCGATTTCGTCGCCCGGCTCGGCCCGCAACTGGTCGGCCGTCCAGCGATTCAGCAGTGCGTCGCCCGCGGCCAGCGGCGGCGCCGGCGCGCCATCCAGCAACGTCAGCGGCGCCACGTGCGGCAGGCGCGGATCGACTGCGACGACCGTGGAGTAAGGCACGGCCCGGACGTCTTCCGTCACGGCCCGGGCCGGGACTAGACGGATTTCGTTCGCAAGATAGGTCAGAAGCCGCGCCACCGGAGCCGTGAAGAACGCGCCGGCGACCTGATCAACGGCCGTTTCGACCGCCGGCGGCAGGAGCATCGCGTCGCTCTCGATAATCAGATTCGAGCTCGGCAGCGAGTCGTGAAACCGCAGGCCGTAGTCCTCGAGCGCGACGTTGAGCCGGTCGGTCCCGGCCGGAAGCGCCGGCGCGGCATCCGCGTCGAGAAAGACCGCGTTAATCCGCCCCGATCGATCGATGGCGCGCTGCAGCGTTTCGAGCGGGACGAAGGCGTTGTGGGCCGCGGCCTGCCGCAAATCGAGCGCCAGGCCGCCCAGTCCGGCGGCGGGCGAGACGGCGCGCACCGTCAGGCGGAGGCTCACGACTGCTTCGTCTCGCCTCCCAAGAAGCGTCTCCGGCGAGATTGTGGACTGCCGCGCGGGAGAAAGCAGCACGTCGTCTCCGACGCGGGCGTTTATCTCAAGCGCCAGGCTGTCGCTGAGCACGACGCCGCGATCGTCGTCGGAATTGGGGAATGGCGAAGCCCCGGCGAGTCGCGAAAAGTGACTGTCGATGCCGTAGATGTTGACCCGGGCGTCGCGCGCGCCGCTGCCCGCGTGGACCGCCGCACCGCGCAGCGCCAGCACGGCAGCAACCGTTCCCTTCGGTTCGTGGTCCTCGGCGGCGCCGCGCAGCAAGTCGGCTACATGGGTGGAAAAAAGCCGCTGGCCGACGACCGCGCTCTCGATTCGTCCCAGCCGCCGCAGCGCCAGGTCGCGCAGGCTGCCGCGCATCGAGTCGCCCACCAGCAGCGCCCCGCTCAGCACCGCCGCCCCAACTGCCGTCCCCAGCACGACCGCCAGGTTCTGCCGCCAGTAGTAGCTCAGGCTGCGACGGATCAGCGTCCACGCGGTCACGCCGGATCAGTCCTTGTCCGGTTTTGCCTTGGCGCCCGCGGGCGGCGGAACGTCGGCGGCTTTGAAAATCTGCCCGCTGAGCACGCCGCCGCAATCGGGGCCGAACCAGGTGCCGCTGTAGTAACCGCGGTAGATCATGACACGCGCGGAGTAGGTTCCCAGCCCGGGCAAGGCGACATCGTCCAGCGTGATGACGGGCGTGTCGCCGGCCCAGAGCACTCGCACCAGCACGGGAATAGTCACGTCGTGGTCGTCGTACTGAATACGGGCGTCGATCCGCCAGCGGTCGTCGTCCGCCCGCGCGGCGGAGGCGATGCTGTAGCGCTCGGCCCGCGGCGGGCTGAGGACGATCTTGCCGGTTTTCTCGTCAGGGGTCATGGCCTGAAAGTTGCCGAGCAGGACGACGTCGTTCAGGGACTCCTGAAACGCTCTCTCCAGGGTCGGCTTGTCCAGTGGGCGTTTCGCCGTCGCCGCGGTTGGCGGCTTCGCGGCGGGTTGGGTTGTGGCGGACTTGTCATCGGCGAAGCCGCCGGCTGCAGCGGCGAGCAGTGTCAACATTGCGATTCGATACATTGCTCTCAGAACTCCTCTGTCATGTGGCACCGGTTTGTAACCGGTGATTGTATCAGCGGGTTTCCAGCCCGCTGGCTGCACGGGTTGGAAACCCGTGCAAACAGTCACCGGTTACAAACCGGTGCCACAGTTCCGGTGCCACAGTTCCGGTGCCACAGTTCCGGCGCCACGGTCCCGCGCGTCAGCCCTAATTCACCCGATTCCTGACGCGCTCGCCGGTCAGCGCTCGCCGCACTTCCAGCGCCGCCTTTCGCCGCATCTCGATGAATCCCTCTTCAGTGTAGAACGCGGCGTGCGGCGACAGAATGCAGCGATAGTGGGCGACGTGCGACGGATCGCGCACCGCGATGATCAGCGGATCATCCGCGTTCGGCGGCTCCACCGGGAGCACATCCAGTCCGGCGCCCGCGAGCTGGCCGGATTCCAGCGCCGCCAGCAAGGCGGTCGTGTCGCACACCGGCCCGCGGGCGGTGTTAATGAGCGTCGCGCCGCGCTTGAACTGCGCGAGAGCGGGGGCCGAGATCATGCCGCGCGTCGTCTCATTCAGCGGCGTGTGAATCGACACGACATCACTCTGGCGCAGCAGCTCATCGAGGCAGTACGCCATGCGGATGCCGAGCGCCTTGTCGCGGCCGTCGGGGATGTACGGATCGAACGCGACCACGTCCATGCCGAACGCCTTCGCTCGAAGTGCGGTGGCCGACCCGATCCGGCCCAACCCGATCACGCCGAAGACCATCCCGCGCAGCCGCGGCATGCGCGCGTTGCGGCGGGCGTTCCACAGCAGCGGGGCGGCCTGCTTCAGGTCGTGGTTGAACTGCGGCAGGTTCTTGAGCAAGGCGAGCATCATCGCGATCGCATGGTCGGCGACGTCCTCGATGCCGTAGTCGGGCGTGTTGCAGACGACGATGTCGCGGCTGCGGGCGGCCTCCAGATCGACGTTGTCGAAGCCGACGCCAATGCGCACCAGCACGCGGCAGCGCGTCAGGGCGGCGAGCGTCGCGGCGGAGATGCGGATGTCGTGCCAGACCAGCAAACCGTCGGCGTCGGCGATGCGCGGCAGGAGTTTCTTCTCGTCGTGCTCACCGAGGGCGACGACCGCCGCGACGCCGGCAAGCGCGTCCTGCTCCACGTCGGGTGCGCCGGTCCAGAAATCGGTGATGTAGACGGTTTTCATTTGATACACGAACCTTGTCCTGCCCGGGAGCGTCAATCGCCCGCCCGAGCTAGCGTGCAGCCCGGCGGTTTGTCCGCTTATTGTAATGCCGCCGGCGGTTCACGCGGTCGGGTTTGATTGTACGGCAAGTATCCGTACAATACCTCCATGAAGAAGACGTCCCTGTCTGCGTCCCGGCGCTCCGCGCGAACGCGAACCGCGCGACTCGAAGCGCGGATCGCTCCCGCAATCTACGCGCTATTGCAGCGCGCCGCCGCCCTGCACGGCCGCAGCGTGTCCGATTTCGTGGTCACCGCGGCGCAACAGGCCGCCGAGGAGGCCATCGGGCGCAGTGACGTGATGCGACTATCGTTCGATGACCAACAGCGGTTCGCAGCGGCGATCCTCAAGCCGCCCAGGCCCGCGCCCGCAATGAAACGAGCCGCCGCCGCGCACCGTCGTCTGGTTCGGCGGCCGTGACGGCGCCTTTCCGAATAGAACTTCTGGATCAGCACGAGCGCACCGGGTTCCACTGCGGCGTCGAAGCCCTTGACCAGTACCTGCGTGTTCAAGCCGGCCAGGACATGCGGCGTCGGGTCAGTTTCTGCTATGTCGCCGTCGACTGTGTGGACAACCGCATCGCCGGTTATTACACGCTCGCCGCCGGGAGCGTGGCGCTTCACGGCCTGCCGGCTGCCACGGTGCGAAAGCTGCCGCGGTATCCAACCGTGCCGGTGGTCCGGATCGGCCGATTGGCGGTAGACGCGCGCGATCAGGGCCGGCGGCTGGGCGGCGCGCTGCTCATGGACGCCATCGCGCGAACGTGCCGAGCCGAAATCGCCGCCTTCGCCGTGATCGTCGACGCGAAGGACGATCGAGCGGCTGAATTCTACGAACATCATGGATTTCGCCGGTTCGAGAGCGCACCCTTGATGCTGTTTCTTCCGATCAGCGACGCGCTCCGGAACCTCAGTCAGAAGTAGCGCGCGGCTTCACCAGCACCAGCCGCTTCGGCGGCGGCGTCTTTTTGCTCTCTGGTTCGGTCGCCACCACCTCGAACGCCAGGCCTTCCTTCTCCGCCGTGTCCAGGTGCGCCGCGAGCGTCAGCACGTACAGCGGCTGCTGCGCCGGGTCGTTGACGATCGCCTTGACCTGCGGCGGGTCGTCCACGTAGCGGCAGGCGTGCTGAATGTAGGGATAGGCCGCGTGCTGGCCCAGGCCGACGACAAGCAACTTCGCCTCCGCCGGCAGGCGCGATGTTTGGGTTCGAACGAAATCGACCAACGGGCGGCGCGGATCGCGCTTGGGCATCACAAAAGCGTTCACGACGGCGAACGCGATCACGATCACGGCGAACACGATCGCGTAGAAGCGCGGCGCGTGCACCGGCACGCGCTGCAGGTGCACTTGCACAACCTTGGCCGTCAGGATCGCCAGCGGCGGCAGGATCGGCAGGCAGTAGTGCTTGTGCTTAAAGGCGGAGAGCGACAGGAAAACCAGCCCCCCCAAGAACCAGCACCACAGGAACTTCTCAAGTTGCGCGTCGGGCCGGCGGGCGTCCCGCCAGAGCCACTTGGCGCCGATGAGCAGCGCGACGGTCCACGGCGCCATCAGCCACGGAATCGACGTGAAGTACGTGAACCACGGCTCGCTCACCAGGTGAAACTTGCCGCCGAAACGCTCCAGGTAGTTGTAACGCCACTGCTCAATCGCTTCGTCGCCCGCGACCGCGTACGCCCCGACGTGCCAGGCGATTGTGACGGCCAGAAAGCTCACGATTCCCGGCGTCAGAAACACCGCCGCGACCGGCTTGAACGAGCGGCGGATGATCGCGAACGCGATGATCGTCGCCCCCAGCAGCGGAACCGCGACGAGCCCCTTGGTGAGCACCGCCAAGCCCGCCAGCGTGTGAAACGCGACGCCGGCGGCGAGGCTCAGCTTCAGGTCGCCGCGGCCCCACTGTAGCGCGAGCACAACATGAGCCGCCGCGATCAGCAGCGCGAAGAGCATGTCGATCTCGCCCAGCCGGCCCTGCATCAGCGCATAGACACACGTCGCCTGCACCAGCCCGGCCATCAGCCCGGTCGCGTCGCCGTAGAAACGCCGCGCCAGCGTCGCCATCAGCACGGCGAGGCCGACCGCGCTGAGCGCCGCCGGGAGCCGGGCGGCCGTTTCGCTGAACCCGCCCGAAAGCGCGAACACGCCGGCCGTCACCCAGTTCGCCAGGGGCGGCTTGTCGAGCCACCAACCGGCGGCGTAGCGCGGCACGATCCACGCGCCGTCTTCGAGCATGCGCAGCGCGGGAACCGTGACCATGCCCTCGTGATGCGTCAGCGTCCGGCCGGAGCCGAGAAACGGCAGAAACAGGGCGGCCGCGTAGAGGGCGACGAGCAGTTGCGGCGCGCGGCCGGCCGGCTTTATGGAGCTCATTCAGACAGCCCCTCACGCACAGACTCGGCCAGCGCCGCCGCGACGATCGACAGCTCCGGCTCCGACAGCGTCCGGCAGTCAAGCAGCAGCGACTCGTCGCGGACGCGGCACGCCACGGGCGAATCGCCGCGGCGCAAAGCCGCAGCGAGGCCGGCCGCGGCGACGCCTTCGACGCGCACGCGCACCACCCAGGTCGGCAGCGCCAGCGTCGGCAGCGATCCGCCGCCGGCATAGGAACGATCCTCCAGAACGTCAACAGTCGCATCGGGGAGGCTGCGGCGCGTCAACTCCGCCAGGCGCATTGCGAGCGGCTGGAGCGACTCGGGAGGCGCCAGCAGCATGCGCAGCGTCGGGCAGCGCTGCGCCAGCGTGGCCGGATCGCGATAAAGCCTCAGCGTCGCCTCGAGCGCGGCCAGCGTCATCTTGTCGGGCCGGAACGTGCGCATCAGCGGGTCGCGCCGCATGCGGGCGATCAGCTCGGCCCGGCCGACCGCGACGCCCGCCTGCGGCCCGCCCAAAAGCTTGTCGCCAGAGAAGAGCGTGATATCGGCCCCGCCGGCGACGCTGCCCTTCACGGTCGGCTCGTCCCAGTCCGCGGCCGTGCTGCGGCCGGATTCGACCGGCGGCGCGTCGCGCTCCGTGGCTTCCTGGTCGGCGTCCGTGCCGTTATCGAGCAAGCCGCCGATGAAGTGAACCGCCGGCTGCGCGCGGCGTGAATCGGCGTGGAGCGCGTCGGCCTGGTCGATCAGGCCGCTGCCGAGGTCGTCGATGACCACGAGGCTGCGCGATCGCCCCAGCGCCGCGAGCTGCTCCAGCGACGCGCTTTCCACGAAGCCCTCGATCCGGTAGTTGCTCGCATGCACGCGCAGCAGGACCGCCGTCTCCGGCGTCAGCGCCTTCTCGTAGTCGCCGATGCGCGTGCGGTTGGTCGTGCCCACCTCGACCATGCGGCAACCCGCGGCGGCCATAATGTCGGGCATGCGGTAGGAGCCGCCGATTTCGACCAGTTGGCCGCGTGAGACGATCGCCTCGCGGCCGCCCGCCAGGGCGTGCAGCGCCAGAAACGTCGCGGCGGCGTTGTTGTTCACCACCAGAGCGTCCTCCGCGCCGGTCAGCTCGCGCAGCAGCTCACGGCAGTGCTCGTGCCGGTCGCCGCGCCGGCCGGTCGCGAGGTCCAGTTCGAGATTGCAGTATCCCCCGGCGACTTCCGCGACCGCGGCGACCGCCTCGGCCGCCAGCGGCGCCCGGCCCAGGCCGGTGTGGAGCACGATGCCGGTCGCGTTGATGACGCGCCGCAAACTGGGCGTCGCCCGGCGGTAGATCTCCTCCCGCACGCCGAGCGCCAGGGCGGCGGAGTCGATCGCCGCCGGCCGGCCGGATTGAATCGCCGCACGGCGGGCGTCAATCACATTTCGCACCGCGGTGAGCACTTCGTGGCGTGGGAATTCCTCGAGCAGCGTCGCAATGGCGGCGTGGCGCAGGAGCTGGTCCACGGAGGGCAGATCGCGCAGCGGATTTCGTGCCGCGGCATCGGGCGCAGGAGATGACATGGGCGTCATGATACCGCACAATCTCCACCCATCCCGTTTCCGTCGGTTGGGTGCGGACGGTTGGGGAGTGCGAGCCGAAGCTTCACTCCCGCGTCCGGAGCGGGGCCGCAAGGAAGCCTGTGACCAAGCTCGAGACGATCGCCAACCCGCGGCACTACAAGTACTACGACCTCGTCATGGCGGGGTTTGTCACCGTGCTGCTCTGCTCAAACCTGATCGGACCCGGGAAATCCTGTGCCGTTCAGTTGCCTTTTTCGCTGCCGTTCCTCGGCACACTGCTGGTCTTCGGCGCAGGCAACATCTTTTTTCCGATCAGCTACATCTTCGGCGACGTGCTGACCGAAGTGTACGGCTACGCCCGGGCGCGAAAAGTGATCTGGGCCGGCTTCGGAGCCATGCTCTTCTACGTGCTGATGAGCCAGGTCGTCCTGAACTTGCCGCTGAATCCAAATGAGCCGTTCAACCAGGTGATTCAGCCGGCGCTCGAGACCGTCTTCAGCTCCGGGCCGCGCATCGTGGTCGCGTCCATTCTCGCCTTCTGGGCCGGCGACTTCGCCAATTCGTACGTCCTGGCGAGGATGAAAGTGCTGACGCGCGGGCGGATGCTCTGGACGCGCACCATCGGCTCCACCATCGTCGGCCAGGGGGTCGACAGCCTGCTCTTCTATCCGCTCGCGTTCCTTAACGTCGAAGCAACGCTGCGCAGCATGGGAATCGAGCCGCCGGAGTTCCTCAAGGGCGGCTGGACGCCGGATACCATGCTGCGGACGGTCGCCTTCAACTGGGCCTTCAAGGTCGGCATCGAAGTCGTGATGACGCCGCTGACATACCTCGTTGTCAATTTTCTCAAGCGCGCCGAGAACGAGGACTACTTCGATCATCAGACCAATTTCACCCCGTTCTCGCTCAAGGACTGACGCCGCATGCCAGCGCCCCGCTTCGTATTCGCCGGCGGCGGCACCGGCGGCCACCTTTATCCGGGGCTGGCTGTGGCGGACGCCCTGCGGCGTTTACAGCCGGACGCGGACATCACGTTCTTCACCACCGATCGCGCCCTGGATCGCGAGCTGCTCGGCAAGACGACCTACCACCAAGCGCCGCAGCCGGTGCGGCCATTCTCGTCACGACCGTGGCACTGGCCGGCGTTCTGGCTGGCGTGGTCGAAGAGCGTTTCGGCGGCGCGGCGCGCGTTTCAGGAGCATCGGCCGGCCGCGGTGTTGGGGCTGGGTGGATATGCGGCCGGCCCGCCGGTCGTCGCGGCGCGCAAACTCGGCATTCGCACGGCGATTCTGAACCCGGACGCGATCCCCGGCCGGGCGAACCGCTTCCTGGCGCGCTACTGCGACCGGGTTTTCATGCAATGGGAGGCGTCGCGGCGAAATTTTCCAGCCGGGGCGCCCTGCGTGGCGTGCGGATGCCCGATTCGTTCGACGTTCGCAACCGCCGATCGCGCCGCGGGCCGGGCATTTTTCAAGCTGGATGCGGACCGGCCGCTGCTGCTCGTGACCGGCGCGTCGCAGGGGGCGCGAACCGTGAACGAGGCCGCGCTGGCCGGGTGGCCCGACTTTTTTCGTGAGCACCCCGAGTGGCAACTCCTGCACCTGAGCGGCGTGGGTAACGACGAGGCGCTGCGCGAGGGCTATCGCCGCTGCGGCGCCGCCGCGCAGGTGCTGGCGTTCACGCACGAGATGCACCTGGCCATCGCCGCGGCCGACCTGGTCGTTTCACGGGCGGGCGCCTCGACCCTGGCCGAGCTGACGGCGATCGGACGCCCGTCGATTCTCCTGCCCTACCCGTATCATCGCGACCGCCACCAGCACGCCAACGCCCGGGTGCTTAGCGACGCCGGGGCGGCGATACTGCTGGAAGACTGGAAAGATGCGGCGCGGAACCGCGGACCGCTGCTCGAAGCGTTGCGGCGCGCGGCAGGCGCGGAGCGGCGCACGACGATGGCCAGCGCCGCCGCGAAACTGGGTCGGCCGACGGCGGCGGACGAGGTGGCGCGCTGGATGGGGGCGTAGGTTGGGGGCTGCGAACTCGAATCAGAACCCCGCACGGAAGTGCGGGATCTGCTCACCCCACTTCCGCGGCGGGTTCAGTCGGGCCCGCGTCTTCTTGGGATACAGCGCGCCCACGCGGAGCGCAGCTCCCGCGCGACGCGCGGGTTTCGCCTGCCGCCGGATTGCCCTAGCCTGACGCCATGCCCGAATTGCCGGAAGTCGAAACCGTCGTCCGCGCCACGCGCGACAGGCTCGTCGGTCGTCGAATCGTCGGTTTTGAGTCCTGCTGGCCGCGACAGGTCTCGCCCGACGCCGCCTCGCTCACGGCGGCCGTCGTCGGCCGGCGGGTTGATGCGCTCTCCCGTCGCGGCAAGTTCATCGCGATGCGGCTGCACGACGGCGGGTTCGTGCTGATTCACCTGCGGATGAGCGGACGGCTCGCGTGGGATGACGGCGGACCAGCCGTTGCACACCTCCGCGCCGTCTTCTCGCTGGACGACGGCAGCCGGCTGCTCTTCTGCGATGCGCGCAAGTTCGGCAGGATCATCTACACGGCGGACTATGACTCATTTTCAGCGAAACTGGGCGCGGAGCCGCTCGACCGTGGCTTTACGCCCGCACGGCTTGGTGCGCTGTTGACGTCGCGCGCCCGGCGGATCAAACCGCTTCTGCTGGATCAATCGGTCGTCGCCGGATTGGGAAACATCTACACCGACGAATCGCTGTTTCGCGCCGGCATTCACCCGCTGCGGCGGTCCGACTCGCTGAGCAAGGTCGAGTTGCGCCGGCTTCACACGGCCATCCGCGCCGTCCTGCGTGACGGCGTTCGTCGCAACGGCGCGTCGATTGACTGGGTCTATCCCGGGGGGTCGATGCAGGAGATGTTCCGCGTGTACGGCCGCGCCGGCCAGCCGTGCGACGTGTGCGGCACGCCGATCCTGGCCCTGCGGGTCGGAGGGCGCGGAACGCACATCTGCCCGCGCTGCCAGCCACGCCGCCGCCCGGCATCCGCCGCCCCCCGGCGCCGCGTCAGTAAGAGAACGTGCTCGCGTTGACGGTCGGGTCATTGACGCAGATGGCGACGGCGTCGTGATACATCGACCACCACACCATCAACCCGCCGTGAAGCCCCAACAGCAACCACGTGCCGGCTTCGGCGCTCCATTTCTGCCGCAGCCGGTAGAGAAGCCCTGATCCCAATGCGAGCAGAGTGAGCTTGAATGTTGCCAGTCCGCCGGCGGCATGCTCGGCGACCAGCGCGGCCAGCGGATTGAGCTCGATGAAATTGCCCCGCATCAGGTTGGACTGCGTATAGGCCAGATCAAAACACCCGAAGACCCAGACGACGGCCAGGATCAGCAGCACACGCTGCGGTCGATGGTCGGGTCGGACAATCGCGGACATCTCGGACGCTCCCGGCAGCCTGTCCGCGCCCGACCGCGACAGACTTTTGTTAAGAGATTATTCGCAACCAACGGGCGTATTCCACCTGATCGTCCGAATTTGCCAATTTCCGAAATGTTAATTCCGGAAAGCGGGTAAGTACGTCGGGACGCCATCGGGCTCGCCGATTGACTTCGATCATGCCGTATTGAAAGCTCATCCCAGCCGGGCACGAACTGCGCGCCCCGGCCCGACCAGCTTCCCGAACATTCTAGAAAGCGACTGGAACTCGAGTCCGCGCCCACGCGGACGCGCTGTCTTCACGGGAGCCGTTGCATGAAGCCCGTCGATCCTCTCCGCGCCCGCTCCGCCGCCCGCGCCCTCTCGCTCGTGGCGACCCTGCTCACGTGTACGCTGGTCGGCGGTTGCCCGGGCGATCCCAACGCGCCTGCCGGCGGCGACGGCGGCGTGGGCGGCGTGCTGGGTGGTCTGCTGGGCGTCGGAGACGGATCCAATGCCGCGCCGACCGCCAGCCTCAGCATCTCGCCCAGCTCGGGCATCACGCCCGCGACCGAAATCACGCTCGACGCCTCCGGCTCCTCCGATCCCGACGGCGATGAGCTCAGCTTCGAATGGATGCAAACCAACGGTCCGACCGGCGTCTTTTCAGCCACGACCGGCAGCGTCGTGAAATTCGTCGCCCCGCTGGCGCTCGAGACCAGCACCGTCGAAGTACGCGTCGTCGTCAAGGATGGCCGCGGCGGCGAGGCCGGGGCGGACTCAACCGCCGTCGTGCAGGTCGGCGACGAATTCGCCGGCTACGCCCAGTCCACGCTTCCCTACCGCGATGTCCTGACGCCGGATGAGGCTTATCACCTGCTGCGGCGGGCGGCCTTCGGCGCAACGCCCAAGCAGGTGCAGGACGCCGTGAAGAACGGCTTGAGCAAGACGGTGCAGTCGCTGCTCACGCGGAAGACCGTTCCGACGGCCGTGAATGACCTTGCGGCGCTCTACGAAGACGACATGCCGCGCCGCTGGCTGGTGCACCTGATCGAGTCGCCCAACCCGCTGCATGAGCGCATGGCCATGTTCTGGCACGATCGCTTCGCCACGTCGCGGCGCGGGCTGGAATGGCGCGACCGCAACCTGTCGGTGCTGCACTGGGAAATGCTGCGCAGCAACGCCCTGGGAAACTACCGCGCCTTTCTGGAAGCGCTGACGCTTGACCCGCTGATGCTGCTGTGGCTCAACGGCGCCGACAGCCCCAAGGACAACCCGAACGAAAACTACACGCGCGAGTTCTGGGAGCTTTTCACGCTCGGCCGCGACGCGCTCTACACCGAGGCCGACATCCGCGAAGGCGCCCGCGCCTTCACCGGTATCACGCTGCTGCGCGAAGACGATCTGGACGCCCGCCCGATCTTCGACATCATCAACCACGACGAAACCAACAAGAGCGTCTTTCCGGACCGGGCCGACCCGGCCAATCACACGTACCGCACGGTCATTCAGCTCACGCTCAGCCAGCCCGAAGCGCCGCGCTACGTCGCCCGCAATCTCTTCAAGTGCTTCATTCACGATCATCCCTCCGACCAGGCCGTGCAGGAGCTGGCCGATCTGCTGGTCGAGTCCGACTTCGACATCGCCCCGGTCGTGCGGGCGATCCTGACGTCGCAGGCCTTCTTCTCCACCGACGCCCGCGGCAACCAGATCACCTCGCCCGTAGAGCACGTTGTCGGCGTGGCCCGCACGCTCGACATGCACATTCAGAGCGAAGATTCGCAAGGTTACGTGCTCTGGCAGCTCGCCCAGGACCTGCGCGACGCCGGGCAGGACCTGATGAACCCGCCGGGCGTCAACGGCTGGGACGAAGACAAGGGCTGGCTCCAGGATCAGTGGATCATCAGCCGCATCTTCGCCCTGTCGCGCACGATGGAATACGGACCGCAGCGCACGCCCGACCTGCCCTATCACCTGCTGCCGCCGACCGGCGAATGGGTGGAGCGCGAGGTGCGCGATCGCATCGTCGACGCGATGGCCGCCGCATTCCACCTGCCGCTGACAGAGGAAGAGCACGATGTCTATGTCGAAGTGCTCGACCAGAACGGCTGGCAGGCGTTTCACCTGACCGAACCGGATTACCAGCCGCGGCAGGTGTTCGAGCTGATCCGGCTGATGGCGATGGATGAACGCGTGATCGGGCGTTGAAGCGCCGCCGAAGGCGAAAGGTCGAGGGTCGAAAGGTCGAATGTCGAATGCTGAATGTCGAAATCTCCAGACCTCAACGCCGGCGCTCGGCGCCATTCGATATTCGCCATTCGCCATTCGGCGTTGAAGCATTGGTCCGCACAGCGGACCCTACGGGAGCGATCATGAACGGCTGCCTGGAATGTCGTGAACTGTCGCGGCGGGCGTTTCTGCGGAATCTCTCCCTGGGCGCGGGGGCGCTGGCCTTCGCCGACCCGCTCCTGCGCGTGGTCGCCTCGACCTACGCTCAGGCAGCGGGCGGCACACGGAACATGCTGGTTCTCTGCCAGCTCGACGGCGGCTTCGATGCGCTGAGTTTCCTGGCGCCGTTCACCAACAGCGCCTACCGCCAGAAGCGCCCGCAGCTCGCCCTGGCGCAACAGCAGGTGGCGCCGCTCTCGGACCATCCCGAATACGGCATCAACACGCAGTTCAGCTTCATGGCCGAGCTCTACGCGGCGCGTCAGCTCGCCGTCGTCCAGCAGGTCGGCTACCCCAACGCCAACGGCTCGCACTTCGAAAGCCAGGAAATCTGGGACTTCGGCGTGCGGAACCTGGGCAGCGGCGTCGGCACGCAGACAAGCTGGTACGAGAGGCTGCGCAAGTCCTATTTCGACGAGCCGTTCGGCGTCATGAACACGCGCACAATCGGCGATCCGCAACGCTACGGCTATCCCGACCAGACCTATCGCGGCGCGGCCCAGGACGCTTTCAGCCGGCTGCCGGAGATGAAGAACAACCGCACGCCCATGCAGCAGTCGGTCCTCGATTCCTACAAGAAAATCAACGCGCTGGGCGCCCAGCTCCGCGAGCGCACGGCCGACTTCGAATCCACCGGCGAGGCCCGCGGCGAGTTCTACCGCGCCGCGCAGCTCGCCTCGGCCGACCTGGGCACGCAGATTCTGAAGCTGACCTACGGCGGCTTCGACACGCACGGCTCGCAGCCGGAGGCGCAGAACTACCTGTTCCCCACGCTGGACCAGGAATTCCGCCAGTTTGTGAATGACCTGAAGGCGCGCGGCATGTGGGAGCGGACCACAGTCGTGTTCTACAGCGAGTTCGGCCGGCGCAACGAGGAGAACGGCAGCCCCGGCACCGACCACGGCGAGGGCGGGCACGTGATCCTGGCCGGCCCGGGCGTGAACGCCGGTCTGCACGGGCAGCGCGTCACGTCGTCGGACATTCAGGCGGATAACCTGCCGACGTATGTGGATTTCCGCGCGGTTTTCAGCTCGTGCATCCGCGACTGGCTGGGCTTCGACCCGCGGCCGATCTTCAAGCTGGAGGGCGAGACGTACAACGAGAGCGTGGGTTCCAGCCTCTTCCGATAGCGTTGTTCGTCACGCTGTTTGCCTCTTGTCCGAGCCGCGACCGTGAGGGAGCGGAGGGCGTTCGGTCGTCGAAGACCGCTCCCTCACGGTCGCGGCTCGGATTGGGTCTGGCCATGCGGGGTCCGCCGTGCCCACCATTTCGCACGCGCCCCGCAGCCTACTTCACGAACAGCAGGTCTTTATACGTCGGCAGCGGCCAGAGATTCGCCGGAACCAGCTTCTCCAAGGCGTCCGCCGCGCTGCGCACCCGCGCCATGACCGGGCGCACGTGCCGGGCGTAGTGCCGCATGTGGTCGTCCGGGCCGCCGGCGTGGTGCTCCGCCGATTTCTTCTCCAGCTCATCCGTCGCGGCCTCGAGCTCGTCGACCATCTCGATCAGGCTCTTCAGATTCGCCGCCGCGCGGGTCGTGTCGGCCCCGGCTGATTTCGTCGCGGTGACGACCGCGGCGAGCTGTCCCTGGTAGGCCCGCGCCGCCGGGGCCAGCATCGTCCGCACCATCGATGCCGCCGTCTCGGCTTCGATCGCCACTTCCTTGACGAACTTCTCAGCCTGAATGTTCGCCCGGCTGGTCACCTCGTCCTGGCTCAGGACGGCGTACTTCGTGAGCAGCGCGCCGACCTTCGCGTCGCGCAGCACCGGGATCGCCTCCGCCGAGTCCTTCAGGTTCGGCATGCCGCGCTTGACCGCCTCCTCGTGCCAGGCGGCGGCGTAGTTGTCCCCGGCGAACAGCACGCGCTTGTGCTGTTTCACCAGCTTCTGCAGGCAGGCCCAGACCGCGGCATGCAGTTTGGCCGCGTCGCGGTCGGCGCCGACGGCCTGCTCCAGCTCGGTCGCGATCCGGTCGAGCGACTCGGCCACGATCGTATTGATGACCGTGTTGGGCCAGGCGCACGTCGCCGAGCTGCCCACGGCGCGGAATTCGAACTTGTTGCCGGTGAAGGCGAACGGCGACGTGCGGTTGCGGTCGCCGGCGTGCCGCGGCAGGTCGGGCAGGGTGCGGGCGCCCAGCGACAACGCCCCGCCGGCCAGCGTGCGGTTGGGTGTGCCGGTTTCGATCTGGTTGATGATGTCCTCGAGCATGTCGCCCAGGAAGATCGACATGATCGCCGGCGGGGCCTCGTTGGCGCCAAGCCGGTGATCATTCGCGGCCGACGCGACCGACGTGCGCAGCAGGTCGGCGTGCGTATCGACCGCGGCGATCACGGCGCACAGAAACACCAGGAACTGCATGTTGGTGTGCGTCTGGTCCTGCGGATCCAGCAGGTTCACGCCGGTGTCGGTGCACATCGACCAGTTGTTGTGCTTGCCCGAGCCGTTGATGCCGGCGAAGGGCTTCTCGTGCAGCAGCGCTTTCAACCCGAAACGGTGCGCGACGCGCGTCAGCGTCTCCATGATGAGCATCTGGTGGTCGCACGCGACGTTGGCGTCTTCAAATAGCGGCGCCAGCTCGAACTGACCGGGCGCGACTTCGTTGTGTCGCGTCTTGACCGGCACCCCCATGCGGTACAGCGCCGTCTCCACGTCAGCCATGTAGGCCAGCACGCGCTGCGGAATGGAGCCGAAGTAGTGATCTTCGAGCTGCTGCCCCTTGGGCGGCGCCGCGCCGAAGAGCGTCCGGCCGCAGGTCATCAGGTCCGGCCGCGAGTAGAAGAAGTTCGCATCGACCAGGAAGTACTCCTGTTCCGGACCGAGCGTGGTGTTCACCCGTGTCACGCCCTTGTCCGTTCCGAACAGCTTCAGAATCCGCATCGCCTGGTGCGACAGCGCGTCAATCGACCGCAGCAGCGGCGTCTTTTTGTCCAGCGCCTCGCCGTTCCACGACACGAACGCGGTCGGGATGCAGAGCACCACGGCGCCTTCGCTGCGCATCAGAAACGCCGGGCTGGTCGCGTCCCAGGCGGTGTAGCCGCGGGCCTCGAACGTCGCCCGCAGTCCGCCCGAGGGAAAGCTCGACGCATCCGGCTCGCCCTGAACCAGGTCATTCGCCCCGAACGCCGACAGGACGCCGCCCTGCCCGTCCGGGATGACCAGCGCATCATGTTTCTCAGCGGTCAGGCCGGTCAGCGGCTGAAACCAGTGGCAGTAATGCGTCGCGCCGTTCTCGATCGCCCAGTCTTTCATCGCGGCGGCGACCGTGCGGGCCACGTCCGGGTTCAGCGGTTTGCCGCTGCGAATCGTCTGCATCAGCGACTTGAAATCTTCCTTGGGCAGGCGCTTCTGCATCACGCGCGCCGAAAAGACGTCCGACGCAAAGAAATTGTCCAGCCGCGAGTCGACGTGCGCATGGCCGGCGGACGCGTCGCCTTGCGGCCAGCGCGTGGCGGCGGCGATGGCGGCCCGGCGGCCGGTGTCCGGCGTAAGCGAGGCTGGAGCTAGCTCTTTGGTGGGCATGAGGAAATCCTCGATGTATGGTTCGTCCGGCGGCTGCACGGCTCAGCGCCGGCAAGGGCCGTACGTCGTATGTGCGTCGCGCCCCCATCGCGGACCCGCGATGCGGGGAGTCGTCACGGGCGACTGAAAAATCAAGCGAGTTATGCTACCCTACCCGCGTTCTGGCGGCAAACTCGGCCGAGCCAACGGGCGCCGAACGGGTGCGCCCGGTTTCACGTTGCGATCCGACCGAACCCGCCGCGCCAAGCGGCGGGCTGACGTCCCGGGTAGGTCAAAGCTGCCTCTAACACAAGGTCAACCCGCCGCTTGGCGCAGCGGGTTCCGAAAAACGCCGCCAATCGCAACCTGCACCGGGACGCGCCCGCGCCGAACTGTCCTGTGTACGCCTTTCCGGCGTCCGGGTTCAGGTGTCACGCGACTCGCGGCGGCGGCGCGGCCGGCCCCCGGCCCTGTTCGAGCGGGCCAGTAGCCCAATGGCAGAGGCAAGGGACTTAAAATCCCTCAAGTGCGGGTTCGACTCCCGCCTGGCCTATTTCTGGATGGGCGACCACCAGAAATTGCGTGTTTGGTACTTGTTCGGGAAACGGTACGGTGCTAGACTACGCCGCGGAAATCGGGCCGATGGGCGGCCCGCGCCTGCTGCGCATGGTCATTGACTAGGGAGAACTACGCATGCGTTCGTGGATCACTCGGCTGCTTGCCCCCGCCTTGATTTGTGGACTGGCGTTCATCGCGCTCGCCGACGACAAGAAAGCGGATAAGCCGGCCGCCAAGCCCGGCGACCCGCCCAAGCCCGCCGCCAAGGGCGACGACAAGGCGGCCAAGCCGGACGAAAAGGCCGCCGGCGGCATGACGCAGGAGATGATGGATGAGTTCGCGAAGGCGGGCGAGCCGGGCGAGAATCACAAGCTGTTGGAGGCTTTCGTCGGCAACTGGAAGATGGAAGTGAAGTCCATGATGGGGCCGGGCGAACCGGATGTCACGTCGGGCACGTCCACGGTGAAGCCGATCATGGGCGGGCGTTACTTCGTCGACGAAGTCAAGGGTAGCATGATGGGCGCGCCCTTCGAAGGGATGGGCGTTACGGGCTACGACAATCTGCAGAAGAAGTTCGTCAACACCTGGATCGACAGCGCCAGCACAGGCATCTTCATGAGCATCGGCGACTATGACGCCAAGTCGAAGGAATTCACCTACCGCGGCGATCTGGTCATGCCCGGCGGGCAGAAGATGAAGATCCGCATGGTGATCAGGATCGTCGACAAGGACAAGCACGTCTTCGAGTGGCACCAGACCGAGCCCGAAGGCGAAAAGAAGACCATGGAGATCGTGTATACACGTGCGGCAGGCTAATGTGGCTTGCGCTCTGACAACCCTTTTCTCTCAGGAGACCCTGGCATGAGAACGCTCCGCGCCTCGCTGACGACCGTGCTGACGCTCGGGCTGGTCCTCGCGCTGACCCCGCGCGCCACCGCCGACGACAAACCCGCCAAGCCCGCCGACAAGCCGGCGGCCGCCAAGCCGGCCGATCCGCCCGCCAAGCCGGCCGACAAGCCGGCCGCCGACAAACCCGCGGCCAAGGCCGACGAAAAGGCCGGCGGCGGCATGGACCCGATGATGGAGGCCATGATGAAGGCCGGCACGCCGGGCGACGCGCACAAGAAGCTCGAGCCGATGGCCGGCAACTGGAAATGCGCCATGACGGACCTGACCGGGCCGGAGCCGCAGAAGATCAGCGGCATGTGCTCGCGCGAGTGGATCCTCGACGGCCGCTTCCTGGCCCAGGAATTCTCGTGCGAGTTCGGCGGCATGCCGTTCAAGGGCATGGGCATCATGGGCTACGACAACATGAAGAAGAAGTACAACTCGGTCTGGATCGACAACATGTCGACCTGCGCCTACGTCGAACTGGGCACGTACGACGAGGCCACCAAGACCTGGACCATGACCGGTGAATGCGACGACCCGATGACCGGCAAGCCCAAGAAGTCCAAGAGCGTGCTGAAGCTCGAGGGCCCCGACAAGCACACGTTCGCGATGTACGAAATCGGCGAAGGCGGCAAGGAAAAGAAGCAGTTCGAGATCATCTACACGCGCGAGCAGTAGTAGCTATCCCAGGGCTCTTTCCGAGCCGCGACCGTGAGCGAGCGGAGGCTCAAGAACCGCTTGCTTACGCGCGCGGCTCGGATTGCTTACTCGCGCCGCCCCTCATGTCCGGCGGCGCTTGCGTTTCACAAACTCGCGCACCTCGTCCGCCCCGCGCGCATTCAGCACTTCTCCCTTGCGCGTCCACGCCCGCCGCGCCGTCGTCACGCCGAAGTGCATGTTGTCAAAGTCCGGCGTGCTGTGCGCGTCGCAGTCTATGCAGATCGTCGCGCCGGCCTCGCGCGCCATCCGCACGTGATGATCCTTCAGGTCCAGCCGCAGCGGGTTGGCGTTGATCTCCAGCGCCGTGCCCGTGCGCACCGCCGCCGCAATCACCGTATCCATCTCCAACGGCATCGGCTCGCGGCGGTTGATCAGCCGGCCCGTGGGATGCGCGATGAGATTGACGAACCGGTTTTCAATCGCCGTCAGCGTGCGGCGCGTGTTGGCGGCTGCATCGTGGCTCATGCCGGCGTGGACCGAGGCGACCACGAAATCCAGCTTCTCCAGCAGTTCGTCGGAGTAGTCCAGCCGGTCCTTCAAAATGTCCACCTCCGCCCCGACCCACACGGTGATGCCGCGGACCTTTTTCGCCGCGGTCCGCACCGCGGCCACGTGCGCCTCCAGCCGCTGCGGCGTCAGCCCGTTGGCCACGACGCTGCTTTGCGAGTGGTCCGTGATGCAGATGTACTCATAGCCGCGCGCCTTGGCGGCGGCGATGGTCTCCTCGATCGACAGCGTGCCGTCGCTGGCGCTCGTGTGCATGTGCAGATCGCCGCGGATATCGCTCAACTTCAGCAGGTCCTCCGGGACTTTCTTCAGATCCAGCTCGCCGCGGTCCTCGCGCAGCTCCGGCGGAATCCACGGCAGATCGAGCGCGGCGTAGATTTCCTCCTCGCTGCGCGAGGCGATCACCTTCTTCCCGTCGGTCAGACCGTACTCATTGAGGCTCCAGGCGCGCTTCTGCGCCCGCTCGCGCAGGCGGACGTTGTGCTCCTTGCTGCCCGTGAAATACTGCCACGCCGCCCCAAAGGATTCACCCGGCACGACGCGCAGATCGACCTGAATCTGCCGCCCCGGCCGGTACTCAATCACCACGGACCCCTTCGTTTCCCCGGCGACGAGCACCTGCGACACCTGCGACAGCTTTACAAACCCCGCAACCACCGCTCCGCCGTCGTCCGCCACGCACAGCAGATCGAGGTCTCCAACGGTCTCGACCCCGCGCCGCAGCGAGCCGGCGTGCTCGACGCGCTTCACGCCCGCAAGCTCGGCGACCGCGAATTTCAGCTCTTCTGCCAGTTCCCACGCCCGCCCCAGCCGCGTCCGGCGGCCGGCGGTCGCGGCGAATTCCAGCCCGCGCCGCATCTGCTCGATCATCTTGTCGCCTACGCCTTTGATGCCCGCCAGTTGTCCGCCGTCAATCGCGGCTTTGAGCTGCTCCAGCGTCGTCACGCCGCGCTCGCGCCACAGCATGGCGATCTTCTTCGGGCCGACGCCGGGAATCGCGCGCAGCGTCAGCAGCGACTCGGGCACCTCGGCGGTGAGCTCATCGCGCAGCGTCAGCCGGCCGGTCTTGAGCAGCTCCTGGATCTTGGTCGCGGAGCCCTTGCCGATGCCGGGCAGCTTCTCCAGCTCCCCCGGCCGGGCGGCCAGTTCGCGGACTTCCGTGGTCAGGCCGTCGATCGTGCGAGCGACTCGGCGATATGAGTTGACGCGGAAACCGTCCTCACCCTTGATCTCCATCAGGTCGGCGACTTCGGTGAAAACCCGTGCGACGTCGGCGTTGGTCATGATCCGCTCCAGCGCCGCGATCGTATGCCGAGCGCTGCGGAATCGCGAGCGATCGATCCGGCGACAGCTGCCCTGAGTGCCTGTGTTTTCCGAGCGGGCGGTTTTTGATTTCCGAACCCGCCGCGCCAAGCGGCGGGGTGATGTGCGTACGGCGGCCGACGCCATCCACGACGCGCCGCCGCAAACGCCCCCGGACGTCACCCCGCCGCTTGGCGCGGCGGGTTCGGACAATCGCCGCACTCGACGAAATTCGACAGGAAACTCGCCGGAATAATTGACGCCATGGCCCCTTCACACTCGTCGTTACAATACAGGCGTCTACAGGGGCTGCGTCGCGTGGAATTGCGCACGGACAATCCCGGACCGCTCGTTCCGCTCGCCGCCGGCGACGGCGCCGCCCTCACCGACACCGAGCGCGGTTTCACCCCCGACATGCTCTGGAGCCCCGTGCTCTACCCGGGGCCCTATACCTGGTTCGTGTTCCTCGCCGGGCTGGACCTGCTGCTGACCTGGGTCATCCTGCATCTCGACGGCGGACGCGAGGTGAACATCCTGGCCGATTGGGTCATTCAGCGATTCGGCGTCGCCGGGTCGGCGATCTACAAGGGCGGGTTGGTGAGTCTCGTCGTGTGCATCTGCGAGTTCATCGGCCGTCGTCACCCGCAGCGCGGGCTGCGCCTGGCCAAGTGGGCCGTGGCCGTGACCGCCTTCCCCGTGGTGCTGGCGTGCACGTTTCTGCTGCGCCGCGTGCTCAACATCCTGCTGGTCTGTTGAGTGTAGCGTCGGCACTCCGCGGCCGACGGTGTACTCAAGTGAGTTTTCGACACGCCGTCGGCCACAGAGGGCCGACGCTATGGCTGATTAGCGACCTGTTAGGTCCCGGTGCGAATGCCGCCCTGCTGACACATCGCCTGGTATGAGTACGCGGCCGCAACCACCATGCCCATCAGCATTGGCACCACGAAGGCCTCGCTGGACGCAATGCCGCGGAACGTGGAACCCAGCGACGGCAGCAACTGCGACGACAGTGAAACGAACCCCACCACGAGCAGCGCGGCGCCGTGCAGCACGGTGAGCACCACGCGCATCGTCCGGAAACAGAGCACCGAGAGCGTCAATCCAAGCGCGGCAAACAGCCCCGCCGCAATCAGCACGCCCATCGGCGGCACGCGAAACTGGTAAGTCAGGTAGTGCGCGAGCAGCCCCCATGTCACCGTGCTGGCCAACGCCGTCATCGGCTTCTGCCAGCCGATCGCCATTCCCGCGAAGACCACGCCGGCGACGATACCCACCACGTCATGCGGCGCCTGCAACGCTTCCGCGCCCAGGCCCCCGCCAATCCAGCCGATCAGTCCGCACGACACGGCCAGCAGCGCCGGGTAAAGATAGCAACCGAAGAACGCATACGCCGTCCCCGCGCCGAAAATGACCAGCCCGACCAGCGCCGGCTGAACGGCCGCCCAACGGAAGATCGCATCCTGAACGTTCATACCGGCAGTCCTTGCGCGAGAGTGCGCCCCATTTCGTCGTGTATATCGGGCAGCCGCGCGAGGGACATCAACAACCGCAACGAGCATCGGCGGCGAAGCGTCGCACGCGCCCGGTCCGGCGACTATTCTGAGCGCAATGCCTGCAAACCCCTCGCCGCTGACCGTATTCGGACGCGACCACGTCGGCGTGCTGCTCGCCGTCGCGTCGGTGGCGGCGGCGTTGTGCCTGGTGCTTCGGGCCGTCGGCCGCACGCCGGGTGACGCCGGAGTGAACCTGCGGCGCGCCCTGTGCGGCGGTCTGGCCGCGCTCCTGGTCGTCAACGATGTCTCCGGCACGGCGGGGGAGCTCACCCGCGGCGTCTTCGACATCAGGACCTCGCTGCCGCTCCATCTCTGCGATCTCGCGGTTTACGCGACGGCGTGGGCGCTGGTCGAATCGTCCCGCGCCCGGCCGCGCCCGGCCGCCTTCGAGCTTGCCTACTACTGGGGGCTGGCCGGCACGTCGCAGGGACTGATTACGCCTGAAATCACCGACCCGTTTCCGACGCCGGAGTTCTTCCACTTCTTCATCATGCACGGCGGCATCGTCGTCGCCGTGCTGGCGATGACCTTCGGATTGGGCCTGCGGCCGCGACCCGGGTCGGCCACCCGCTGCTTTGTCATTACCATTTTCGCCGCCGTTCCCGTGGCCGCGGCCGACTGGCTCCTGGACGCCAACTACATGTATCTTTGCGGCCCGCCGAAACGGGCGTCGCTGTACGACTATTTCGGCCCCTGGCCGCTGTCGCTGCTGACGATGGGCGCCGTCGGCTGGCTGATGATGGCGGCATGCTACGCACCTATCGGCGTCAGCCGCGCCATCCGGACGGCTCATTGCCCGCGAGAGGAGACGCGATGAAGCAGGCGGTGATCTTTGATATGGACGGCGTGCTCGTGGCCAGCGGCCCGGCGCACAAGGCAAGCTGGCAGATGCTCGCCCGCCGCCACGGCCTGAACATCAGCGACCAGCAGTTTTCCGGCACGTTCGGCATGGCCAGCCGCGAGATCATCCGGCAGCTCTGGGGAGACGTCAGCCCGGACCGCGTCAGCGCGCTCGACGACGAGAAGGAGGCGATCTACCGCGAGCTGATCACCGGCATGGTGCCGCTCATGATCGGCGCGCGCGAGGTGCTGGCCGCTCTGGCGCAGGCCGCGTTCGTCCTGGCTGTCGCCACGTCCGGACCGCCGGCGAACATGAACCTGGTGCTGGATGAGACGCGCCTGCGGCCCTTCTTCGCAGCCGCCGTGAACAGCTTCGACGTCCCGCGCGGCAAGCCGGCGCCGGACGTGTTCCTCGGGGCGGCGGAGCGGCTCGGTGTCCCGCCGCGCCAGTGCCTGGTGATCGAAGACGCGCCCGTCGGGGTCGAGGCGGCCCTGGCGGCCGGCATGCGCGTGGCGGCGCTGGCCGGAACGCACGCACCAGCCACGCTGGCCGCCGCCGGCGCTCATCGGGTCGTTTCGCGGCTCGCTGAGATTCAGCCCGCTCTCGTGAACGAGCTTCTAACCGTAGCAAGGTGACGTAGGCTGCCCTTCAGAACCCGCCGCGCCAAGCGGCGGGGTGACGTCCGGCCCTGTGCGGCGCCCCTCGCCTACGATCGTCAACCCGCCGCTTGGCGCGGCGGGTCGCGGCTCGGAAAGAGCTTGGGGATAGCTCCTACAGCTCGCGAAAGCGGGCGGTGAAATGCCGCAGCGAGGGCGGCTCCTCGACGATTTCCAGCCCGCGGAGCGTGTGCCGCTGGTCGAATAGCTCGTGGATCGCCTCGATCACGTAGTCAATGTGGCTTTGCGTGTATACGCGCCGCGGGATGGCCAACCGCACCAGTTCCATCGGCGGACGCCGGCCGCCTTTGCCGAACATCACGCTGCCGATCTCGACCGCACGGATCCCGGCCTGCCGGTACAGGCCGCAGACCAGCGCCTGCCCCGGAAATTGCTCCGGCGGAATATGCGGGCAGAACGCCGCCGCGTCGATGTAGATCGCGTGCCCGCCGGGCGGCTCGACAATCTGCACGCCGGCCGATAGCAGCCGCTCGCCGAGGTAGGCCGTGCTGCGAATGCGGTATTGCAGATAGTCTTCGTGAACGACTTCCTCAAATCCCTGCGCCATGGCTTCCAGGTCGCGGCCCGCCAGCCCGCCGTAGGTCAGGAAGCCCTCAGTGAGGATCAGGAGCTCGTCCGCGCGGCGGACCAGGTCGGCGTCGCGCAGCAGGAGCAGGCCGCCGATGTTCACCAGGCCGTCTTTCTTGGCGCTGATCGTCGCACCGTCGCACAGGTCGAACATCTCGCGCACGATGTCGCGGACGGAGCGGTCCTGCTGGCCGGGCTCGCGCAGCTTGATGAAATAGGCATTCTCGGCGAAGCGGCAGGCGTCGAGAAAAAAAGGCAGCTTGTAGCGATCGCACAGAGCGCGGACCGCGCGGATGTTCTCCAGGCTGACCGGCTGGCCGCCGCCGCTGTTGTTCGTGACGGTGAGCATGACCAGCGGGATGCGCCGCCGCAGCGTCTCGGCCGAAGCCGAGCCGCCGCCGTTTTCGACAATCAGGCGTTCGAGCGCCGCCAAATCCATGTTTCCCTTGAACGGGTGGCGCGTGCGCGGGTGGCGGCCCTCCTCGATGACGAGGTCGACGGCCTTGGCGCCGGAGTGCTCGACGTTGGCGCGCGTGGTGTCGAAGTGGCTGTTGTTGGGGACGATCTTGCCGGGTCCGCCGACCAGCTCGAAGAGAATGCGCTCGCTGGCGCGTCCCTGGTGCGTGGGGAGAATGTGCTGGAATCCGGTCAGCTCGCGGATCTTCGATTCGAGGGCAAACCAGCTTCGGGCGCCGGCGTAGGACTCGTCGCCGCGCATCACGCCCGCCCATTGCAGGCTGCTCATGGCGCCCGTGCCGGAGTCCGTCAGCAGGTCGATGAGGACGTCGTCGGCGTGGATGAGGAACACGTTGAAGAAGGCGGCTTTCAGGAGCTGCTCGCGCTCCGCGCGCGTCGTCATCCGGATGGGCTCGACGACCTTGATGCGGAAGGGTTCGATGATGGTTTTCATGGGGCTTGCTCGTCAATTCCAGGACAACCACGGAGTCACGCAGTCACGGAGAAAACCGTAGCGTCGGCCCTCAGTGGCCGACGATGCATGGAAAGACGCATTGACGTCTCGTCAGCCACTGAGGGCCGACGCTACGTCTCCGTGTCTCCGTGCCTCCGTGGTTCAATTCGACGGCGTGCGGATGCACACGTTTTTCGGCTCGGTGAAGAACCGCAGCGCCTCGTCGCCGCCTTCGCGGCCGACGCCGCTTTGCTTCGTGCCGCCGAAGGGCACGCGCAGGTCGCGCACCAGCCAGCAATTCACCCATACCGTTCCCGCCGCGAGCTGGTCCGCGACACGGTGGGCGCGCGACAGGTTGCTGGTCCAGATCGAGGCCGACAGGCCGTACGGAACGCCGTTGGCGGCGGTGATCACGTCGCGCTCGTCGACGAACGGAATGATCGAGACGACCGGGCCGAAGATTTCCTCCTGATTCACGCGGCACGACGCCGGCAGATCGACAATGACGGTCGGCTCGAAGAAGTAGCCGCCGCCGCAGCGGTCGCTCAGGTCGGTCGGGCGATGGCCGCCGCAGAGAATGCGGCCGCGCTCGGCGCGGGCGAGCTGCACGTAGGACTCGACCTTGTCCCGGTGAGCGGCGGAGACCAGCGCACCCTGCTGCGTGGCCTCGTCCAGCGGATCGCCGAGGCGCAACTGCCGCGTCTTCTCGACAAAGCGCTCAACGAACGCACGGTAGATCGCTTCCTCAACAAACAGCCGCGAGCCGCACAGGCAGATCTGGCCCTGGTTCGAAAAGGCGGCCTGCACGCTGCCGTCGATGGCGTCCGGGTCGGCGTCGGCGAAGACGATGGTCGGGTTTTTTCCGCCGAGCTCGAGTGATAGCTTTTTCAGCAGCGGCGCCGCGACGCGCGCGATGTCGCCGCCGGTGCGCGTGCCGCCGGTGAAGCTGATCGTGCTGACGCGCGGGTCGGCGACCAGGGCGGCGCCGGCCCTGGGGCCGTTGCCGTGGACGATGTTCAGGACGCCGGGCGGCAATCCGGCCTGCATGCAGATCTGCGCCAGCAGATGGGCGGTCATCGGCGTGAGTTCCGACGGCTTGGCGACCGCGGTGGCGCCGACCGCCAGGGCGGGTGCGACCTTCCACGTCAGCAGGTAGAGCGGCAGGTTCCAGGGCGAGATCAGGCCGCAGACGCCGCGCGGGCGGCGAAGCGTGTAGTTGATCGCGTCGCGATCCATCACGTGCAGGTCAGAGCGTTCGTGCAGGATGGCGCTGGCGAAGAAACGGAAGTTTTTCACGGCGCGCGGGATTTCGAGCACGCGGGCGCGAGTGATGGGCTTGCCGGTATCCACTGATTCGGCGCGGGCGAAAGCTTCCAGGTTGGCTTCGAGCAGGTCGGCGATGCGCAGCAGCGCGGCGCAGCGTTTCTCGGCGGGCGTCGTGGACCATGTCGCGAAGGCGGCTTGCGCAGCCTCGATCGCCGCCGAGACGTCGCGTTCGTCGCTGTCAGGTACTTGCGAGTAGACCTGTCCGGTCGCGGGTTCAACGTTATCGAGAAACGCCCCGCCCGCAGGAGCGACGATTTCGCCGTTGATGTAATTGCCGATGGTCTGCATGCGGGTTCCTCATCTTCAGCCGTCCGCGGGCGCCGCCGGGCGCATCCCGATAGACGTTGCGATCGGCGGCGTTTTTCCGAACCCGCCGCGCCAAGCGGCGGGTTAACGGTCGTTAGCGATCGGCGCCCCCCGGGCCGCTGACGTCACCCCGCCGCTCGGCGCGGCGGGTTCGGACGGATATTCGCCATTCTGCACTCACAGCGTGCTCAGCCTCCCGCCGTCGACCGGCAGGTTAATTCCATTCACGTACGACGCCGCCGGCGAGGCGAGGAAGACGACTCCGGCGGCGATTTCCTCCGGCGTGGCAAACCGCCGCAACGGGATCTCGGCTTTCGCGGTGGCCTCGATCTGCTCGACCGGGATGCCTTCGCGTCTGGAGCGCGCTTCGAAGAGCGAGCGCAGCCGGGCGGTCGAGGTAAAGCCGGGCAGTACGTTGTTCACCGTGATGCCGAACGGCCCCAGCTCGCCGGCGAGCGTCTTGGCCCATGCCGCGACGGCCCAGCGGGTGGTGTTGGACACGCCCAGGCCCGGGATCGGCTGTTTCACGGAGGTTGAGATGATGTTGATAATCCGTCCGTAGCCGCGCTGCCTCATGCCGGGCACGCAGGTCTGCACCAGCAACTGGTTGCAGGCGATGTGCATGGTGGCGGCTTCGAGGAACGCCTCGGGCCGGGCGTCGAGAATCGGCCCGCTCGACGGGCCGCCGGTGTTGTTCACCAGGATTTCGACCGGGCCGACCTGCTCGACGATCTCGGCGGCGGTGCGACGGACGTCTTCGGGGCGGCGAAAGTCGGCGGCCCGAAAGGCGTGCGCGGTTCCCTTCACCGCGTGCAGTCCGCGGCAGACCTCGGCAAGCGCGGCTTCGTCGCGGGCCAGCAGCGTGATTCGCGCGCCGCAGCGGGCCAGCAGCTCGGCCGACGCGCGGCCGATGCCTTGCGAGCTGCCGCAGACGAGGGCGTGACGGCCGGAAAGATCGAACATGACGTTGTTCCGTTGCCGGGCGGCGGCGCCGCGCGGAAGCAGTCTTGCGTTTGCGCCGCAGGCCCGGTGCCGGGCGCGACAATTCCGATTGATCGGTATGGTACAAGTCGTCGCTGGCTGGTGCGACTCGTGCTGCGCCGTCGGCGATGGATTCAGTTGAACAGGTGGCCAGGCAGGCGTGCTTTCAGAAATTTGCCCACACACTCGGCCGTCGCGAGGGCGGAGAGAACCGCATCGACCGCCGGGTCGGATGGTCCCGGATAACGGAAGCGGACGGCGTAGGCCGTAAGCGGCTCGATCGCGTCCCGCAGTGCTTCCCAATCTGGGTCCAATCGTGCGCATCGATCGACCAATATCTCCAGGTCATGCGTTTTCTCAAACGGCGCAGATCGGAAGAGCAGGTAGGCTTTCAGGTACTTCTCAACGGCCTGCTGGCAATGGAAGGCAGCCGTGTCGGTCACCGGCGGCTGTAACTCGAGTCCGGCTTTCGCCGTCAGCAGGTCGTTGGCGGCCTTGCGCAGCCATTCCCGAATCTCGATGTCTTCAGGCCGCATAGATCAGGCGTCCACGCGTTTTGACCGTTCGCTCGAACGAGACGGGTAGTGCGGCGCGCTCTTCGAACTCCGCGCGCGTGTAGACCATTACATCCTTGGGCACGCCCAGCCCGCGAAGCGCGCGGTAGGCACGCGCATCGCGCTCATGCGGCGGCAAGTCGCTGCTCTCAACCACCACGATCAGGTCCAGATCGCTGTCGTTCGTCGGCGTGCCATAGACATACGAGCCGAAAAAATAGACGGCGACCGGCGACAAGGCCTCACGGAGACGTACCTTCACGACGGAAAGCACGCGGTCCAGGTCGTCGGATGACAGCAGTGCCATGGCGGCGAAATTCTACTCAATTCCAGCGTAGGATGCTCGCAGCCTCGGTATGGTCGCATTCCGACGTCGGACGATCCGCGTGTTGCGTCCTGCATCCAACCTGCGAGGAGCGAAGATTGAACGAGCTTGAAGCGCGCGAGTGGCTCGAAGCGGACGGTCTGGGCGGTTTCGCGTCGGGCACCGCCTCGGGCATTCGCACGCGGCGCTATCACGGGCTGCTGCTCAGCGCGCTGCGTCCACCGACCGAGCGCGTGATGCTGGTGAACGGGATCGAGGGGTGGCTTCGGACGCCCGACGGTCTCATGCCGCTGAGTCAGCAGCGCTACGCGCCGGGCGTCGTTCATCCGCCGAGCGTCGCGGGCGCGGTTCACTTCGAGCACGAACCGTGGCCCACCTGGCGATTCCGGTTGCCGGGCGGGGCGGAGATTGAATTCGAGCTTTTCGTGCCGCGCGGTCTGGCGGCGATTGTGCTGGGTTGGCGCGGCAGCGAGTTGGGTCAATCCGCACGGCTGCTGGTTCGACCGTTCCTTTCGGGGCGCGATTTTCACGCGCTCTATCACGAAAACGCCGCCGCCCGGCTTGACGCCGAGATTCGTTCCGGCCGTGCGGCGTGGCAGACGCACGCGGCGCTGCCGAAAGTCGTGGCGTTGCACAACGGCGAGTACACGCACGAGCCGCTCTGGTATCGCCAGTTTGTCTACGAAGAAGAGCGGCAGCGCGGGCAGGATTTCGTCGAAGACCTCGCCACGCCCGGTGTGTTCTCGTTTGCGCTCGGGGAGCAGCCGGCGACGCTCATTCTCGCGGCGGGCGACGAAGCGGCCGACGCGCTGATGCGGAGCTGCGAGAGCGCGGCGCAGGCGGCGAAAAAGGCCCGGGCGCGCGAGCTGCGGCGCCGAAGGGACTTGGGCGCTCCGCTTCAGCGGGCGGCGGATGCGTACATCGTCAGCCGCGGCGATGGCCGAACGATCATCGCGGGCTATCCGTGGTTTGCCGACTGGGGCCGCGACACGTTTATTGCGGTGCGCGGCCTGTGCCTGAGCAGCGGCCGGTTGCGCGACGCGCGCGATGTTCTCATGCAGTGGACCCAGGTCGTGTCTGAGGGCATGCTGCCGAACCGCTTCCCCGACCGCGGCGATACTCCGGACTACAACTCGGTGGACGCGTCGCTGTGGTTCATCATCGCGGCACACGAGCTGATTCAGGCCGCTGAGGGCAAGCCGCGCGTGCTGTCGAAGTCCGATGTGCGGGCACTGCACGCCGCCGTCGGCACGATTCTCCGCGGCTATTCAGCCGGGACGCGCTACGGCATCCGCATGACTGCGGACGGTTTGCTTGCGGCGGGCGGCCCCGGCGTGCAGCTCACCTGGATGGACGTGAAGCTGGGGGACTGGGTGGTCACGCCGCGAATCGGGAAACCGGTGGAGATACAAGCGCTGTGGCTCAGTGCCCTGCATCTGGCGTCCGGGAACGACTCGCACTGGGCGCCGCTGGTTGAGAGGGGATTGGACGCGTTCGAGCGGCGCTTCTGGAATGACAAGGCGCGGTGCCTTTATGACGTAGTCGATTGCGGCCACGTGGACGGCGCGGTCAGCGGGGAAATCCGGCCCAACCAGATCTTCGCGGTGGGCGGGTTGCCGCTGCAGATACTGAAAGGCCCGCGGGCGGTCCGCGTCGTCGCGGTGGTTGAGGAGCAGCTTTGGACGCCGCTGGGGCCGCGCTCGCTCGATCCGGACCATCGCGACTACCGGCCGGCCTACGTCGGCGACGCGGCGCAGCGCGACGCGGCTTACCACAACGGCACGGTCTGGCCGTGGCTGGCGGGCGCCTTCGTGCAGGCGTGGCTCCGAACGCGCGGCGACACTTCGGCGGCACGCGCCGAGGCGCGCCAGCGCTTCGTGGAGCCGCTGCTCGATCACCTGGAAGAGGCAGGACTGGGGCACGTTTCTGAAATTGCCGACGCCGAGCCTCCGCACGCACCGCGCGGTTGCCCGTTTCAGGCCTGGTCCACGGGCGAGCTGATTCGAATGCTATCGATGACGTCGGAAAGCTGATCGGGCCGTCCATCACGCAGTCGACCGTTGCGACGCCCCGCCGGAATTCATACGATTGGGGCGATGAAAGCGGGCAGTAATCTATCTCGTCGTGAGCTGGTTCGACTGGCGCTGGCGGGCGGGGCGGCGGCCGGCTTGCCGGCCCGCCTGCTCGCCGATGAACCGGGCGGCGGGGCGCCGGCTGTGCGCCGTGCGACCGATCGCGGCGCGGTTCCGCGGAACATCGTCTTCATGGTCGCGGACGGGATGAGCCTGGGCGTGCCGTCGCTGGCCGAGCCCTTTTCGCGCCTGGTGCGCAGCCGCGGGACGAACTGGACCGAGCTGACGCTAAGTCCGGAAACGACGCTCGGTTTTTTTGAGATGGGCTCGCTCAACTCGCTGGTGACCGACTCGTCCGCGGCCTCCTCATCCTGGGCCAGCGGCGTGCGCATCTTCAACAACGCCGTCAACATGCTGCCCGACGGGACGAAGCTCACGCCGATCGGGCCGCTGGCGCGCGGCGCCGGGCGCAGGGTCGGCCTGGTTACGACGACGACCATCACGCACGCGACGCCGGCTGGCTTCGCCGCGGCGCAGGCCAACCGCGACGATCAGCACCTCATCGCGCCTCAGTACCTGGACGCGGTCGATGTGCTGATGGGCGGCGGCGTGGAGTATTTCGATTCGAAGATCCGCGGCGATCGGCGTGATCTTTTCGCTGAGTTCTCCGCTCGCGGCTATTCGTGCTGGACGCAGCGCAGCGAGGTGTCGGCCGAGCCGCTGCCCGCCGAGTCGCTCCCGGACAAGGTGCTGGGAATTTTCGACAAAGGACATCTGCCGTTCACGATCGATCGCAACAAGAACGCGGAGTTGCAGCAGCGCGTCCCCACCCTGGCGGAGATGAGCGCCGCGGCGCTGAAGATCCTGTCGCGGCACGCCGGCGGGTTCCTGCTGCAGATCGAGGGCGGCCGCGTTGATCACGCGGCGCATAACAACGACGCTGCGGCGATTGTCTGGGAACAACTGGCGTTCGACGACGCGATCGGCGTCGCGCTGGAATTTGCCCGCCGCCGCGATGACACGCTGGTGGTCATTACCAGCGACCACGGCAACAGCAACCCGGGGCTCAACGGAATGGGCGCCAACTACGTCGAGTCCGACCGCTGTTTCGAGCGGCTTGCCGCGGCGACAGCCTCGCACGACGTCATGATGAAGGAGTTCATCAAGCGCGTGCGGAAGGACGGCGCGTCGCCGAAGGAAGCGGTCGTCTCCGTGCTTCGCGAGGGCGCGGGAGTCGAGGTCACCGCGGATGAGGCCGCGGCGGTCGCGCGGGCCTTGGCCGGCGAGCGCCCCAATGTGCTGAACCGGCAGCACGCCAACGTCGAGGGCGCCGTGGGCGACATATTGAGCAACTACAACGGCGTGGGCTGGACGGGCATCTCGCACACGGCCGACCTGGTCACGACGCTGGCGATCGGCCCGGGGCAGGCCGCGCTGGCTGGGCTGTTGCGAAATACGCAGGCCTTCGAAGTCATGTCACGCTTCATGGGGATTTCGCATCGAAATCCCGAGATGACCCGCGAGGCAGCACGGAAATTCGCCGCGGCGCCCGCCGCGCAGCGCCCGCACTGGGTCTGAGCCGACTTTCGGAGCCGCGATGCCCGCGTCCACGCTTCCCTACACGCTGCCGTCGCGCGATTACGCCTGGCAGATGCAGCGCGCCGCGGCCCTGCTCGACGAGATGAACGGCCGGCGGAGTTGCCGATTCTTCTCCGATCGCCCGGTGCCGCGCGAGCTAATCGAATCCGCCCTGGCCGTGGCCCACACCGCCCCCAGCGGTGCCAACCGACGGCCGTGGAGATTCGTCGCGATCGATGATCCGGCCCTGAAGCGGGAGATTCGCATCGCGGCGGAGGCGGAGGAGAAGGAAAGCTACGAGCATCGCATGCCGCCGGAGTGGCTGGACGCGCTCGAGCCGATCGGCACCGACTGGCGCAAGCCGTTCCTGGAAATTGCCCCGTGGCTGGTGGTGGTGTTTCGGGTGGACTGGGAGGAGGCGCAGGGGCGGCGCGTCAAGAACTACTACCCGAGCGAAAGCACCGGCATCGCCAGCGGTTTTTTTCTAATGGCGGCGCACATGCTCGGGCTGGCGACGCTGACGCACACGCCCAGTCCGATGGGTTTCCTGCGCGAGATCTGCCGCCGGCCGGAAGGGGAGAAGCCGTACCTGCTGATTCCGGCGGGCTACCCGGCGGATGATGCGACCGTGCCGGACCTGGTGCGCAAGCCGCTGGCGGCGGTGTTGCAGTGGAATCGGGGCGACGCGCGCGCAGCCGGTCCGTAGCAGGCCGTTGAAATAGGGCGTGCTTGACCGATCGTAGCGTCGAACCTCCGCGTCCGACGGTGTTTCAGCGGTTTTCACGCCGTCGGACACGGAGGTCCGACGCTACAGGCGTTTTTCAACGGGCTGGTAGCGCGGTTCAGAGCCGCGGTCGCCAGGGACAGTCATGGAGCGCCGCGGCGAATCACCACTCCCTCATGGTCGCGCCTCGGATGTGTTACGCCGCGGCGCGTTGTTTGGCCATGACGCTGTTGTATCTGCTGTACGAGAAGTAGATCACTAGGCCCAGCGCGAGCCAGCCGAAGAGGCGGTACCAATTCGCTGCGGGCAGTGAGAACATCAGGAGGAGGCAGCAGAGAATCCCGAGAATCGGCACCACGGGAACCAGCGGGCACCTGAACGGACGCTTCGCATCCGGATCGGTGCGGCGCATCACGAGAATCGCTGCGCAGACGATGACGAACGCAAACATCGTGCCAATATTCGTAAGGTGCAGCAGGGCGTCGATCGGAAGCAGGCCGGCCATGATTCCAACGAAGATGCCGATGGCGATCGAGCTTTTCCAGGGCGTTTTGAACTTCGGGTGAATCGCTGAAAAGAAGGCCTTGGGCACCAGTCCGTCGCGGGCCATCGCCAGGAACACGCGCGGAGCGCTTAGCATCATCACCAGCAAGACGGATGTGATGCCCGCGACGCCGGCCGCGGCGATGATAAACTCAGCCCATGGCATGCCGGCCTGGCTGAACGCGGTGGCGACACCGGCGTTGATGTCGATTTTCTGGTAAGGCACCATGCCGGTGAGCACGGCGACGACGCCGACGTACAGAACGGTGCAAATCAGAAGTGACGCGATGATTCCTATGGGCACGTCGCGTTCGGGGCGGCGGGCTTCTTCCGCCTGCGTCGAGACCGCATCGAATCCGATGTAGGCGAAGAAGATGATCGACGCTCCAGCCAGCATGCCAAGCGGATCGCCGGCCGGCGTTTGTTGTCCGGCGAGGTGATATCCGAAGAAAGAGATTCCGGTCCAACCGAACGGAGCGAACGGCTTCCAGTTTTCGGGGTTGACGTAGAACGCACCGACCATGATGACAAACAGCACGGCGCTGACCTTTATCGCGACCATGATCGCGTTGAAATTGGCGCTTTCGCTGATGCCCTTGACCAGCACGATCGTCACGATGGCGACGATGATCACAGCGGGCAAGTTGATGAAGGAATTCGTCCATTCGAAATGGCCGCTCGTCTCGTTGTATTTCAGCGCGGCCCCCTGTATGGCTTCAGGAAGAGTGATGCTGAATTTCTTGAGCACCGTTTGAAAGTAGGACGACCATCCGTTGGCGACGGTGGCTGAGCCCACCGCGTACTCGAGTATCAAATCCCAACCGATGATCCATGCGAATAACTCACCGAGCGTTGCGTAGGCATACGTGTACGCGCTGCCCGCGATCGGCGCCATCGAGGCGAACTCCGCGTAGCAAAGTGCCGCGAATATACAGGTCAGACCAACGAACAGGTACGACACCATGAGCGAGGGGCCGGCCGTGGTACTCGCCGCCTTGCCCGTCGCCACAAAGATGCCGGCCCCGATCACCGCGCCGACGCCCAGGGCCGTCAACGACACCGGCCCCAGCACGCGTTTCAGCCGGTCGGCGCCCTCCATTTCCTTCAGCAGCAGGCTCAGCGGTTTGCGGGCGAAAAGCGGACTAGCCATTCATGCCTCCAGACGCTGTGCAGCCGGACGGCCGGCGTTCCAATAGACATAGGCCGGCAGACCGACTGCCGTGAGAACCAGACCCAATCCCGAATTGCGCGGATCGCCGATCAGAATGTAGCACAAGAAAAAGAGCGCCACCGCCACGTAAAGCGCCGGCAGCAGCGGATAACCCCACGCCCGGAAGGGCCGCGGCAACTCCGGCCGGCGGGCGCGCAGCACGAACAGGCCCACGACGCACAGGACGTTGAACATCAGCGACGAAAACGCCGTCAGCGTCAGCAGGTCGCTGTAGCTGCCGGTCAGCGTCAGCACCGCCGCGATCGCCCCCTGCAGCATCAGCGCGTTGGCGGGCGTGCGATGCGTCGGATGTACGGCGGCCGCGCTGGGGAAGAAAAGCCGGTCGCGGGCCATGGCGTAGACCACGCGCGCCCCCGAGAGGATCAGCCCGTTCACGCAGCCGAAGGTCGAGACCATGATCGCGATCGCGATGAACGTCTCGCCCGCCGGCCCCATCAGTCGCCGGGATGTTTCCGCCGCAATCCGGTTGCCGGTGACGCTCCCCATTTCGCCGATCGGCACCATGTAGAGATAGACCGCGACGGCCGAGCAGTAGACGGCGGTGATGAGCAGCGTGCCGAGGATCAGCGCCCGCGGCATGTTCTTCTGCGGGTCCTTGATTTCCTCGGCCGCGAACGTGACGGAATTCCACGCGTCGTACGCGAAAAGCGCCTTGCTCATCGCCACGGCGATTGCGGCGAAGAGGCCCAGCTTCAGCCCTTCAGGCCCGAGCTGAGTCGAGGCGATGGGGGAAAAATGGCTGAGCGAACCGCCCGCCAGCGCCAGCGCCATGACGACCAGCACCGCCACGGCGGAGATTTTTGCGATCGTGAAAAGATTCTGGACGATCGCCCCTTCGCGCAGACCGCGGACATTCAGCCAGGTCAGCGCGGCGATGACGACCAACCCGACGGCCTGGGCGGTGGAAAATGACTTCCCGGCCAGACTGAACAGAACGCGCGTCTCACTGATCGAGGGAATGAAGACGCCCAGGTAAATCGCGAAGGCGACGCCGACGGCGGCGATGAAGCCGGTGTTGATCGCCAGGAGAAACGTCCAGCCGTAAAGGAACCCCCAGAGCGGTCCGAACGCTTCGGAGAGAAAGACGTACTGGCCGCCGGCGCGGGGAAAGGCGGCCGCCAGCTCCGCGCACGCCAGTGCCCCGGAGAGCGTCAGCAGCCCGCCGAGAATCCACAAACCCATCAGCAGGCCCGGCGATGCGAGGTAGGTCGCCATCAGCGACGGCGCGACAAAAATGCCAGATCCGATGACGCTGCCGACGATCAGCATCGTGGCAGCGAACGGTCCGAGCCCGCGCACCAGGTGCGCGGCGCCCGGCGCGCTGGACGCGGGGGCAAAGGGGTTTTCAGTGCGTGGAAGGGAAGCCACGAAGAGCTCGGCTACTGGATCGGATCGCGCCGGCGAACGGAGCGGGCAGGATAGAAGCCGCTGCCGAAAAATTCAATGAGTGTACGATGGGAGGTACTGGTCAAGTTTGCGGGGAGCATCGGCGTCCCGCCGGTGCAATTCTGCACTCGCACCGGCGGGACGCCGATGCTCCCCGCGCCGGGAGTCAAACGTGAGCAGTACCCGATGGGACGAGTCCGAACGGCGCATCTCGTGCGCTACGGGCGCCCCGACACGGGTCGTGAATGGCGGCGTCTTTCCGAACCCGCCGCGCCAAGCGGCGGGTTGACCGTCGTGAGCGATCAACGCCCCAAGGCCCCGGACGTCAGCCCGCCGCTTGGCGCGGCGGGTTCGGACGGATCGTCACCGGAAACCGAATGCACCCAGAGCCAAACGGCGCGCTGTGTCTCGCCGCGGCGCCCCGTTCGTAGCGTTGCCGACTCGCGGCGGAAATGCTACAAAACCGCCCGGCACGCCGCTCGCCGGGTTTCGGACGCCGCGGCGTGCGGACGGCCCGGCCGGGGGCTGCTTGGTTTACTGAATGGGAAGCGCGGCGCGCATGGACTTCAGCAAGCTCGGACATACCTGCGTCATCGGCCTGCAATGGGGCGACGAAGGCAAGGGCAAGATCGTCGATCTGCTGATGGAGCATTTCGACCTGTCGGTCCGCTACAGCGGCGGCGCCAACGCTGGGCACACGGTGGTCATCGGCGGTGATAAGTTCGCGCTGCACCAGCTTCCCAGCGGCATCCTGCGGAAAAACGTGCTCGCGATCATTGCGGTCGGCGCCGTGCTGGACCCGGGGGTCCTGCTGGGCGAAATCGCCTCGCTGCGGCAGCGCGGCATCGACATCACGCCCGAGCGGCTGCGGATCAGCGACCGGGCGCACGTGGTGTTCCCGTATCACCGCCGCGAGGACATGCTGGCCGAGCAGACCGCCCGTGCGGGCGACAAGCTGGGCACGACCGCGCGCGGCATCGGCCCGTGCTACGCCGACAAGGTGTCGCGGCACTGGGGCGTACGCACCTGCGACCTCTTGCGCCCGGATCATCTCCGCGAGCGGCTGGCGACGATCGTGGCTTACAAGAACGCCGTCTTTCGCTCGGCCTACGAGAGCCGCGAGGTCTTCGACGCGCAGGTGCTGGCGGATGAGTACCTGGCGCTGGGCGAGCAACTGCGGCCCTACATCTGCGATACGACGGCGCTGCTGCATCGCGAAATGAAGGCCGGGCGGCGGGTGCTGTTCGAGGGGGCGCAGGGCAGCTTGCTCGATATCGACCACGGCACTTATCCGTATGTCACCAGCTCCAGCGCGGCGGGAGGCGGCGTCTCCAGCGGCGCAGGAGTTCCGCCGTCGGTGATCCAGTCGTCGCTCGGCGTCGTGAAGGCCTACTCGACCCGCGTCGGAGCCGGTCCTTTTCCGACCGAACTGGCGGATGTCACCGGCGACACCATTCGCACCCGCGGCCACGAATTCGGAACGACGACCGGCCGGCCGCGGCGCTGCGGCTGGTTCGATGCTGTGGCGGCTTCCTACGCCGCGATGCTGGCGGGGCCGACGCACCTGGCGATCCTGCACCTGGACACGCTTTCAGGCTTCGCGGAGATCGACGTATGCGTGGCGTATCGGCGGAAAGGCAGGCTGCTGAACGAGTTTCCGGCGGATGCGTACGACTTCTCAGAGATCGAGCCGGTCTACGAGACGGCGCCCGGCTGGGCGGCCGACCTGGGCGCGTGCCGCAGCGTCGGCGATCTGCCGCGTGAAGCGCGGGATTACGTGACGCTGATCAGTCGCCGGCTGAATGTGCCGGTGGGCATCATCGGCGTTGGTCCCGGGCGTGAGCAGACGATTTTTGTCGAGGAACTGTAGCGTCGGACCTCCGCGTCCGACGGCGAGTCGACCAGTTCACGTTTGCCGTCGGACTCGGAGGTCCGACGCTGCGCGGTGGCGCCGGACGCGGAGGTTCGGCGCTACAGGGCAATCCGAATGCCGACGCTTTCCGCACTGGATTCGCTCGAGACGCTCGGCCTGCCGCGCGGCGCCCTGCCGGCGCACGTGGCCGTCATCATGGATGGCAACGGCCGCTGGGCGCAGCAGCGCGGCCTGCCGCGCATCCAGGGCCACCGCCAGGGCGCGGCCGCCGTGCGCGAGACGGTGACGCAGGCGGCGCGCCTGGGGATCGGCTGCCTGACGCTGTACAGCTTCAGCCTTGAAAACTGGAGGCGGCCCAAGCTGGAAGTCGATGCGCTAATGGCGCTCTATGCCGAGTTCCTGGTCGCCGAGCGGCGGCAGATCATGGACAACGACGTGCGCGTGGTGCAGGTAGGCCGGCGCCAGGGGCTGCCGGCTGAGGTGCTGCGCGAGCTGGATCAGACGGTCTCCCTGAGCGCGGGCAACCGCGGCTTGCGGCTGTGCCTGGCGCTCAATTACGGCTCACGGGCCGAGATCGTCGACGCGGTTCGCGCCATCGCCGGGCGCGTGCAGCGCGGCGAGCTCGCGCCGGAGCAGATCGACGAAGCGCTGCTGAGCGGCTCGCTTTACACCGCCGGACTGCCCGACCCGGACCTGCTGATCCGCACCGCGGGCGAGATGCGCGTCAGCAACTTCCTGCTGTGGCAGATCAGCTATGCCGAGTTGTACGTGACGCCCGTTCTCTGGCCGGATTTTTCGGCGGCGGACCTGAACGAGGCGATTCGCGCGTTTGGCCGGCGCGAGCGGCGCTTTGGCGATGTCGGACCCGCGGACGGGACGAGCATGCCGCGCGTGTCGAATGCGGGCGACACGCCCGCACCACCTCAATCCGAGCCGCAACCGTGAGGGAGCGGTCGGCGGCGGGTGAGCGCCCCCGCTCCCTTACGGTCGCGGCTCGGATAAGACGCGTGCAGCAAGGCAATCGATGCTACGACTCCGGCTGATCTTCGGCCTCTCGCTGTCGGCGGCGATCATTGCGCTGCTGCTGCTGGACGGGCACTTCGCGGCCCAGCCCCATCCGCGCCATCCGATCCAGTTCATGAACCTGGATCTGAATCTGTTCCTCTACAACGGGCTGCTTTCGACGCTCTGCGTGCTGGCGCTGACGCTCTTCACCGCACGCGAACTGCTTCGTTTCGCGGGCTATCTCGGCTACCGGCCGTTCGGCTTTTCGGTCATGCTCTTTTCGACGCTGATGGTGACGGGCCCCTACTTCGCGTTCAACATCGAGCGAGCCTGGGGCTCGCACGACGAATCCTGGGCGATGCTCGCCATCGCGGTGGCCCTGGGGGTGACGTTCTTCCTGCAGGCGGTCCGCCGCGGCACGCAACAGGTGATGATCAACCTGGCGATGACGACGTTCATTCTCGTCTACACCGGCGGGCTGGCGGGGTACATGACCAAGCTGCGCATGGAGGTCGGCGGCCAGGCGGGTGTGGCCGTCCTGCTTTTCAGTAACTTCATCGTGAAGATGACCGATACCGGGGCCTTCTTCGTGGGCCGGATCGCCGGCCGTCACAAGATGATCGAGTGGCTCAGCCCCAAGAAGACCTGGGAGGGCTTCGTCGGCGGGCTGGCGGTGGCGACGGCGCTCTCCCTTCTGATCGGGCCGCTCCTGCAACGCGGCGGGCTGCTGGCGCGAGACGGCGCTCCGCTGATGCGGGCGGAATGGCTGGCGTGGCCGTGGGGCTTCCTGCTGTTCGGGCTGCTGATGGGCGTGGCTTCCGTCGCCGGCGACCTGTGCGCCTCGCTGTTGAAACGCGATGCGGCGGTGAAGGACTCGGGTACGTCGCTGCCGGGACTGGGAGGCGTGCTCGATGTCATGGACTCGCCGCTGCTGGCGGCGCCGGTGGCGTGGTTCTTCTGGACGCGGCTGGCGGCGTTTGGTTGAAGGCCAGCGATTGCGCGGCCTCGCGCCATCGGCCTGAGTTGACGCTGGCCCATCCCCGCGCAACAATTCGCGCTCTCTTCTTCTTGAGGAATCCGGTGAAGTCCTGGGAAGTGCTCCGCGAGGCGATCGATCCGGTCGGCGTGAAGGTGATCGCCGCGAAACTCGGATTGAGCACTGCGCTCGTGTACAAGTGGTGCCAGGAGACCGCCGCGGACGACCCGGAAGGCTCCGGTGCGCGGAACCCGCTTGATCGCCTCAAAGTCGTTTACGAGCTGACGCGCGACGGACGCATCGTCAACTGGCTGTGCCACGCCGCCGACGGGTTTTTCGTCCCGAATCCGAAAGTCGACCCCGGCGAGCACGAAGAGAATCTGCTGAATGCCACGCAACGCTTCGTCCAGGACTTCGGCATGCTGCTGTCCGACATCAGCACCAGCATTGAGAACGACGGTGAGATCATTCCCAGCGAGGCGGACCGCATTCGCCAGTCCTGGGAACGGCTCAAATCGCAGGCGGAGGCCTTCGTGGTCGCGTGTGAGCATGGCCTGTACGCCCGCGGCCAGAAATCGCGTCGATAGAGTCCAGCTCCTTTTCCCCGGGGGCGCGCATGGACGCTCCGCGAATCACAATTGAACTCGGCGACGGCGGATTGCAGCGCGCCCTGGGCACGCCCGCCGCCACCGCGTTCGTCATCGGCAACATGGTCGGGGCCGGCATCTGGACCGTCCCGGCGCTGGTGCACGTCTCCACCGGCAACCCGTCCGTTTCGCTTCTGATCTGGCTCGGCGGCGGTCTGCTGGCCCTGTGCGGAGCGCTCAGCTACGCGGAGCTGGGGGCGCGCCTGCCGCTGGCCGGCGGCGACTACCAGTATCTCTCGCGCTGCTGGGGGCCGATGACCGGTTTCATCGGCGGCTGGATCACGTTGCTGGCCGGCTTCTCCGCGTCCATCGCCTCAGTCTCGCTGGTCTGCGTGTCCTATGCGCACGCCGTCTTCGGATACTCGCCGACGCCCGTTGCGCTGCGCTTCTGGGCGATCCTCCTCATGGCGGGCCTGACGGTCTATCACGCCGCCGGCATCCGCGCCAGCGGCGGGCTGCAGACCGCGCTCTCGGTCGGCGCACTGGGCACGATTCTGCTTCTCCTGGTCGCCGGGTTCTCCGGCGGAAACGGAGACTGGCGCTGGCTTTCGGTTACCAGCAAGCCGACCGGACACTTCGGCACGGCCTTGATCGAGGCCAGCTTCGCCTACAGCGGCTGGAACGCGGCCGCCTATCTTGCCGGCGAAACGCGCGACGCACCGCGAACACTGCCCCGGGCGCTGATCGGCGGGACGATCCTGGTCACGGCGGCGTATTTCGGGCTGAACGTCCTCTTCTTCTACGCCGTTCCGCCCGGCCAATGGACCGCCGAGACGGCCGTGGGCACGGTCGCCGCGATGCAACTGTTCGGGAAGAGCGGGGCGTCGGTGATCAGCCTGATCATCGCGTTCATCATCATCGGTGCGACGAGTGCGATGATCGCCGCCGGTCCGCGGATTCTCTTCGCCATGGCCCGCGACGGCGTGGCCCCGCACGTGCTCGCCGGCCTCGGCACGCACACGCACGCACCGGCGCGGGCGCTTTATGTGCAGGGCGGGGCCGCGATCCTGCTGGCCTTGTCAGGCGCGTTCGACACGCTCATTACCTACATCGGCGCGGCGCTGTCGATCCTCTCGGCGGTCGCGGTCGCAGGACTTTTTATTCTGCGCAAACGCCCCGGCGGACACGACCGATCCGGCTTTCGCGTTCCAGGATTCCCGGTCATTCCGGCGATCTACATCGGAGGCGTCGGGCTGTCGCTGTTCTGGTCATTGGGCGAGCGCCCTTACCCGACCGTGGCGGCCATCGCGTCCATCGCGCTGGCGGCCAGTTGCTACGTTTTGTTCAGCGTCATGGGATGGATGCGCGTTCGGCGGGCGGTTTGAGCCGAGTAAGCCGGAACCATGCCGAAAATGTGCTCACGCCGGGGCCGGTAGGGCAGCTATCATTGGAGTGGTCGGGTCGAGTCAAGAGAGCGGGCCGCTGTGCCCGAGATTCGGGTGAGACTTGGGTGGGTGGATTTGGGTGGGACGGGCGTCTCGCCCGTCCAGATTCACAGCCTCAGTTCCCGACGCGCCCAAGCAGGAGTGTGCACATGGGCGGACGAATTCTGCCGGCGTTGCTCATTTTGCTGCTGGTCGGCTGCCCGACCGTACCGACCGGTGATGACAACGGCGCCAACGGCAACGACAACACGAACGGCAACTCAAACGCAAATGTGAACGACAACGGATCAGGCAGCAACGACGATTCCGCCGTGTTGCCCATCGTCTCGCCGACGCAGGACAAGGCGCCCGGACTGACGCCGGACGTTGCGAAACCGAAGACACCGCCGCCGCCGTCAGCGGTCGGCGCTTCGGCGCTGCTGAACGAGGTGCGATTCAATCCCGCCGGCGATGACGCCGCCTTCATCGAGCTGAAAGCGGCGCCCGGCGCCGAGCTGTCGGGGTTGGTGGTTGCCAACGAGAACGCGGATTCACTGGAACTACCTGTCGGCGCCAGCGCCGGCCCAACCGGGTTCTATCTGATCCTGTTCGACGGCCAGAGCGATGGACCGCCCGGCGAACTGCACCTTTCCGCCGCGAGCTTCCTCAACCCGACATCCGGCCGAATCACGCTCAGCGATGCCGCCGGCGATCGGCTGGACGACGTGGCCTGGGGCGCGCAGCAGCCGGACGCCGTGGCCGCTGATTCGGGCGGCGGCCTGGGAAACGAGATCGAGCTGCCCGGCCAGGTCATCGCCCGGCCTCCTGAGTCGCTGCTGCCAGGGCCGCAGAACTGGTCCGCCTACCCGCCGACCTGGGCCACGCCGGGGGCCTCCAACCCCAACGCGGGCGTCTCGGTGCTGCTACCGATGAGCGGGTTCATCGAAGAGGCCGGACCGGTCGTGCTGGCCTGCTATCCGACCGCCAACGCGCTGGAATATCGTTTCCAGGTCGCGGTCGAGCCGGCGTTCGAAAGCCCCGCCGAAGACATCACCATCGATCAGCCCAGCGTCACGGTGATGCTTGAGGTCGGAACGTATTTCTGGCGCGTCGCGCCCGTCGCGGCCGACGGTTCGACGGCCGACTTCTCGCCGGCGAATCGCCTGATTGTCGAAGCGCAGGTCGATACGGAGGCGACGCCCGACGACGGAGCCGCCAAGCCGCTGCGACGGTCGCAGGTCGCCGGCAAGCTGGTGACGAGGACGCTCGACGCGCGCTCCCCCGGCGGCCGCTTTCCCAGCGAATCGCAGCGCAAAGACTCGCACATGCTGCTGCTCGAATCCAACCGCGAAGATGAGGGCTTCGAATGGGACCGCCCGCACCCCGTTTTTCACCTGGCTGACTTCGCCGACAACCTCAACTGCACGCTGGCGGCGGTGAAGATGGTGAATCACTACTACGGCGGCGACCTGACTCAGGATCGCACCGGCTACGAGCTTCACAAGGACGACGCGCCGGGGCCGGAGACCGACCTCAACTACGGCGAGGGCAATACGCCCGACCGGCCGCTCGCGTGGGCGCTCGGGGGCGCGCGGGTCAACCCGGTTTATGGCGCCGGGGCGCGCGTCGAGCTTCCGCCCAGCACGCTCTGGAAAAACGTCGAGGATGCGATCGACGGCGGGCGGCCGGTGGTCGTCGCCGTCACGCGCCGCGCCGGCGGAACGCATACCGTGGTGATCATCGGCTACCAGGTCGATGCGCGCCGCCCCGGCGTGGAGCCGATTCATCGCTTCCTGGTCAACGACCCCGGCAACGAAGGCCAGGCCGCCGCCAAGCGAAGCTTCGTCGAATTCTCAGAATTCTACTGGCAGGTGTACGCCTACTACCTGCTCGACGCCGGCTCTCACGCGGGCCGGAAGCAGGAAGCCGGCATCGGCGTGGATACGGACCAGGACCAGGTCTACGACTTCGACGAGGACATGCGTTTCAGAACGAAGCGGCAGCCGAACGCGCCCGCATCACGCGACACCGACGGCGACTGCATCTCCGACTACAACGAGATCAAGCTCAGCGTCCTGGATGAGAGGCACGGCGTCGGCGTGTATCGCACAACGCTCCACGGCGACGGCCGGGCGCGGGCCCGCAACGCTCCGGAGCTGACGCTGGACACCGATGGCGGCGGCCTGTCTGACTTCGTGGAAGACCTCAATCAGAACGGAAAGATCGAACCGGACAAAGGCGAATCGGATCCGTACGACTCGGCCGACGACCGTCGCAAGATCGTCGGGACGATCCGCAGCTACCTCGAGCGCGATGAACAGCCGTTCCGATTGTATTACCGACACATCGACGACGATTTTGACCTGCAGACCGGCACAAATCGGAAACTGACCGGGTCATGGAAAATTATGATTGAATCGCAGAGCGTCGTGAGCTCCGGTCCGGCTCCTCCGCAATGCCCGGAGCCGCGGCAGATTACGTACGTCTACGCTCCCCTCGATCGTGAAGCGATGAACTTCGAGGGCGAGTTCACCTGCAACGTCGGCGGCCCGCCAGGGATCGTGATCCGCGAAAAGGAGCCGTTCTACCGGCACCACTCGGACAGCGAGATTGATGATCCCTGTCTGGGCCCCAACCACGGAACCGACGTGATGGGCTGGGCCCCGCTGGTTGCGCGGAGCGTGCACTCGCCGAACATGGCCGAGTTCATCACGGCCCGCAATCGCGTGCAGTGGAAATACCGGATCGCGCCGTCATCGACTCTGCCCATCGAGCACGGCAGCTACCTGGAAGTGGACTTCACCATGACCCCGCGGTAGATGCTTCTCCGTTCCGATCGCCGGCGAGAGGCGATCCGGCGGCGGCGGTTATCATCGCCGGCATGGATTCCTACGACGTCATCGTCATCGGCCTGGGGGCGATGGGATCGGCGGCTCTTTGCGAGCTTGCCCGCCGCGGCCACCGTGTGCTCGGGTTGGAGCAGTTCTCGCCGGCCCACGACCGCGGCAGCTCGCACGGCCAGACGCGGATCATCCGCAAGGCGTACTTCGAGCATCCCGACTACGTTCCGCTGCTGCACCAGGCTTATGCGCTCTGGTCGGACCTGGAGAAGGAAGTCGGCCAGCGGCTGCTGCACCGGGTCGGCCTGCTTCTGGCCGGGCCGGCCGACGGCGAGATCATCGCGGGCACACGCGCCGCGGCGCAGATTCACTCCCTGCCGATTCAGGCGCTGACGCCTGCGGAGACCATCGAGCGCTTTCCCGGCCTGCGCGTCGACCCTGAGCATGTGGCGCTCTTCGAGGAAGACGCCGGCTACTTGCGCCCCGAGGCCTGCATCCGGGCGTTCCTGGAAGTGGCGCAGCGAGGCGGCGCGGCGACGCTCTTCAACACGCCCGTGATCGGCTGGTCGGTCGAGGGAACCGGCGCGAGCGTCGCCACCGCCAACGCCGACTACCGTGCTTCTCGGCTCGTCATCTGCGGCGGGGCGTGGGCCGGGCGGCTGCTGGCCGACCTGCGAGCGCCGCTCGAAATCCGGCGGAAGATGCAGATGTGGTTCGCCTGCGACGATGCGCTGTACGCCGAGTCGCGCGGCTTTCCCGTCTTCGGCTATCACACGGTGGGCTGCTTCTACTATGGCTTTCCGGCGATCGAGAGCGGGAGGATGAAGATCGCCGAGCACCTGGAACGGACGTTGGTGGGCGACCCGGACGAGCCGGGCCGCGAGCTGCGGCCGGCCGACGTTGCGCACATGGCGCCGTTCATCGAGCGACACCTGCCCGGCGCGACCGACCAAGTCGTCGCGTCATCGGTCTGCATGTACACGATGACCCCCGACGGCCATTTCATCATCGACCGCCATCCGAAGCACGCAGGCGTGTTCGTCGCGGCCGGCTTCAGCGGACATGGGTTCAAGTTTGCGCCGCTGATCGGCAGCGTGCTCGCCGATCTTGCGGAGACCGGCCGTAGTGCGGCGCCGATTGGGTTCCTATCGTTACAGCGCCTGTCGGAACGCTGAATGCTGAATGCTGAATGACCCGGCAATAAACGCGTCGCGGCCGGGCTTCAGAGAAACCCGGCCGCGACAAAGACCAGCGAAAAGGCAGCCGACTACGGAATCAGGATGTTGTCGGTGTCGTGCAGCGGGCCGCGCTGGTTGCGCGGACGGATGCCCAGCAGCGACGTGTGCAGATCCGTGATCGTCTGCGTCTCGGTGTAGATGTTGTCGTTGTTCACGCCGGCAATCGGCTTCTTCTGGAAGTCGGCGTGGCCATCGGCGTAAGCGATGGTCTGGCCTTCACCGCTGTGGTTGCGGCTGTTGTAGGGCCGCCAGCGGTCGGTCGAGACGCGCAGGATGTCGGCCGCGTTGGTCGAGCCGAAGTCCGGGGCCATCAGGCTGGGGACCACCGCGTCCGGGTTCGAGCCATCCGAGGGATTCTCGCCCTGCGAATCAAAGTACGGGCCCTTGTCCGCCATGATCGCCATGCGCGGATCGAGGTCCGTGCGCGGCTTGCCGCGCTTGCCGAACGGCATCTGGTAGGCGTAGCTCAGCAGCGGGTAGCCGCGGAAGTCGAAGCGGTTCACGCCCGGCTGCGAGGCGATCTGCGTGGTGCCGTTGCGGTTGCGCAGGTCGTCTTCGGCGTCGCCCGAGCTGGGGCAGGTGAACTGCTTGGGAGTCGACGCGCCGGTGATGACCAGCAGGAACATCGAGCGGCTGGCGTGAACGTCGGTCACCGAGATGCCCGAGCGTGCGTCCGTGTACATCACGCTCAGCCGGGTCTCGAAACTCACGCTGTGCGTGTTGGTCGAGATCGAGCCGGTCGGAGCCTGGAAATTCGACGTCGGGAAGTACTCTTCGTTGTCGTTCGAGTAGATCGTGGCGCCCTGCGCCAGGCCGCGCATGTTCGAGGCGCAAACCGAGCGCTTGGCCAGTTCACGCGCGCGAGACAAGCTCGGCAGCAGAATCGAGATCAGCAGGGCGATGATCGCAACTACGACGAGTAGTTCGATCAGCGTAAAGGCCGCCTTCTTCTTGAGCACTGCGATTCTCCTGAATCGGTCCCTGACTGCATTCCCGGATCAGCCTCTGCCGCGGCCATCATGCCAGTTAGGTATGCAATAAGCCGCACATTCGACCCGGCCGCCGCGCAACAAACGCCGCCGCCGGAGGCCGCAAAAAAGGGCCATCCGCCGCACGCGACCATTGCGCACCTACACCGGCGCGCACCGTCTGCCCGCGCAGGGACGCGCGAGCCGTGCGGATATCCCGCGAGAAGTTTCGATGGGCAGATGGGGACGATCCGGAGATCGCCAGACGCTTGCGCAGTCCGAGAGCGGAAGCGCAAATGCCTCGACGGGAGCGTTACGGAAGATCGAAAGGTGGGCAGGCAGGCGGATCGATGCGGAATCTTATGAAATCGATGATAGCTTACGTACTCGCCTGACCCAGTATCCGATCCCGACGTCTCATCTACACAATGTAAAGATAACGCCATCCACGCGCATGTCAATCGCAGAATCCGCGTTTGAAAGGTTTCTTTCCGAGCCGACCGCTGGCCTGTCCGTCCGAACCCGCCGCGCCAAGCGGCGGGTTACCTTCCGGGGCCGGTGAGGCTGTGCGGCTCCCATCGCGTCCGATCGTCACCCCGCCGCTTGGTGCGGCGGGTTCGGAAAGCGCCCAGGCACGGCGGGTCCTGAAAGACCGGCCCGGCAGTGTTGTTTATAGGACTAAGAACCGCTTTGACCCAGCGCAAGGCGAGCCGCTACCATCGCCGGCTCCCCATCCGGTGAACCTATGAGTAATGACCTCGACACGCGCGCCGCGGCTTTTCGCAACGCTCTGAACCAGACCGGCCAGAGCCACCTGCTGGCGTTCTGGAACGAACTGCCCGCAGCCCCGCGGGCCGAACTCCTCGACGATCTCGAGCAGGTGAATTGGTCCGCGCTGCCGGAGCAGATCGAGGGATTCGTGCGCCGGCGCCCGGTGTGTGATGTTCCGGCGGACATCGAGCCCGCTCCGATCCACCCAATTCAGCCACGACCGGGACAGGAGAAGCTCTACACCGACGCCGCCGATGCCGGCCGAGCCGCGCTTCGCGCCGGCCAGGTCGCGGCATTCATGGTGGCGGGCGGGCAAGGCACACGGTTGGGGTTCGACGGCCCCAAGGGGGCGTTTCGCGCCACGCCGATTCGCTCAGCGCCGCTCTTCCAGATCTTCGCCGAGGCGCTTACGCGATCCGGGGAGCGCTACGGCCGGTCGCCGCGCTGGTACATCATGACCAGCCCGCAAAACGACGCCGCCACGCGGTCGTTCTTCGACGAGCACGACTATTTCGGATTCCCCCGAGGCGACGTACGCTTTTTCCGGCAGGGACAGATGCCGGCATTCCTGCCCGACGGGCGGATTGCCCTGGCCGAAAAGCACCGCCTGGCTCTCTCGCCGGACGGCCACGGCGGAAGCCTGCGGGCGCTGGCGGCGAGCGGCGCGCTGGCCGAAATGCAGTGCGACGGCGTCGAGTTCATCAGTTATTTCCAGGTCGACAACCCGCTCGTGCGCGTGCTCGATCCTCTTTTCATCGGCCTGCACATCGTCACCGGCTCCGAAATGTCGAGCAAAGCCGTGACAAAGGCCGACGACCTCGAACGCGTCGGCAACTTCTGCCGCGCCGGGGGCAGAATTCAGATCATCGAGTACAGCGATTTGCCCGACTCACTGGCGCGCTCGAAGAACCCCGACGGCACGCGCCGCCTCGACGCCGGAAGCATCGCGATTCACATGCTGTCGCGCGATTTTGTGCAGCGCCTGACGGCTGCCGGCTCGGACATCCGCCTGCCGTGGCATCGCGCCGACAAAAAGGTCGAGACCATCGACGCGCACGGAAACCGCATCGTGCCGACGTCGCCCAACGCCGTGAAGCTGGAGATGTTCGTCTTCGACGCAATCCCGCTGGCGCGAAACCCGCTGGTGCTCTACACGTCGCGGGCGGAGGAATTCAGCCCGATCAAGAACGCCGACGGCGTCGATTCGCCGGCCACCGCGCGCCGCGACATGATCCGCCGCGCGGCCGGCTGGCTCGAATCCTGCGGTCGCAACGTCCCGCGCGACACACACGGCAAGCCGTTGCATCCGATCGAGATCACGCCGCGACTCGCGCTGGACGCCGCCGACCTCGCCGAACGCCTGGGTGAGCGCCGGATCAGCTTCGGCGGCCCGCTGCTGCTCGATGCATAGGACGTTCGAACGGGCATCTTGTCTGTTCCTTAGAACGCGGTGACGGACGAGACACCCGTCCCACCCGAATTGCCGCGCGTTTGAGAACGTTCATCGTCCTATAACCGTCGGCCTTTTTTCGCCCAGTTCCGACAAACCGCGCGCCGCAGCGAGTGTCTACACTCTTGGACGAGACCTCGGAGAACGGCCGCAACCGGCCGGCAGGAGATCAAGACATGTTTCGTCGGATCATTGCGACACTTGGCCTGATGGTGGCGACGGCCCCGGCGCTGGCGGATGATTTCGGCTTCGGCTTCAGCTTCGACAGCGGCCCGCGATACTATGATCGCGGCTTTGTCGATTCGTATGCCTACTCGACGCCGTACATCACACCGACCTACGTCTCAGGCTGCGCCCCGCCTGTTTACGGGAGCACCTATGCGCCGCCGGTGGTCGTTAACCCCTACCCGCCGGTGGTGTACAGCTCGTACGGACCGACCGTGCATCGCCGCGAGTATTATCGCCGGACGGTGGTGGCGCCGCGCCCGGTGTACAGCCGGCCGGTGTACACGGCCCCGGTGTATCGCGGCGGATACGGTGGTCGGGGCGGGGCGTACTACAATCGCGGCGGCGGTTGGCGCGATGGCGGCCGCAGCTTCGGCGGGAATTCTCATCATCGCCGGCGGTAGTTCTTCGACGACTTGACGGGGCAGACAGCGACGCGAGGATCGGACAATCGTTCGGTCCTCGCGTCGTTTCTTTTCTCGGCCGGCGTGTTACGGACAATCCGCGTTGAGCAGCGCCAGGGCGCGCTCCAGGATGTTTCGAACGTAATCGGGGTTGTGCAGGCCAAGGCTCCCGTCGCCACGCACATAGTAGTAGAGATAGCGAGCCTGCCTGGTCGTGTCGGGCAGCGCCTGCTGGCCGGCGGCGTCGGGGCCGCCGTTGCTCTCGTATTCCCACGTCGCCGGCTCGCCCAGCGCGGCCGCGATGCAATCCAGCTTGGCCTGGATCTCGGCCTCCAGCGTGGCGCGGAAGGACTCGGCCGCGGCGACCGATGGGTGGCAGCCGGCGGTCGCGCAACTCGAGTTGTTGACCGCAAAGGTGTGCTCGGACAGCACCGGGGCGATTGGCGAACGCGGGTCGCTGCGGTGCATGTGACAGGTGGCGCACTGGGCCGGCATGAACAGGGCATGGACCGATGAGCGGCTCAGCACCAGCGGAGCCATCCCCTCCGGCGCCGGCATTTCGCCCACGTACACGTTGGACTGATTCGAGGGATGCGGCGGGCGGGCTGAATCTTCCCAGGTTGTGCCGCGATCGTGATGGCACTGGCCGCAGAGATTGAACCGCGCCGCGTTGGTGACGGCTTCGATCGTGTTCGTGGCGGTGGGGCTCGCGATCTCGGGGAAGCGAAGCTGGTAGTCGCGACCATCGGTCGGGGCGACCGCGTTGCGGGTGCGGTCGTGCGGGGCGTGGCACGTCCCGCAGACCACGGCATTCTGCTGATCCGCCGGGACGCCCGCGAGCTCGTCGTCCGAAACGTCCTGCTGTTCCAGCACGGCCAGATGGAAGAATTCTCCTGAGTGACAGTCGCCACACGTGCTCAGCGACATGCCGGCCTCGAAGCGCGTCGCCAGCAAAGGCGTGACTTCGGCGTGTTTCGAGTCCGCCCACTGGTCGTAGTGCGGCTGGGTGGTTCCGGTGTGGCAGACGCCGCAGACCTCCGCCGAAATGTCCGGCTTGGGGAAAAGCGTGTCGTCCGCGGCGTTCTGCGCGTGCTCACGCTGCGGTCCGTGGCAGGCCTCGCAACCGACGGCGGCCAGCGAGGCGGTTGTGCTCGTGTCCTTGAAGCCGCCCGGTTGACCGAAGCCGACCGTGTGGCAGGGCAGACAAACAGCGTTCCGCTCCTGACCCATGGCTTTCAGCGCGGTGAACGCCTGGCCGTGGGCCGTGTTCTCCCAGCGCGCGTGCAGCCGCGAGTGACACAGCGAGCAGCGATCCGAGCCGATGAACGCACCCGTCAGGCCGCTGTCGCCGGGAGGGGGCGAGGTGTTGTCATTCGTATTGTCGTTGCCGTTTCCGTTGTCCGACGGTGGCAGGACGGGGACGAAGCAGGCAGGAATCAGCAGCAGCGCGGTCAGGGCGGCGGCCGGCAGCAGACGAGTTGAAAGACAGGTCAGGGACGTCGGCACAGAAAGCTCCGAGCCTCGATAACACCGGGTGCAGGAAGAGCGGCGCATGCCGGTCCTGCCGTATGCGGACACTCAATGTTCGCCGGCCGGCTGCGTTTGTCCAGCGCTGGGCGGCGGTTCGTGCATCGCGTGCGGAATTCCATACATGTCGATTTCGTACGTTCGCCCGAAAACGCGGACGGTCGTCTCCGAGATGTGGCCCAGGAATCCGAAGACGAGCGCCAGCAGGATGGCGGCTGAGCCGAGCCGGACCGCCCATTTTCGTCTTCGCGGATGGCGGGCCGGGCCGCGCTCGATGAACGGCCACGCCAGCAGCAGCAGAAACGGTACGCCTGAAACGCCGATGCCGACCACCTTGCCGACCGGCCCGGTGAAGTACTTGAGAAGCTGGTAGGTCGGAAGGAAATACCATTCCGGCTTGATGCCGTGCGGCGTTTCAAGCGGGTCGGCCGGCTCACCGATTTCCCACGGCGAGAAGACCGAAAGGGCGAACAGCACGCCGAAGCACACGGCCGCCACGCAGGCTTCCTTGGCCATGTGGACCGGCCAGAAGGGCACCCCTGTTTCGGGCGGGAAGCGCTTTTCGCGCCCGACGTCCTCGAGCGTCGCGAGATTGTGCAGGCGCATGAGGATCAGGTGCAGCGTCACGAGAATCACGAGCACCCACGGCAGGATGGCCACATGAAACACGAAGAAGCGAGAGAGCGCTTCCTGCCCGACGGACGGACCGCCGAGAAGAATCTGCTTCAGGTCTTCGCCGAACCAGGGCACGGCGCCGACGACTTCCGTGCCGACCGTGGTCGCCCAGTAGGAAAGCTGGTTCCACGGCAGCAGGTAGCCGGTGAAGCCGAACAGCATGGTTACGATCAGGATGACCACGCCGATGATCCACGTCAGTTCGCGCGGCTTCTTGAAGGAGCCCATGAAGAACGTGCGGATCATGTGCAGCAGCACGGTGGCCATCATCAGTGTGGCGCCCCAGGCATGCACCTGGCGGAACAGCCAGCCGAAGGACACTTCAGCGGTGATGTACTGGATCGACTCGTGCGCCTCCTTCACGGTCGGGCGGTAGTAAAGCAGCAGCAGAATGCCCGTGACAAACTGGCTGACAAACGTCAGCAGCGCCAGGCTGCCGAAGACGTGCGCCCAGCCGGTGTGCGGCGGCAGGCGCTTGTGAAGCTGCTTGTGGAAGAACTCGCGCAGCGTCGCGAAGGCGACCCGCTGGTCGAGGAACGCACGGCAATGGCGCACGAGGAAATTCGCCATGAGTTCTTTCCAGATCAGGCGGCGGCGGCGCTCACGATGACCTCGCCCTGAACCACTGAGACGTTGTACTCCGGCAGCGGCTTGGGCGGCGGGCCGCCGAGCACTTTGCCGGCGGCGTCGAATCGGGCCGCGTGGCAGGGGCAGAGAAACTCACGCTTGGGGACATCCCAGTAGACGATGCAGCCCAGGTGCGTGCAGATCAGCGAGAAGGCGCGGTAGCCCTTGTCGGTCCGGATGACGGCCGCGGGCTTGCCGTTGACCGAGAGCTTGCGGACGGTCCACACCGCCCAGTCGGCTTCCTTTCCGGCGCTGACGCGCTCGGCGGCGCCGCCGCGCTTGCGGGCCGGCAGGATATAGGCGAGCGCGGGCCAGAGCAGCGTCGCCGCGCCGACCGCGCCCAGGGCCTGCAGCGCCAGATCCAGCGCTCGTCGGCGGGTGACGACGATGGGGAGCGACACCGGCGCGACCGGGCCGGCGGCGGCCGCCGCGGGCGCGACCCAGGCGTGCTTGAGCAGCAGGTACTTGCGGTACATCAGCACCGAAAACAGGGCGATGACCGCCCAGATCAGGGCGACCATCTGGCGGCGGCGCGTCAGTGATGTTTCCTTGGCGTCCAGCGATGCGTGCGTTTCGCGGCAGATTTGGGTCAGCTTTGCGAGGCGCTCGTGAACCTCGGGCGCCTTGAACGTGTGCAGAAAGGCGTACAGCCCCATCACCTCGGTCTTGGCGTCTTCGACCCGCAGGCCCTCCTCTTTCACCAGCAGCACGCCGCGAGCGGCGCGGGACACGCGGTCGGCCAGCCGGGCGTACTCCCACTGCGCATCGAGGATGGCCCGGGCGAACTCGTGCCCGCGGTCACGGGCCACCGCGTCGTTGGCGACGAAAAATTGGGCGTGAGGATCGGCTCTTTTCCCACCATGGCAATTCAGGCAGACCGCGTCGATCGGCAGAGATCCGGACTGCGACTGAATCTGCGCGGCGAAGCGCTCCCGCAGCGCCGGCGTCGAGTCCGGCAGCTCCGTGCGCAACGCCGTGTAAGTCGCCAGCACCTGCTCCAGCGAAAGGCTCGCCTCCTGAATGTGGTGGTTCCGCGGGTTGCCGGCGTCACCGTGGCAGCCGGTGCAGCGCGAAATGCCCGGCACGCGACCGTGAACGCCCTCCGACAGATAGGCGTCGATCTGCTGATGACAGCGGCCGCACACGTGCCGCACGTCGGCGAACCCCGGCGGGGCGGCGGTGTGGCTGCCGTGACACGTGGCACAATTGGGCGAGCCGGGGTCGCCGCGCTCCAGCACGCCGCGGCCGTGGATGCTGTGACGATACTGCTCGACAACGTCGGGCGAGAGGCCGTACGGCTGCATCAGCCGCGCGTCGGCGTGGCAGTGGGCACAGGTCTGCGGGACGTTGGCGTGGTTGGTGCGGCTGTGGGCGTTGCTCTTGGCGAGCACGTCGTGCGAGCCGTGGCAGTCGGTGCAGACGGCGACGCGATCGTCGCCAAATCGCTGCAGCCGCTTTCCGTGCCCGCTGGTCCAGTAGGATGCGAGCTGGTCGGTTCGCAGGCCGTAGGGGTTCATGCGCTCGACATCGGAATGGCACGTTCCGCAGCGCTCCGGAACCTGGGCGCGCGAAGCCTTGCCGCGGAAGGACGGGCCGTGATCGAACGCGGGCCGCGTGCCGGCGTCATTGGACGGCGGCGGTATGTACAGCCGCCGCTGCTCATCCGGAAGGGCATAGTTCTGCTCGCCGCCGTGGCAATCGGGGCAGCGCAGGGCGGCGGCGTGGATCGACTCAGAGAGCTGTTTTGATTGGGCGGGGTGGCAGTCGGCGCAGGCCGTTGTCGGGAGCGATTGCGCCGCAGCGCCGGCACAGAATCGAAACGTCAGCGCAGCGATGACGGGATAGAGCTGGACGTGGAGATGGCGCCTGCGATGGGGGCTCGGCAATCGTGCAGCCCTCCAGGGAGGGGGCGCGCCGCCCGAAGGCGGCGCGCCCGCAACGATTCACCGGTCAACAGACTCTGATTGAACGGGTCCGCGGTCTACAAACCGGCCACGTCCAGGAGCCGTTCGGCTTCGTCGAGGATCGCTCGCGCGTAGCCGGGGTTGTGGATTCCGCCGCTACCGTCGTTGCCCAGATAGTAGTAGAGGAACCGGATCTTCTTGATGTTGTCCGCAAGCGCATCCTGACCGTCATCGTCGGGACCGCCGTTGCTCTTGTACTCCCAGGTGGCCGGATCGCCCAGGCGGTCGGCGATCGCGTCGAGCCGCGCCTGCACGTTCGCCTGGAACGTGTCCTTGCGGATGGTGATTTCGTTCGCCGAAGTGTGGCAGCCGGACGAAACGCAGCCCGCCAGGTTGACCTGGAAGGTGTGTCCGGAGACGGCCGGGGCCTCTTCGCTCAGGAAGTCCTGGCGATAGAGGTGGCAGGTGGCGCACTGCTCCGTCGCCCGCAGGTGGACGGACGCCACGCTGTCCACGATCGGGTCGACCGTGTCGCCTTCGTCGACGGGCGTCGGCATTTCGCCGGTGTAGAAGTTGGCCTGCACGCTGTGATGCGGCGGACGGCTGCCTTCCACCCAGGTGCGGCCGCGGTCGTGGTGGCACTGACCGCAGATATTGAAGCGCTCAGGATTCGTGGTCGCTTCAACGGTGTTGGTCGGGAACGGGAAGACGACTTCGGGGAATCGCAACTGATAGTCGCGGCCGTCCTCGGCCTCGGGCGCGTTCTGCGTGCGAGAGTGCGGGTCGTGGCAGATCGCGCAGGTCACCGGCGTGAGCTCCTCCGCCGGAACGCCGGCCAGGTCGGCGTCCGCGACCTCGTCGCCGCGGATGTACGCGCGGTAGCGGAAGTCGCCGGAATGGCAGACACCGCAGCGGGTCAGGGCTTCACCGGCCGTGAAGTCCTCCGCCGGGCCTTCGGTGACGGCGGCGTGGCCGGAGGTCATCCAGTCATCGAAGTTGGGATGACGCTCGCCGGTATGGCAGCGGCCGCAGAGTTCGGCCTTGATGCTGATCGTGGGGTAGAGCGACTCGTCCTCGATGTTCTCGACGTGGTCGCGGGCGCCCTCGTGGCAGCTCTCGCAGCCGACGCCGGCCAGCGACTTGGTCGTGGCGATGTCGACGAAACCGCCGTCTTCGCCGAAGCCGACCGTGTGGCAGGGCAGGCAGACGGCGTTGGTGTTCTGGCCGATGTCCTTGAGCGTCTCGTAGGCGCGAGCGTGCAGCGTCTCGGACCAGTCGCCGTGCGTGCGGACGTGGCAGAGCGAGCAGCGCTCGGAGCCGACGAACTTACCGGTCAAGCCGGAGTCGCCGCCGTTGTCGTTGTCGTTCGAGTTGTTGTCGTTTCCGTTGTTGTCGTTCGAGTTGTTGTCGTTTCCGTTGTTGTCGTTGGCGTTGTTGTCGTTGGCGTTGTTGTCGTTGGCGTTATTATCGTTCGCGTTGTTGTCGTTCACGTTGGCGTTGTTGTTCCCGAGGTTGTTGAGCGCGTCCAACAACTCGGGGCAGGCCGTGAGGAAGACGAGCATGCAGACCAGCGGTGCGAACGACGCAAGAAACCGGAGCCATCGCCTTGTCGAACCATTTCGCGAGAACACGCGTGCCTCCATTCTGCAAGAAAAACTGATGATGCGACTGCTTCGAACACGATTGGCCCGAACCTGCGCAGGTCTTTCGACCCGCCCCTTCGTGCCAACAAGCTAACCACAAGCAATCCGCGCGCCAACTGCCCGGCCCTCCCGATTTCTCCTCCAGGGCCGTTGAATCCCCTTTCTGCATCCCCTAGGCTGTCGGCGGCCGTCGGGAACACCGTGGAAACGGGTGCGGCTGCGGAATTTTCCGCACCCGCTGCGGAAAATGACGATGCTCCAGCCGCGTTTGTCGGACCCCGATCCCACCCGGTTGCCCGGTCCCGTGCCGACCGTCTGTGACCCGCGGCGCGCCATCCCGGCAAGATTTGCACCCGAATCCCCGCGCATCCGGCGTGTCCATGGCGCCCGCCCCGGCCGCGGAGTTCGCGCTGCGCTCCTCGCCGCGAGCCTGTTCTCCGCCCGCGCGGCTGCCGATGATCGCGACAACTGCCTCTACTGCCACCAGTTCCCCGGCCTCAGCCGGCTCGACTCCGCCTCCGGCCGTGTGCGGCTTTATTACGTCGATCCATCATACGTTCATGAGCTGAGCGGTCCGCACGCGCGGCTGGCGTGCACCGACTGCCACGAGCCGAGCGAGGTCGCGGTCATTCCGCACGAGCCGGCCGGACGGGTGGACTGCACGCGGCAATGCCACCTGGTCGACTCGAGCGGCAACGAGCGGCGATTCTCGCACGCGCCGATCGCGGCGATGCTGGAGCGCAGCGCGCACACGCCGGAAGTGCTTTCGAGCGTCGAGCTGTCCACCGGTCCGATCCTGGAGCCGGGGCAATCGCTGTGTCTGAGCTGCCACGACGAACCGAAGTTCCGCGACCCGGGCGGGTTCCTGCCGGCGATGCGGGCGTTGGAGGGGCGCGTCTTCGACCGTTGCGACACGTGCCATGGGACGCAGCTTCAGGTTGACGTGCACTACTACCTGAAGCACGTCGCCGCCCGGCTCGCCCCGGCCCGGCCGACGCTCGAAATCGCGCAAGTTTGCGGCGTGTGCCACAGCGACCCGAAGTTCGTCGAGACGCATCAGTTGCACGACGCGGTGGCAAGCTTCGTTCGCAGCTTCCACGGCAAGGCCGCGCTGCTGGGCGACAACAGCACGGCTAACTGCATCTCGTGCCACGCCGGCGCAGGCGAAAACGCGCACCTGATGCTCCCGCCGTCGAACCCGCTGTCGTCGGTCAGCCCGGCCCGCGCGCCGGATTCCTGCCGCTCCACGGCCTGCCATCCCGGCGCGGACAAGTCCATCGCGCAGACGGCGGTGCACCTGAATCTGCAGAAAGAGCAGGCCCTGCTCGAATACGTGCTCGTCGCGGCGTTCATCCTGCTGACGCTCTTTTCGTTCGGCCCCTCGATGGTCATCGTCGTGCTGGAGCTGGTGCACATCGTCATCGGCGTGACGCATCGCCACGAGGAGTACTACGAGCGGCTGACCGACGCGGTCATGGCCCATCCGCAGGGCCGGCAGCGTCTGAAGCGATTCACGGTTTCGCAGCGCCTGCAGCACTGGGTGCTGGTGATCCTGTTCGTGTTGCTGGTGCTGACCGGCTTCCCGATGAAATTCGTGGATCGCGATTGGGCCCGCACGCTGGTGGACTGGTTCGGCGGGCTGGGCACGGCGCGGATCATTCACCACTGGGCCGGCATCTGTCTGTGCGCCGGCTTCGCGGTGCACATGCTCTACGTCCTGCGGACCATGCGCAAGCGGATGAAGACCGCCCGCCGCGAGGGTCAGCCGATGAGCTGGTTCACGGCCATCCTGACGCTGCCGCTGTGGGTCTCGCCGGAGGACGGGCGCAAGGCGCTGCAACTGTTTAAGTACCTGCTCCTGCTGCGGCGCGACCCGCCGACGTTCGGGCGTTTCAGCTTCAAGGAGAAGCTGGAGTACATCGGCGTCTTCTGGGGTACGACGCTGCTGGGCATCACCGGGCTGATGCTCTGGGGCGAGCAGCTCGCCACGCACCTGTTCAGCGGCCGCATCCTCAATCTGGCTCTGATCGCCCACACGTACGAGGCGTTCCTGGCCGTCATTCACGTCGGCATCCTGCACATCTTCAACGTCATCTTCGCGCCCGGCGTCTTCCCGCTCTCTCCCGCCATGTTCACCGGTCAGACGCCCAAGGCCGAGATGGCCGAAGCGCACGGGGAGCAGGTGGCGGCCGCTGCGGCGGAGCTGGGCGTCCGCGTCGAGGGGGCGCACCATGAGTAGCCAACCCGTCAAGCTGCCGCCCGAGAGCTTCGGGAAGTTCGCCGCCCGAGTCGCCGCGCGCGTTGGCCGCGCCGCTCTCAACGTGGGCGAGCGCGTGTACGCCGCCGCGTTCGCGCTGCTCATTTTGTGGGTGAGTTGGAACGCCTTTTCGTACCTGCTCGAATCGCTGCTGCGCCCGGCGCCGGCCCCCAAGGCGGTCACCCAGTTTCCCAAGCGGCTGGATGAAAGCCTGCTGCACGGATCGCGGCCCGACTGGGTCGGCCTGCAGGCGACCGAAAACCCGCGCACGCCGCCCAGCCATTACCACCGCTTTGACAACTGGATTCAGGCCGACAAGTTCAACGACTGCGCCCGCAGCGGCTGCCACGCCCCGCTACCGCACGCCAAGCGCAAGGAAGTGCGGGCGTTTCTGAACATGCACGCCACCACGATGCACTGCGGCGTGTGCCACTTTGAATCGGAAGCCCAGCCGCTGCCGCTGACCTGGTATGACCTTCAGACCGGGAAAGCCTGCGAACCGCCGCCGCTGCTGGAGGCGCTGGCGTTTCTGCTCAAGGCGGAGGAGCGGCCGCAGGGCCAGGCGCCGCCGATAGCGTCGCTGAACATCGAGCAGCAGCGCGAGATCGTGACGCTGTTGCGCGCCGCGGCGCAGCGCGCCGACGGCGACGCCAACCTGCAGCGCATGGCGGCGCACATGGCGGCGGTGACGCCCGGCAGCGATCAGTTGCTGCGGCTGGTGACCGTGGCGCGCGAGCTGGTCCAGAAGTCGCTTCGCGGACTCTACGGAGCGAAGCTCGCGATTCGCGCGAGCGACGGTCGTCCGATGCTGGCTCACCCCGGAACGTCGGAGGCGATTCGGGCCTACCTCGCCCTGTTCCGGGATGTCGGCGAGGCGCAGCGAAAGGAGATGTTGGCGCGCGTCCATCCGTTGAAACGATCCACGCCGCTGACGTGCAGCGCCTGCCACCGCGAGCAGGGGTCGCAGGTGGATTTTTCGGCCGCGGGCTACCCGGCGGCGCGGATCACCGACCTCCTGTCGCCGGCGATCTTTGACATGATCGACCACATCTCGCAAGGACGTCCGTTCTATCTTCCTTCTTTCGTCCGTTCGCCCGCGCCGGCCAGCCAGCCCGCGTCACGGCCGCGGTGACTCCATTCGCGGCGAAAGCTATAATCTCCGGGCCGGCTTGTGAAATCCGGCCTTCTTTCTTCTGACTGTTGGAGCAGTCCGTTATGAAGATTTCCATCACCTACTGCACGCAGTGAAACTATTTCCCCAAGGCCGCCAGTTTGGCGGATGAAATCAAGGCGGAGCTCGGCGTGCAGGCGGAGCTGATACCCAGCGGCGGCGGCATCTTTGACGTCAAGGCCAACGGCAAGCTGATCTTCAGCAAGCACGAAGTCGGACGGTTTCCGGAGGACGACGAGGTGCTGGGCAAGCTCGAGGCGATGAAACGTCCAAAGTAGCGAGCGGCGAATGACGGCCGCCGCCCGTTATCCAGTCGAGGGAGCAAAATGAAAATCGCCATCACCGGCGCGACCGGCTTTCTCGGCCGCTATATCGTCAACCACCTCACGAGTGGCGGGCACGCCTGCCGCTGCTGGAGTCGGCCCGAGAGCAACCGCACCGGCTTCACCTTCGAAGCGGCGATCGAGTGGCTTCCCGGGCAGCTCGGCGACGCCGCCGCCTCCACCGCGCTGCTCAGCGGCTGCGATGCCCTGGTCCACGCCGCGCTGCACCACCCCGGCGGAGGATATCGCGGCGGCGAGGGCGACCTGCTCGAATTCGTGCAGAAAAACGTGGTCGGCAGTATCCAGCTCTTCGAGGCCGCCCGCGCCGCGCGCCTGAAGCGGATCGTCTTCATCTCCACCTGCGCCGTGCACGAGCGCATCCTCGAAGACCGCAAGCTCGATGAAGCCCACCCGCTCTGGCCCACCAGCCACTACGGCGCCCACAAGGCCGCCCTCGAAAAATTCGTGCACAGCTACGGCCTGGGCGCCGGCCTGACCATTTGCGCCCTGCGCCCGACCGGCATCTATGGACTCGCGACGCCTCCCGAGCGCAGCAAGTGGTTCAAGCTGGTGCAGGCGGTCGTCCGCGGCGAGCAGGTCACGGTGCACCGCGGCGGCAAGGAAGTGCACGCCGCCGACGTGGCCCGCGCGGTGGAGCTGTTGCTGTCGGCCGAGCATGTGAGCGGCGAGGCCTACAACTGCTACGACCTGTATGTCTCCGAGTTGGATGTGGCCACCACCGCCAAGGCGATCAGCGGCAGCGCAGCCGACATCGTCGGCGAGCAGCGCAAACCCGCGAACCAGATCGACACGCACAAGCTGCGGGCGCTGGGCATGGAATTCGGCGGCTGGGAGCAGTTCGAGCAGACCGTGGGAGAGCTGGTCGAGGCGGCCGCCGGCGGCGAGTGAGGGCCGGACCCGGTAGAATCGCGGCGTCGATTTCTTCGGAGCCGCCGCATGCTGATTCGCCTGGCCCACAGCCCCGACCCCGACGACGCCTTCATGTTCTACGGTCTTTCCTGCGGCGCCGTCGATCCCGGGCCGTACCACTTCGAGCACATCCTCGACGATATTCAGTCGCTCAATGAGCGCGCGATGCGCGGCGAGTATGAAGTCACCGCGATCAGCATTCACGCCTATCCGCACGTCGCCGCCCGCTATGCTCTTACCTCCTGCGGCAGCAGCATGGGCGACAACTACGGACCGATGATCGTCGCCTCTCGCCCCATGACCATCGAAGAGCTGCGCGGCAGGACGATCGCCATCCCGGGCAAAATGACGACGGCGTATCTTGTGCTGCAGCTTCTGCTGGGCCGCGGCGACGGGCCGTCGGCCGCGTTTTCGCCGCGCGTGACGATGTTCGACCAGATTCCCGACGAGGTCGTCGCGGGGCGGGTCGACGCCGGGCTGATCATCCACGAAGGCCAGCTTACCTATGAGAAGCACGGCCTGCACCTGGTGGTCGATCTGGGCGTCTGGTGGCAGCAGCGCACCGGCCTGCCGCTGCCATTGGGCGGAAACGCGATCCGCCGCGACTTGGGCGACGCCGCCTGCCGCGAAATCGCGGGGATCATCCGTCGCAGCATTCAATACAGCCTCGATCATCGCGATGAGGCGGTGAAGTACGCGCTGCGTTTCGGGCGCGGGCTGGACCTGGGGTTGGCGGATCGGTTCGTGGGGATGTACGTCAACCAGTGGACGCTCGATTACGGGCAGCGCGGGCGCGAGGCTGTCCGGCGGCTGCTGGGCGAGGGCGCGAAGGCCGGGCTGGTTCCGGCGATTGGAGAACCGGATTTTGTGATTTGAGCGGACCGTTACAATCTCCGCGTGCCTCGGACGGCCGGCGCGGGCGTTCGGCGCGCAGCAGAAGCTCAACGCCAGCGGAGCCTCGCGTTGCTTACGTCTCGTCTCTCAAGTTGCTTCTCCAGCAATAGTCGGCACCGGGGCGAACTTTACGTTCGCCAGGGCGCCGTGGGGACGATCGTTCAGGAGAACAGCGTCTTTCGGACGACGGTGACCGGGGGCGATACGTACGACGTCGACATCGCAATCGTCGAGCGAACCCCGGATTCGCTATCGCTGGAGGCGGATTGCACGTGTCCCTACGTTGATGAACACGCCGCACCGTGCAAGCACATCTGGGCCGCGCTGCTCGCAATTGAAAACCAGAACCTCGTGGCGACCGTGCCTGAAGACGTATCGCTCGAATTAACGCCGCTGCCGGACATGCCGGATGCGCCGGCCGGTCTGGCTGAAACTCTCATTTCCCGATTCCCGGAGGAACTCCGGTCCTTGATCCTCGGCGGCGCGCCTCGCGCCACGCGTGCGCCGAGGGCCAGCTCCAAGCCAGACGCGCCGCCCCCGCCGCCGTTGTGGCAGCGCGTTTTGGACGAAATGCCGGATCGACCCCGCGCCGACGTCTCCGCTCCATCGCGACAGGGAACCTCTCCGGTGGCGCCGCGGTACCTGGTCGATTCTGTGTCGGCGCTGCAGGCGAATCGTCTCGTCATCGGAATCCAGTTTCAGGAGCCGCGGGCCGACGGCAAGCCGGGAAGGCCCAAGCCCTTCTCGCTCACCACTGACAGTATCCAGCGCCTGACCGATCCTAACGACCGGCTGGTTGCGGCCCTGTTGCTGGGCGCCGATCCGCAAGCCGACTACTCCTACTATCCCTACCGTAACCCGCGCAGCGCCGCCTTGTGGTCGCCGCCTGCCGCGAGCTGGGACACGCTGCTTCCCGTGCTTTTCGCGACCAGCCGCGTCTTCTACGGGTCGTGGCGGGCAGGCGCGGCCATGCCGCTGACCTGGGACGGCGGCCCCGCGTGGGAGTTGACGCTCACCGCGACCGTGGACGACGGCGTCGATCTGCTCGACCTGGTTCTCTGCCGCGCAGACGAGCGCGCGCCGGTCCGCGAGGTGACGGCGTTCATCGACGGGTCGCCGGGGCTGTTCCTCCGTCACGGCGCGCTGCACCGCTTCAATCCCAACGACTGTTTCGAGTGGCTCCGTATTTGGAAAGACCGCAAGCCGGTCGCGCTGCCCGGGGACGAACGCGGCCGCGTGATCGAGCACCTGGCCCGGCGGCAGCGTTTTCCGGCCTTGCGGCTGCCGGCCGAGTGGGGTTACGCCGTCGTCGATTCCATCGCACCGCGCCCGACGCTGACGCTTTCCAAGCCGCGCTCGCCGCGTTTCGGGTTCGAGGGCCGCGACACGTATTGCACGGCTGCGATCCACTTCCGCTACGACGCACTGACGGTGGTCGCCGGCTCACCGGGCGGCAGCGCCGTTGACGTCGGGGCGCGGCGCGTGATCCGGCGGCAGCGCGACGCGGAGGCCGGGCTGTATGAGCGGGCGCTGCGGGTCGGCGCGCGGCGTGACAAGTACGACGACACGCTGCGCATCACGCAAAAGGCCGTCCCGAAGCTCGTGAGCACGCTGATGGCCGAAGGCTGGACCGTTCTGGGCGAACAGGGCGCGTTTCGCAGACCCGGCCGGATCAGCGTCTTGGTCACCAGCGGGATCGACTGGTTTGGCGTCAGCGGCGAGGTCGAGTTCGACGGGCAAACCGCGACGCTGCCCGAGATTCTGACGGCGGCACGGAAGGGTGAGCGGTTTGTGCGGTTGGGCGACGGTTCGCTGGGAATGCTGCCGGATGAGTGGCTGTCGCGTCACGGCGCGATGCTGGAACTGGGGCGAGCGGATGCGGGCGAGCTGCGTTTTGAGCGCTCGCAGGTTGCGCTGCTTGACGCCCTTCTCGCGGCTATGCCCGAGGTCCGCGTGGACGAGCAATTCCGCGCCGCGCGGCAGAGGCTCGCGTCCTTCGACGGTATCGCCGCGCGCACCGAGTCGGTGGCCCTGACGGGCACGCTGCGGCTCTATCAGCGCGAGGGGCTGGGCTGGCTGCACTTCCTGCGCGAATTCGGCTGGGGCGGCTGCCTGGCGGACGACATGGGGCTGGGCAAGACGATCCAGGTGCTCGGCCTGCTCCTCGACCGCAAGGAGGAAGGCTGCGACCGGCCGTCGCTGGTGATCGTGCCGCGCTCGCTGATCTTCAACTGGATGAACGAGGCGCGCCGCTTCGCACCCGGCCTGCGCGTGCTGGACTTCTCGGGCGTCTCGCGGCGCGACCAGCACGACGCCATCCTGGCGCACGACGTGGTGCTGGCCACCTACGGGACGTTCAAGCGCGACATTGAAAAGCTGTGCGACGTCGAGTTCGACTATGTCGTGCTCGACGAGGCACAGGCCATCAAGAACCCGCAATCGCTCAGCGCCAAGGCGGCCCGCTTGCTGCGCGCGCGGCAACGGCTGGCCCTCTCGGGCACGCCCGTCGAAAACCACCTGGGCGACCTGTGGTCGATCTTCGAGTTCCTGAACCCCGGGATGCTCGGAAAGTCGGAGGCGTTTCGGCGGGCGTTCCGGGCGGAAGACGAGCGCGACGCGGCGGCGCCGGGCGGCGACCGCCCCCCATCGCTGCAACTGCTGCACAAAACGTTGCGGCCGTTCATTCTGCGCCGCACCAAGTCGCAGGTTGCCACGGAGCTGCCCCAGCGGGTTGAGCAGACGATCGAATGCGAAATGGGCGAGGCGCAGTCAAAGATCTACGCCGAGCTGCGCGACCACTATCGCGCCCTGTTGATGCAGAAGATCGACGACGTCGGCATTGACAAGTCGCGCATGCACATCCTTGAGGCCCTGCTGCGCTTGCGTCAGGCCGCCTGTCACCCGGCCCTGATCGACCCGCAGCGAAAAGACGTCGAGGCGGCCAAGCTCGAGCGGCTGCTGCCGATGCTGGCCGACCTGCGCGAAGAGGGGCACAAAGTCCTCGTCTTCTCGCAATTCACCTCGCTCCTGCGCCTGGTGCGCGAGCCGCTCGACCATGACCGCGTCGACTACGAATACCTCGACGGAAAGACGCGCGACCGCCAGAAGCGCGTCGATCGTTTTCAAAACGACCCCGACTGCAAGCTGTTCCTCATCAGCCTCAAGGCCGGCGGCGTCGGACTGAACCTGACCGCGGCGGATTATGTCTTCATTCTCGATCCGTGGTGGAACCCGGCGGTCGAGGCCCAGGCCATCGATCGCACCCACCGCATCGGCCAGACGCGAACCGTGATCGCGTATCGACTGATCGCCCGCGGAACGATCGAGGCGAAGATACAGGAACTGCAGCAGTCCAAGCGCGATCTGGCGGCCGCGATCATCAATGAGGACAACAGTAGACTGAGCAAGCTGACGCGCGAGGATCTGGCGGTGTTGCTCGGGTAGCGCGCCGTCGTTTTGCGCATCCAAGTGAGCGCCCGCCGGCGAAGGCGCTCGCTTGCGCTTCGCGTTCTGACAGGTGGCGCGGCTTGGCGCACGTTGCGGCCGTCACTGAGGCGGCTGGATGTCCCCCGGCTTGAGCAGGTCCTTCCGCTTGTAGACGTAGATGTCAAACTCGGAGATATCCGCCACGCGCGTGTAATTCTCATCAATCCACGGCCCCAGCATCACCGCCGGCGGCGGGCCGTCCTTGTTTTCGCCTTTCAGCCAATAGTAATCGCCGGCCGTCATCGCCATGGCCGCCGGCGGCTCGGCTTTGAGCTTCTGCTCCAGCTCGTACATGACGAAATCTGCCTCGCCATGCACCTGCCCCACCTTTTCCGAAGTGGTGAAGCGGCAGGTGTTCGGCCGCTTCGCGTGCAGATAAACGCCGGGCAGATAGCCCCAGCACTGTATCTTGTCGCTCGGTCCGGTGATTTTCCGGATGACGTCGCCCACGGCTTCCCATTGCGCCGGGACGACCTTGTACCGGCCCGTGGCGCGGTCCTCCTTGAAGCGGAAGACCCACACCTTCGAGACCTCGTTCCACTGCAGCGCCACCGCGTCAAACGCCAGGAAGCCGATCAGCACGAACGCCCCCGTGACCCACGCCCGCTGCTGCATGCGATCCACCAGGCTCAGCTCCGTCTTCAGCACGTTCAGAAAGTGGCCGCAGAGCAGCAGCAGCGGCGGAATCGTGGGCACGAGGTAGTGCCGGAACGCGTGCGGACTCATGAGCGCTCCGTAGAACGCCACGATGAACCAGATGCCGAACAGCAGCACGTAGCGCGGGCAGGCCGGGCCGTAATCGCGGATCGGCTTGTCGATTTCTGCCGGCCGGTAAGCCGGGCGCACGCGCCACAGCGTGGCGTGAATCACGGCCGCGACCGCCAGCAGGATCGGCAGCCGCATGATCGGCATGAGGTGGCTGCGCAGGAAGTACCACGAGATGAAGTTGTAGGGGAACTGCACGTTTCCGTGCCGCAGGTAGGCGCGATTGAACGTGAACGTGGCGAAGATCGCCGCCTGTAGCGCGTCCTGCGAGCTCAGGTAGGCCGCCGCGGCGCCGACGCTCGTCGTCGCCCCCGCCAGCAGCAGCAGGCAGCGCTTCAGCCCGGTCTGCCAGCTCAGCTCGCGCATGAGCACCAGCACGATGGTGTGCAGTCCCATCGCCCCCCAGGCCGCCAGCCCCACCTGCTTGAACAGAAACGCCGTCCCGCACGAGAGTCCGGCCGCGTACCACTTCCACCACCGGTCGCGCACGAACCCGCGCGTATAGAGCAGCACGCCCGCCAATTCGAAGGCCGAAACGAACGTCTCCGTGCGGTTGGTGCCGCCGGTGTAGTACCCGTGTGTCAGGTAGAAGCTCAGCAGAACGGTGGTGAGCGCGGCGGCGCCGGGGAAGAAGTTCGAGATGCAGACGCCGAAAAAGCAGGCGTGGGCGGTGACGAGCGCCAGCACGCACATCGCCACCACGCCCAGGTAATTGTCCCCTCCGATCAGAAAGCCGAGCGCGTTGATCCAGTAAATCCCCGGCGGCTTGTTGTCCCACACGTCGAGGTAGATCGTGCCGCCGTGCGCGATGCGCCAGCCGAAGTAGCCGAACATCTGGTCATCGACGACGTCGGTGCGCCAGTAGGCGATGAACTGCGACATGGCGATCATCGGGATGATCGCCAGCAGCGTCACCGTCAGCAGCAGCGCCAGCGGCGTCTCGGATGCAGCCGCGGCCGCCCCCCGGGCCGGGGCGGGCGTGCGCAGCGTCAAGCGGATTTCCTTGCCGCCGCCAGCCGATCGTTCACGTTGTCCCAGTTCACCACGTTCCAGAAGGCCTTGATGTAGTCCGTGCGGCGGTTCTGATATGACAGGTAGTACGCGTGCTCCCAGACATCCAGCACCAGCAGCGGCGCCACGCCCCAGACGCCCACGTTGTTATGCTTCTCGGCCTGCAGGACGAGCAGACGCTGTGACACCGGCTCATGCGCCAGCACCGCCCAGCCGCTGCCCTGCACCTGCGCGGCGGCGGCGGAGAACTGCGCCTTGAACGACTCCAGCGCGCCGAAGTCGCGGATGATGAGTTTTCCGATGTCGCTGGCGGCCTGCGGCTCGCCGCCGCCGTCCTTCTTCATGTTCTTCCAGAACACGTCGTGCAGCACGTGGCCGGAGAGATTGAACGAGAGGCTGTCCGTGACGGCCCGCACGCGCTTGATCTCGTCGCCGCCCAGGCGGCGGATTTTCTCCAAATCGGCGACAGCGGCGTTGGCGCCGTCGACGTATGCCTTGTGATGAATGTCGTGATGCAGCTTCATCGTCTGCGCGTCGATGTGCGGCTCGAGATCCGCGTAGCCGTACGGCAGCGGCGGCAAGCTGTAGGGGCCGGATGGTACTACCGGGGCGACGGGGGCTGCCGGCGCGCCCGCCGACGGCGGCGCGGCGGCCGGTTGCGTCCCGGCGGGCTGGGCCGGAGCGGATTGCGCCCCGGCCGGTTGCCGGGCGGCGGCATCCTGGCTCAGCAGAACCCATCCGCCAACGGCGGCGGCGGCGATGACATCGCGACGAGAAATTTCGGACATGTTCGCGCTCCCGGCTCGCCTTGCGAACCGACGGCTAGGAAGGACAGGGACGGATCGCTTCAGCGCGGTAAGCTAATCCCCGTGTGCGACCACGACAACGGGCGGCCACTGTACGGTAATCGTGAAGTGTGGGTGTCATGCCGTGCCATGGGTGCGATCCTGGCACGTCCTGGCGCCACGGCGCCCGATCAGCCGCCGCGCATGTTGTCCTGATACCCCGCCAGCGGCCATTGCGTAGGATTGAGCGCGCCGCTGAGCCACGTGGTCGGGTTGTCGCCCAGGATCCGCGCGCCCGGCGTCGGGTAAGAGTCGATCCGGTATCCGACGCCGCGGCGGATGCCGCGCGCGTTTGCCGGGGTCAGGCCCATCTCGGTCGCGACCTCCGCCGGGTTGATGAGCTTGCGCGCCTGCGTCGAGCGCGCCGATCCATCCATGAAGGCCAGGTTGTCGGTCATGACGCGCTTGTGCCAGCCGGTCAGCACGATGGCCTCCACGTCCGCGCCGGCCTCGTTGCGGCCGATCATGTTGAACCAGGTCGGCTCGCCATACTGCACCAGCTCCGAAGTGTTGAGCAGCGACGAGATTCGTTTGCCCCAGGCGCTCATCGAGAACACGTGGCCCGGCCCTGAGTTGCCGCCGTTGGTGTAGCAGTAGAGGCTGGCGCGGTAGCTGTTGCCCAGGTTGAGCGTGCAGGGCGTGTTGCGGGCCTCGAGCGGGCAGTCGTCGATCTGCGGGTGGTTCGGGTAGCCGCGGTCGGACGGGCACTCGAACAGCCTCATCTTCTTCTGGTCGGCCTGCTCGATCGACTTGTAGACGTACCGGTTGAGCGGGCGCGTGCGGGCCGACCATTCGCGGCCGATCGAGTCGTTATCATCGAGCGTGATACCGGCCGACGCGCTCAGCTTGAACTTCACCTGCCCGTCGCGCCCGCCGAAGGCGAACCAGGTCACGGTCAGCCAGAGCGGCTTCGGGTTGATGTTGGGGCGGATCATCATGTGATGAATCGGGATGGCGTGCTCGCGCGAGTCCTCGCTGGCGTACATCTGGCTGGCCTGGGCGATTCCGCGCAGGTTCGTGAGGCACAGCGCCCGCTTGGCCTGCTCACGGGCGCCATTGAGGCTGGGGATCAGGATGGAAATCAGCAGGGCGATGATCGCCACCACCACCAACAGTTCGATCAGCGTGAACCCGGCGCGCGTGCTGTGCGTTCGCATCGTACTACTCCCTGATCAGGGCGCGACCGACCCTTCCCGCGTCCGTTGCGAGACGAATCGGCCGCCTACCTGACGCTATGACGCGGACGGGCGGGCGGCAACTCCTACAATTGTCGGAGTTCGTCGCCAACTGTCGCGTCACGGCGCGGCTCGCACACCCAGGCAGACGAGCCAGAGGGGATTCTCCGTTCAGATTCGAAGATTCGTGCATCGTTCGCGGTCTGCGACGGGCTGCGGGTACTGGTCAAGTTTGACTCCCGGCGCGGGGAGCATCGGCGTCCCGCCGGTGCAAGTGCAGAATTGCACCGGCGGGACGCCGATGCTCCCCGCAAACTTGACCGGTACCGGGCTGCGACAGACTGTTGACGAGTTCGCGGTTTCCCCGCTAGATTCACCCGCTCGCTTTGACGCCAGGCCCCCATCGTCTAGTGGCCTAGGATATCAGGTTCTCATCCTGGAGACCGGGGTTCGAATCCCCGTGGGGGCGATCAAAGTGTCGCTGAACCACGCATCGGCCGGCTCCCCGCCGGCCGATTCCGTTTCCGGCCGCCCTACATCCGCTCCGCCACTTCGATCCCCAGCAGCCCCAGCCCCAGCCGCAGCGCCCGGGCGGCCAGGTCGCACAGCCGCATGCGGCTCAGCCGCTGCGCGTCGCTCTCGGCACCAATCACCGGGCACGCTTCGTAAAACCGCATGAAATCCGACGCGAGCTCATAGAGGTAGTTGCACAGCACGTGCGGCGTCAGCTCAGCCGCGACGACGTCAATCACCTCGCCCAGTCGCGCCAGGCGCAGCCCGAGCGTGCGCTCGGCGGCGTGGTCAAGCCGGATGGCGACGGTCGCCGCGTAGACGTCGGGCGAGCCGAACTGCTCGGCCGCCTTGCGGTAGATCGACCGGATGCGGGCGTAGGCGTACATCATGTAGGGCGCGGTGTTGCCCTGAAGCGCCAGCATCTGGTCCCAATTGAACACGTAGTCGGCGTTCCGGTCGCGGGCCAGGTCGAAATACTTCACCGCGCCGATCCCGATCTTTCGCGCGATGTCCTGCTTCTGGGATTCGTCGAAGGTGTTTCGATAGGTCTCGTCTTCGGCTGCAAGCTTATCTTCGAGTTGCTGGCGGGCGCGTTTCTCGGCCTCGTCCAGCAGATCACCGAGCTTCACCGCCCCGCCGCTGCGCGTTCGCAGCAGCTTGCGGTCGTCTCCCAGCACCTGCCCGAAGCTGACATGCCCCAGGGCCACCTGCGGTCCGGCGAGTCCCGCGGCGCGGGCCGTGGCGAACACCATGTCGAGGTGCAGCTTGGTCGGCGCGCCGACGACATAGAGGATCCGCGTGGCGTGCAACTCATTCACGCGGTACTTGATGGCCGCCAGGTCGGTCGTGGCGTACAGGTACGCGCCGTCTGATTTCTGAATGATGAGCGGCAGCGGGTCGCCCTCGGCGGTTTTGAACATCGGCGCGCCGTCGGGCTTGTACAGGAATACGCAGACCGCCCCGGCGTCATCGCGCACCTCCGCGGCGCAGGGTGGGATGGGCGTCGAGTTGGGCGGGGTCGTTTTGGGTGGGACGGGCGTCTCGCCCGTCGCCGCCGTGCCGGGGAGTGCGGGCGTCCCGCCCGCCGCTTCTGCATCAGCACCCAGACTCGAAGTCCGCGGCGGCAGCTTCCGTCGCAGCTCCTCCACAATCGGCGCCAGCCGGTCGTGATAGAAACTCTCGCCACAGACGTCGTCTTCGCGAAGGAGCACCCCCATCCGCTGATAGAGTGACGAGCAGTACTGAAGCGTGGCGTCGCGACAGTACTCCCACGCCAGCCGCTCCTGCTCGTCCCGCAGTTGTAGCCAGGTGGTGACTCTCTGCGGCAGTCCGAGATAGGGATCGTCCGACTGCGCCTTCGATACTTCCTGCAACTTCGTCACGAATCGGTACGAAAGTTCGATCTCTTCGAGCGAGATTGACTTCTCGTTTCGGATGCTGATCAGGAAGGGCAGAAAGACCTGCTTGCCGTCGCGGTCGGCCGCGTAGTCCTGATCGTGCCGCGATTTCACGTCGTCGAAAGCCCGGTTGCGCAGGGTCTCGTCGCCGCTGCCGAGTTGCTCCAGCATGTGCGCCACGTAGTCCGGCTCGCCGCGGTGGCGGGCCATGCAGATGTGCCAAAGCCCGAGGATCACCTGGCCGAACTGCGTCCCCCAGTCGCCGACGTGGTTCTGCCGGATGACGCTGTGCCCCTCCAGCGTCAGCACGCGCGCCAGCGCGTCGCCGATGATCGTGCTCCGCAAGTGTCCCACGTGCATCTGCTTGGCGATGTTCGGCGACGAATAGTCGATCACGACCGTGTCGAGACGATCGGCCGGGGGCAGGCCGAAGCGGTCCGTGACGGGCGAGACGCCCGTCCCACCCGTGATGGGCGAGACGCCCGTCCCACCCGTGACCGGCGAGACGCCTGTCCCACCCGACTCCGTCGAAGGGATCTGCTGCAGATGACGCGCCAGCGCCGCCTCGGACAATCGAATGTTGATGAACCCCGGCCCGGCGATTTCCAGCGACGCGGCCAGGTCGCCCACGTCCACCGCAGCCTTGATCTTCTCCGCCAGGTCGCGCGGCTTGAGCTTGAGCGCCTTGGCCAGACCCATCGCCGCGTTGCACTGGTAGTCCCCAAACTGCGCATCGCCCGACGGCCGTACCAGCGGATCGACCGCCTCGACCGGCTGGCCGGTGATGCCTGCGATCGCCGCCGCGAAGCGCCGGCTCAATACGGCTCGAAAACTAGGATGCTCCGCCATAGCCAGCCAACGTAGTCCACGCCGGAAGCGCTCGCAAGCCGGAGACCTTTTCTGGCCGGGGCGTGAAATCAAGACCGGCCAGAGGCCGGTCCCCAGACGCTCAGACCTTCAGCGGCGGCAGCCCGTGCTCCTCTCGAATGCGATTGGCTTCGCGCCACGCTTTCGGATGATCCGCCAGAAAACGGGCGAGGCTCGATGTGCTGACGCCCAGCCACGCGGCCGCATCTTGTGGCACACCGCGAAACGCCGCGAGCGCGTCCAGCGCCAGCCCCAGCGCGTGATAGAAGCCTGCATTCGATTCCGACACGCGCAGCTTCCGGTCGCGGATGTGCACTCCTTCCGGCCAGACGCAGCGCTCCGCCAGCGGCGAGCGGAACTGAACCGCGATCGCCTCGCGCAGCCGCAGCAGCGCGTTGGCGGCGTTCTGATGCTGCGAGCGGCGCTCCTCCCCGGTCACCGTGAGGCCGCTGGCGCGATGAAAGAGCCGCACGGCCGATTCAGTCTTGTTGCGATGCTGCCCGCCGGGGCCGCCGGTGCGATGGGTGTGAACGACGCACTCGCCGCGCAGGCGGTCGTCGTCAAGGTCGAGCCGTCGGCGGAGCTGCGCCGGCGATTCGGAGGGAGCGTCCGGCGAGCCTGACGTCATATTGCACGGCCCCGGAGAGTCGGTCGTGTGAGGAACCGGCCTGCCGCGTTGAATCGTATGAAAGAGCCGAGTGGAGCGTCAAGTGCAAGCGAGCGCGACAGACCCGCGCGCTTCTTACAGCCGCGCTCGCTTGCGCTTCGCGTTCGGACCGCGCGCGACGCCCACTGATAAGGCCAGCCGGCGGCGGGCGGCAATCTCACTTTTCCGTCAGCTCGATCGCCCCATTCCAGTCTTCTGCCGGCGGTGCGACTTCGTAATGTGCGGTGACTTCGACGTAGCGCTGTGCCGCCGTATCTTCCGGGCGCCGCGCAGAGCAGGCCTCAAACGCTCGCCGGGCGTCGGCGAAGCGCCGCTGCTTGAACAGCTCAATCGCCTCGCCGAAGGCCTGGGCGTAGGCGATCTGCTCGTCCGTGACGTCGCCAACCAGCCCCATCAGCTCGAAGATCGGCACTCCGGTGTGCTTGCCCTTCACCTGCACGTTGCCGAGCGGACGAAACGCGAATTGCCCATCGACGCGGCTGCGGGTCGAACCGCTGACGATGATGCGCGTGCCGTAGAACTTGTTGGCCGATTCGAGCCGGGCGGCGACGTTCACCGAGTCGCCGATGCAGGTGTAGTCGTACTTCTGCTCCGACCCGCACGGTCCGACGACGGCGTTACCGGTGGCGACGCCGACGCGCAGGACCAGCTCGGAGAACACGGGTTCAGCGCCGAGCCGCTTCTGCTCCTCGATCAGCGCCCGCAGAGCTTTCATCAAGTCAACCGCCGTCGCGCAGGCGCGCTGGGCGTGGTCTTCCTGCGGGTGAATCACGGGGTTCCAGAAGGCGAAGATGCCGTCGCCGATGAACTTGTTGATCATCGCCTCGTGGACCAGCATGGCCTCGCTGAAGCATCCGAGCGACACGTTGAGGACGCGCTGCGTGCGCTCGGCGCCGATGCGCTCCGAGATGGTTGTGAAGCCGGCCAGGTCGGTGAACATGGCGGTGACTTCGCGCGTCTCGGCCCGGCGACACAATTCGGCGTTTTCGGCCATCTGCCGCGCCAGCGTGGCGGAGGTGTACTGGCTCAGGGCGGTGGTGAGCTGCCGCCGCTCGCGGTCCACGAATATGAAGCGGTAGATTGCGACGGCGGCGTAGGCGGCGAACATCGCGCCCGCGACCGGTACGACGCCGACGAAGTACGTGAAGCTGTAGAACAGCCACGCGGCGGCGGCGAAGTACGCGATGATCCCCAGAGCCATGAGCGCGACGGAGGTTCGCGGGCGCAGCCAGGCGCCGAGAATCGCCATGAGCGCCCCGAACGCCGCCGCGAGCGTGAGGTTCGTCGCGGTCGACGACACGTAGACCATGCGGCCGGTCAGCAGGCCGTTGAGAAAATTCGCGTGCGCCAGGACGCCGGGGGCGCGCTTGTTGGTCGGGATGGGCGTCATGTCCGCGAGCGACGTCGCCGTATATCCGACGAGGCATATTTTGTTGGCGATGCGCGGGCGGAGCCAGGCGAGCGTCGAGGCGACGTCGGCCTCCAGCCGGCGGTTCGTGTCGGCCACGTAGCGCCCGAGCGTTTCGAGGCTCGGAAGCTGGTCGAGAAAGAGCTGCAGGTTTTCGGCGTCGTCGCCTGGGCCGGGCGCGGCGAGCCGGCGGCGGACGTCGGCGACCTGGGCCTCTTCAAAATCCGTGAGTTCGGCAAGCGCCGCGGCCAGTTGTGCGTCGGCGGCAGCGGGATCGGCCGGCGTCGAGTAGCGCGCCCTGCGGACAGCCGCCTCAGCCTCGCGCAGCCGGGCCACGCGGGCCTTGTGCTCGGTGGGGTGCGGGGCGAACTCGCTGCTGAAGAGCTCCTCGCGCTCCTGGCGAAGATACTGGAGATTCTGGGCGATCTGCTGCCGCGACGCATGGATCGACCAGAACATGTCGGCCGGGATGTGCTGGCCGAAGTGCCGGGCCGGGTCGCGCTCGCTGATCCAGGGGACGTACGTGCGGCCCTGTCGATCAAGCTGGATCTGAATCGGCGGGCGGGCGCCCTCGGGGCGAAGGACCAGGCGGTCCGGCTCGACGCGGATGCGGTCGGCGCTGACGCCGAGCTCGTCGCAGCCGACGGCCAGCGCGAGCTGCGTGAGCAGGTTGCCGCGGTGCGTGGCGAAGACGGAGTTGCGGCGCATGACGCCGTCGTCGTCCGGCTCGAACGCCACGAATCCGCAGCGGCGGGCGGCCTGAGCCTGCACGAAGTAGACCGGGACGATCGCGGCCCGCGTGGGAGCGATGGCGGCGACGGCCCGCGCGGGGAAGAGCGGATTGCGGACGGTGGCTTCGTAGCTGAGCACTTCGCGATGGGCGGTGATGAGCGCGGTCTTCAGCCCGCCGGGATCCTGAAAGGCGCGCGAGACGTTCAGGCCGTCGTAGAGCAGCCGAATGGTTTCCCACGGCGGGGCCATGCGGAGATCGGCGCGCGCGGCGAGGCTGCGCTGGATGTACTCGCGCAGGGCGTATTGCCGGCTGCGCTCGAAGACTTCGCGGACCAGCGCGACATCGGCGGTAAGCGAGCGGGCGATCGACTCGCAGTCTTCGGCGTCGGGCTGCTTTTCGAGCAGGCAGACGATGCGGGCGGCGAGACAGACGCGCTTCTGCAAACCGGGCGCCGAGCGCAAGCGCGGCGAGACCGCCGCCTCGGGCGGTTTCCCCGAACGGACGGCATCGACGACGCGGTCGAAGTCTTCGGCCCGGTCCCATTTCTGGGCGTCGTAGTGCAGGGCGAGGTAAGCGTTGCCGGCGCGCTGCAGCGCGTCGCGCAGCTCGTAATCGGGCCAGACTTTGCCGAAACTTGCGTCGCCGAGGTCGAGCGGATTTTCGGCGATGTCGGCTTCGTCGGGCAAATCCTCGCGCAGCGTCTCGCGCTCGTTCCAGGTGATATCGACCAGCAGCCGGCGGGCGCCCAGCTCGGCGGGAATGTTGATGAGCGCGGCCTGCTTGTCGCGCGGCCAGGGCCAGCGGGCGGTCTTGAGCAGCGTGGCATCGTCGATGTCGATCATCGCGATGTCGGGGTGCTGCGGGATGGAGTTGCTGTAGCGGAAGCGCAGGTCAAGCGTCTTGGATTCGAGCCATTCGAGCGCGCCGGCCAGGTAGAGCGCCAGGACTACGGCGCAGGCGATCAGGCCGATCGCGGTCGTTTGCAGGTTGGCCTGGCGCTGCTTGCGGCTCACGGCGGCTATCTTCGCGGGGCGGCGGGGGGACGCAAGGGTTGCCGACTCTGCGATTCGTCTGCGCGGACCCAGTCGCGAAGGCGGAACGCCGTCAGGAGCCAGATGAAAAGCGGCAGGACAAAGATGCTCGCCGGCGGCTGGACGAGCGCGTTGTGCGCCACGACGATCAGCGTACGCAGGGGCGCTCCGAAACTGTAGGCCGCCAGCTCATGCGGGCGGCTGAACTCTTCGATCAGCGCCAGCCAGACGCGGGCGATTCCGACGCCGCCGGCGATCCCGACGCTGACGAGCATGAGGATGACCCTTCGGAGCAAATCCCCGGGCGTTGCGAATACCAGCGCGAGTGCGACGGCCATCGGGGCGTAGACCAGGTTGCGCAGACTCATGTGCTTGGGCGCCCCCTGGCCCAAACGTGCGTTGCTGAGGACGACGGTCGTGTCTCTCCAATCATCGCTGTCCGCCGGCCGCGTCGCGGCGATTGCGACCATTCGCGGCGTCTCGCCGTACGGGCCGAAGTGGACGCGGCCGGCGTCGCCGAAGCGGCTCATGTGCTGATTGCCGAGCTGCCACAGGAAGCGCAGGCCGGTGTTTCGCCACAGTGGCCACGACGCGACCAGCACGCCGTAGGCGGCGAGAAAAACGAGGAACGCAAGCAGGATTCGCCTAGTTCGCAGCATGCACGGCTTTCGGACGGCGGGTGGCCCAGAGCGCCCAGAGCACCCACAAGGCGACCGAAACCAGCACGAGGATCGACTGCCAGACTTCGAGGTGCGCCAGGTCGAACCACGCGGGAGCTTTCGCGCCGATCCAGTAGAGCGACACGATCCGAAACAGGTTGATCGCGATCAGCGCCAACAGCCCGGCGATCATCCCTGCCAGCTTTCGCCGCCACGGTGCGGGGAACGCCAGCACCGCGGCGATGAAGAGCGCCTTGGGCTCCATCGCGTCGCAACCCTTGATGATCGTCACGGAGAAATCGCCGGAAATCGACTGGCCGGTGACGGCGGCCTGGAATCCTGCCGTTCGGAGCACGCCGCCGGCAGCCTGGGCGTAGAGCGACAGGTAGCCGCGTATGAATCGGCCATTGAACGACTCGGGCGAGGCCGGAGCGTAGTAGAAGGCATAGAAGCCGCCCATCAGCAGGGCCATGACGAGGATGAAACGCGGCACGCGGCCGCGGGACGAGCGCGGGGCGCGGGCGTCGCCGGCGGCGGGTGGCGGCCGATCAATCGGATGCGCGTGCGGCATCGATGTGCCTCAGAGACGGACGGCAAGAAATGCACCGGCGGCGCGGGCCGGCGGCGCGGGTTGAGCGGACCGGAAGCGTATCTCCGCTCGGGAGGGGCGTCCAGTCGGAACTCGGGCGTCACAACAGGGTGCGCCCATTCTGCCGGGCGGGTGGTCTTAGCTTCCGAACCCGCCGCGCCAAGCGGCGGGTTGAGGTGCGACCGACCACCCGCCAGTCCTGTCAAGAGCCTGGCACTCCCCCGCGTCGTCACGATCAACTAGAATCCCGCAACTCTAGCGGGAGCCGGTGCATGGCGGCGAGTTCTGCGGGCAGCGCGGTGGATCTGGCGGCGGTCGAGCAGCGCGTAACGGAATTCAAGGCGGAATTCGCGGGCCTGCGCGACGAAATCGGCAAGATGATCGTCGGGCACGAGGAGATTGTGGAAGGCGTGCTCGTCTGCCTGTTCGCCGGCGGGCACACACTGCTGGAAGGCGTCCCGGGGCTTGGCAAAACGCTGCTCATCCGCACGCTGTCGCAGGCGCTGAGCCTCGAATTCAGCCGCGTGCAGTTCACGCCCGACCTGATGCCCGCCGACATCCTCGGCACGAACATCATCACCGAAGACCCGACCACCGGCCGCCGCGGATTTCAGTTCCAGCGCGGCCCGCTCTTCGCACAGATCGTGCTGGCGGACGAAATCAACCGGGCCACACCCAAGACGCAATCAGCCCTGCTGGAGGCGATGCAGGAGCACAGCGTCACCTCCGGCGGCGTGCGTCATCAACTCAAAGAGCCCTTCTTCGTAATGGCGACGCAGAACCCGATCGAGCAGGAAGGCACGTATCCGTTGCCCGAGGCGCAGCTCGACCGCTTCTTCTTCAAGCTCGTGGTCGGCTACAGCGGGCGCGACGAGTTGAAGACGATCATCGACCGCACGACGACGGGCTACAGGCCCGACGTGCGGCCGGTGATGAGCGACGCGCAGATACTGGCGGCGCAGGAGCTGGTGAAGCGCGTCATCGTCGCGCCGCACGTGCAGGATTACGCCATCCGCCTGGTCCTGGCGACGCATCCGCAGGGGGCGTTCGCGACGGCGATGGTGAACAAGTACGTCCGCTGGGGCAGCAGCCCGCGCGGGGCGCAGGCCATGACGCTGGCGGCGAAGATTTACGCGATGCTCGACGGGCGCTACAACGTGAGCTTCGACGACGTGCGCAAGGGGACGATTCCGGCGTTGCGGCATCGGCTCCTGTTGAATTTTGAGGGGGAGGCGGAGGGCCTGAGCACGGACATGGTGCTGAATGACATGCTGGGAGAGGTGAAGACGATGGAGGAGAGGGCCGCGTAGGGCGGGGAGTGGCGAGTAGCGAGGAGCGAGTAGCGAGTTGAGGACCGAAGGTCGAAGGCGAAAGGCCGAAGACCAAATGCCGGGGGCCAACCGCCAAGGAGGCGGCGCGAATCGCTGGTGCGAGAAAGGATTCTCGCACCAGCACGACACCTCCCCGAAGGCCGCACGCCGCTGTTGGGCCAGCTTCCGCTGGAAGCGATCGACTGGTGGATCGACACGGCGGGGCGTCGGCTGGTCGGGAATCCGGAGCACGGTGGGCAGCGGATGGCGGAGGTTTATTAGCGGGTAGGGTGCGTTGGCGTCGCGCCGGTGCGGCGGCGGGGTTCGACGCGGCTTGCCGCGACGCCAACGCACCATTCGTCGGCCGGCGGCGGGTTCGACGCGGGGATGGTGCGTTCGGGCCGCGGGCGGCGTTGCTGGAGGCGTGGCATGCGTGGCATGCTCGCGGCCGTTGGCGAGCATGGCCTTCGAATGCAATAGCGCGTTCCGGGGCCGCTTCTCGACTGCCGCTGTTCACATTTCAACCGTGTCATGGCCCATCCTCGTTCCACAAAGTGGGTGGGCGACGCGGCGCGAGGCATTAACGAACATGGGAACCAATCCCTCGAGCTACACACTTGTCTTAGTGCCTGGCGGCGGCCCACCATGGCGTCGAGCGCCGTTCCGAATGTGAATAATGGACAATCCGTAGTAGGACTCGATCTTTGACTCCTGATCCCATAGACCAGCAAATGGTGGTCGTTCGAAATAGTCTAGCATTCCAGCGCACCATCCTTGCCACGCTGCTGGGTGGATATATCCCTGTGAGAAGAAAAGATACGCCATTTGTCGGGTGGGGGACGAATTCGATCAGCGTGGCGACGTCGCCGCGGCGGAGGCTGTGCTCCGGGATGTCGCGGCGGAGGGCGACGCGGGAGTAGAGGTCAAGCGACATGTGAATCTCCCGGCTTCGCCGGTTTCTTCGGCACTCTTCGCGGCTTGAGCGCCACAAAGGGGAATCGCTCGTTAATTTGCCGCCGCATCCAGATCAGCTCAACCGCGAGCCGGGCGAGCGGGCCAACCAGTTCGCCCTCGACGCGCCAAAACACGCCGTACTCGTTTCGCGCGTCTTCGGATGCACCGACCGACGCGGCCAATTCGCGGATCGCATGCTCAAGGTCGTCCGGGTTTGCGAGCGTGTAGCCCGCCCGGGAAAGGAACACGCTCTTGTCATCCCAGGGGCGCGAAACCAACAGATATTTTACCAGCTTGTCTCGCGAAATCGTCGCATCCGGCCGGATTCGCATTCAGCATTCCAGTCAAGGGCCGGAGGCACTGTTCCAACTTCGTAACGCTACGCGTGTGCCACTGCTCTGCGAGCAGTGTCTTGGGCCGCCGGGTCGAAGCGGCGTGCGGAGCGCGGGCGGCCGATTCGGAGGTCGGCCGCCACGACGACAGGCTGGAAGCCCATACCACATGGCGGGCGAGACGCCCGCCGCACCCAACACAGCGAACGAGACGTTCGCACTCCCGAACCGCCGGGCACGGGTTGAAAACCCGTGCAAACAGCCACCGGTTGGAAACCGGTGCCACAGACGGCCGACTCGGAGGTCGGCCGCTACGACTTCACCTCGTACTCCGCGTCGATGACGTCGTCCTTGCCGGGTTTTGACTTGCTGCCCGTGCCGCCGTGGCCGTCGCTTCCACCTCCGCCAGACGCGCCACCGAAACCGCCGGGGCCGCCCGGACCGCCGGGGCCGAAATCGCCGGGGCCGCCGCCGAAGCCGCCAGGGCCGGCGCCGGGTCCACCCGGTCCACCGGCGGCGGCCTGCTGTTGCTTGTACATCGCCTCGCCGAGCTTGAAGCTCGCCGTCTGCAGGTTCTCCATCGCCTTCTCAATCACGTCGGCGTCTTCGCCCTTCAGCACGTCTTTCAGCCGGTTGATCGCCTGCTCAATTTCCGTGCGCGTGGCCGCGTCAACTTTGTCGCCATACTCCTTCAGCGTCTTCTCGGTCGTGTAGACCATCTGGTCGCCGCGGTTGCGGGCGTCGACGCCTTTGCGTTTCTTCTCGTCCTCGGCGGCGTGGGCTTCGGCGTCCTTGACCATCTTCTTGACTTCGTCGTCGGACAGGCCGGACGAAGCCTGAATCTTGATCGACTGCTCCTTGCCCGTGCCGGTGTCCTTGGCGGAGACATTGAGGATGCCGTTGGCGTCGATGTCGAAGGTGACTTCGATCTGCGGCATGCCGCGCGGGGCGGGGGCGATGCCGGCGAGCTGGAAGCGGCCCAGCGTGCGGTTGTCGCCGGCCATCTTGCGTTCGCCTTGCAGCACGTGAATATCCACCGCCGGCTGGTTGTCGGCGGCGGTGCTGAAGACTTCCTTCTTGCTGGTCGGAATGGTCGTGTTGCGCTGAATCAGCGGGGTCATCACGCCGCCCAGCGTCTCGACGCCCAGGGACAGCGGCGTCACGTCGAGCAGGACGATGTCCGTCTTGTCGCCGGTGAGAACGGCACCCTGCACCGCGGCGCCGACGGCGACGACCTCGTCCGGATTGACGCTCAGGTTGGGCTGCTTGCCGAAAATCTCTTTGACCAGCGCCTGCACCTTGGGCATGCGGATCGAGCCGCCGACCATGACGACTTCGTCGACCTGCTTCGGCGAGAGCTTGGCGTCCTGCAAGGCGCGCATCACCGGCCCGCGGCATCGCTCGATCAGGTGATCGACAAGCTGCTCGAACCTGGCCCGCGTCAGCGTGAGCTGCAAATGCTTCGGCCCGCTGGCGTCGGCGGTGATATAGGGCAGGTTGATCGTGGTTTCCATGCTGCCCGACAGCTCGCACTTGGCCCTTTCGGCGGACTCCTTCAGGCGCTGGAGAGCCATCGGATCCTTCCGGAGATCGACGCCTTCCTTCTTGCGGAATTCGTCGGCCAGGTGGTTTATGAGCACTTCGTCGAAGTCGTCGCCGCCGAGGTGCGTGTCGCCGTTGGTGCTGAGCACTTCGAAGACGTTGTCGCCCACGTCGAGGATCGAGATATCAAACGTGCCGCCGCCGAGGTCGAAGACGGCGATCTTCTCGTTGGCTTTCTTCTCGAGGCCGTAAGCCAGCGCGGCGGCGGTCGGCTCGTTGATGATGCGCTCCACAGTAAGGCCGGCGATGGCGCCGGCTTCCTTGGTGGCCTGGCGCTGCGAGTCGTTGAAGTAGGCCGGGACGGTGATGACGGCGCGCTCGACCTTTTCGCCCAGGTAGCGCTCGGCGGTGGCTTTCAGGTCGCGCAGGACCATCGCCGAAATCTCCGGCGGGGCGAAGTGCTTGCCGTCGACTTCGACCTTGACCAGTTCCTCCGCGCCGCCGACGACCTTGTAGGGGACCATCTTCTCTTCGCTGGCGACTTCGCTGTGCCGCCGGCCCATGAAGCGCTTGATGGAGAAGACGGTGCGGGTCGGGTTGGTGACCTGCTGGTTCTTGGCGCGCTGGCCGATCAGCCGCTCGCCCTTGTCGGTGAACGCGACGACCGAGGGCGTGAGGCGCGAGCCGCTGTCGTTGATAAGAACTTTCGGCGTGCCGCCTTCCATAACGGCGACGACCGAGTTGGTTGTTCCGAGGTCGATTCCGATGATCTTGGATGACATTCCGAGCTCCTTGGCGGGCGCGTCATTTTTCCGGCGCGCAATTTCCGCGAGCCGACAATGAGCAAGGGGGATACCACGGGGGGCGGCGCCGGATTATTAGCGCAAGATTGTGCCAATGAAAGACTTAGAGACGGCTTCTAGGAGCGTCGTCGAATACGCGGACTGCCAATCTGACAGGGTTTCGCCCACCCGGCAGCGGTGTCCTGCGCGGGGAGCCGGCGTGCGCAGTGAGCATCAAGTGATGGCGCGTTCATCTTCAAAATCGCGCTGCGCGAGCGGCAGCCCCCACAGATACGCGATGATCGCGACGAGAAGCGCCGCGCCGGCGCTGCCGCCGGCGATTCGCGCACCGGTGTCGACTTTTTCGTACACGAGCAAGCCGGCGACAAGCCCGAGCCCGACCGCGACCAGCAACATCGTGCCCGAGACCACCGCGGTCTGCCCGCGGATCGAGCGGCCGCCGGGGACCGGGAGAACCTGCGCGAACGTGCCCTGAAGCGCGAGCATGATCGTCTGGCACAGACAGCCGATCAGAAGGCCGTTGACGGCGGCCTTAAGCTTGTGCGACATCGGCTCGCCGCCGCCGTGCAGTTCGTGCGAACCCCACATGAGGATGATGCCGACGATCGTTCCGAGCCAGAGCGGAGCATAGTAGGTGAATCGGCCCATGGGTTGTGCCTCTCGTGGTGATTCAAGGGGCAATCCGCGGCGGGGTCAAGGCGCGAGCGGAGGACGGTACTGGTCAAGCCTGGGTGCAATGGGTGCCATGCCCACGGCTTTTGCGTGGGCATGCCGACGCAAAGGCCGTCGGCACGGCCCCACCGTCACACTTGACCACCACCGAAGTTTCAGCGTGGTTTGACTCACCGCTGCGTCAATTCACGCAGCCGGTCGCCGACCCACGAAGTGCCGCGACCCGGAATCTGCGGCGGGAATGGGGAAATCGCACTACCTGCAGCGCGGCACGCGACTTGCCGGCATCTCCCCCATCCGGGGGCTTGAGTACGCGGCTCCCATCGGATTGGTCGCCTCAAAGCGGGTCGTGCGCCAGGTACGAACGCAGGGGCAGACGGTCTGCCCGCCTGACGCGGCGGGTGTTCGGGGCGGCCGGAAAGACGGAGGAACACCATGCTCCGTCCCAAGCGATTTCTCGCGATCACGGTGATGCTGCTGACGCCGCTGGCGTCGGCGTCGGTGTACAAATGGAGCCCGACCAGCGGCTACGGTTGGGACTCCTGCGACAACTGGAAGCCGATCGGTTCGCCGCAGAACTGCGTTCCGGAGGCGAGCGAGGACGTGGCCCTGATCTTGCCGGTGCTGGAGTCGACGCAAATCGTGCTGAAGTCCGTGACGATCGATACGCTGTCGATCGAGGCCGACACGGACGTCACCGGCGACGACCAGACGGTGAGTGTACGTCTGTTTTATGTCGCCGGCACGGCCAGCCGCGATACAGTGGTGACGGTCGATGACGGCGTGATCGTGACGTTTCCGCACACGCCGCCGGAGCCGCCGGACAACCCGTGAACGCGTCGCGGACCGAATCCAAATGGAGACCACAATCATGAAACACGCATCCATATCCATGCGCGGAGCGTTCGGAGCGGCGCTGTGCCTGGCATTGGCGGCGCTGTCCGCGGCCCAGACGCCGCCGGGCTATCACCGCGAATACCTGACTGACTGGACGTACTTCAACCGCGTGGGCGCGATCAACAATCACAGCCAGATCGTCTTCTCCACCCGGTTTGTGTGGGACGATCCGAACACGTCGGAGATCATGCTGTATGACAACGGCGTGATCTACCAGCTCACGCTCGACACCTACCGCGACGAGTTTCCCGACATCAACGATGACGGGACGATCGTCTGGAGCCGCGGCGTCGGCCCGGGCGGAACGCTCGAAGTGGCGATGTACAAGAATGACCAGATCACGTTGATTACCAATGACGCGCTTCAGGACTATGCGCCCAAGATCAACAACCTGGGGCACATGGTCTGGAACAAGCTCTCACAGCAGGGCTGCGCTAACGCCAATGCGGACGTCTACTTCTACGACGGCGAGACGCAAAGCACGGTCAGCCAGAGCGGGTTCAATAATGACGGACCTCGCCTGAATGATCTGGATCAGGTCATTTGGACGCGCTACAACGAATGCGACCAGCCGTGGACGTCAGAGATCATGCGATACGCCGATGGACAGGTCACGCAGCTCACGCAAGACCTGATCGAACCGCAAGTGCCCGCCATCAACAATGCTGGCGTTTGCGCCTGGCAATGGCGCCCTTCGGCCGACCGGTTTGAAATCCTCCGCTGGGACGACGGTGTCACGAGCGTCGCGGTTTACTCCGGCGCCAACGTGGCCATCAATCTCGCCGGAAACATCGCCTGCAATCGCTGGCACGACGACACGCACACGTGGCAGATGTGGACGTCGATGAACGGAGTTCTTCGGCAAATGACGTTTGATCCGTTCTGGAACTACAACGGCACTATCAACGATCTAGGCGAAATCGCGTGGAGTGCTGGGACGCCATTCCAGGTCGCGGCAGGGTACAACGAGCGCTATCCGACTGGCGATCTCAACTGCGACGGTGTCGTGAATTTGCTCGATGTGAATCCCTTCGTGCTCGCACTCGCCGACCCGGACGGGTACGCAGGGGCGTACTACTGCGATGGAATGCTCGCTAACGCGAATTCCGACGGCCAACTGAACATCCTGGACATCAACCCTTTCGTGGAGCTAGTTGCTTCGGGGCGCGCATTGCGCGCGCCTCGAGCTTCGATTCCGCCCATCCTTCTCGGTTCACCAACCTCTTCACGGCGCGTCGGGGCGCCCTTCCGGCCCTCCGGAGCGCCGTTCTCTCCTGATCAGGAGTACATGCCATGAAACGCCAATTCCTCGCCATCTTCCTGGTGGCCATTTGCACTTCGCGCGTCGGCGCGACCGATTTCACATTTCAGGTGACTTCGGGCGACTGGAGCACCTCCAACAACTGGTCGCCATCCGGACATCCGAGCTCCGCCGACACGGTCACGATCCTCAACGGCCAGACCTGCCGCGTCGAGAACGCGAACGAAGCCGCCTTCGCCATCACGGTGAACTCCGGCGGCGTCCTGGCGATCAAGGGCAAAGACCTCTCGATCGCCTACAGCGCCAGCAACACGCAGCGCGTCACCGTCAACGGCCGGATCGAATTCTCCAAGCCTTCCAGCGTCACGCCCCGGCTGGTAGTGAATTCGTCCGTCAAGCTGGGCGGCAACGGCTCGCTGCAGGCCAGCCTGTTTGACAGCCTCGGCCCGGCGATCATCGAAGTCGTCGGCAACCACGACTACCGGCTGACAGTCGAGTCGCCGCTGCTGGTGCGCGGGTCGTTCTCGATCACGTCGCCTTGCATCCTCGACAATTCGAGCCTGTTCCTGGTGGACGAAGAAGACGACACGATGCTCATCGGGCCGCTCTCGACGCCGCAGTACTACGTGCAGGTCTCCGGCTTCGAAGGCGAGTACCGCGTCAACAAGGGCACGCTCCGCTTCGGCGGGGCGAACCTGTGCTTCTACGAAACCGGCGAGAATCTCGTGCTCAACACCGACGGCGGCACGACGAACGTCTCGCAGTACGCCGGAACATGCGGCATCCCGGCCGAACTCAAGCTGCTCAGCGGGCTGCTGGACTTCGACGTGGACGCGCTGGCGCTGAACGGCATCACCTTCACCGGCGGCCAACTGCGGGCTGCACCGGACGTGGAGGTGACGATTGTCCACTACGCCGGCTATTGAAACCGGGCGCAAACTGGAGGTTATCACACGATTGGTGATTCAATCCGAGCCGCGCGCGTAAGCAAGCGGTTCTTCAGGCTCCGCTCCCTCACGGTCGCGGCGGACGACGCCGTCGTTTCCGCCGCTGCCGCCGCCGCCGAACACCTGGCCGGCAAGCCGATCAAGCGCTGGGTGGTGGTGAAAGGACGGCTGGTCAGCCTCATCGTCTGACCAATACCGCTCCTACGTTCGGGCGCCATGCCCACGGCTTTTGCGTGGGCATGTCGACGCAAAGGCCGTCGGCATGGCACCCATGGCACCCATCGTCAAACTCGACCAGGACGGCGCGGCGCGGCAGAGGCACGGCGCTGATCGAGGGCGCTTCGCTATGGGAAGATGCCGCGCTCCCGATACACGCGCTCCAGCCGCGACATGGCGACGATGTACGCCGCGGTGCGCCAGTCGCAGTTGTACTGCTTGGCGGTGTCGCGGACGCGGACGTAGGAGGCGGTGATCGTGCGGTGCAGCTTGTGATCAACCTCCTCCAGCTCCCACGCCTCGCTGCGCTTGTTCTGCAACCACTCGAAGTAGCTCACGATCACGCCGCCGGAGTTGCACAGAATGTCCGGAATGACGTGCGTGCCTTTCTTCTGGAGAATGGCGTCTCCTTCGGGGTCGGTCGGGCCGTTGGCGCCTTCGGCGACCAGTCGCACGTTCAGCAGCGGCGCCGTCTCAGCCGTGATCTGATTCTCGAGGGCGGCGGGGATGAAGATGTCCGCCTTCGTTGCGAACACGGTTTTCAGATCGGTCGCTTCGGCTTCGGGATAGCCGCGCACGCCGCGGTTCTTTTCGACCCACGCCGCGAGCGCGTCGGGATCGATGCCGCCTGGATTGCGAATGGCGCCGGTGTGGTCCTGGACGGCCAGCAGCTTCGCGCCGTGCGGCTTGAGCAGCCGGGCGGACCAGGAGCCGACGTTTCCGAATCCCTGCACGATGTAGGACACTTTCGAGAGATCGACTTTGTTGTCGCGGGCCCACTCTTCGATCATGTAGACCACGCCCTGGCCGGTGGCCTTGTCGCGTCCGACGCTGCCGCCGGACTCGATCGGCTTTCCGGTGACGACGTGGATGTTGCGGCCGCGCTCGTGGGCGGAGATGGACGTGAGGTAGGTGTCCATGATCCAGGCCATGTGTTGCGCACCGGTGTTGACGTCGGGCGCGGGGATGTCGTACTCGGGGCCGATGTTGTCGCCGAGGGCGAACGTGAAGCGGCGGGTGATGCGCTCCAGCTCATGTTCGGTGAAGTCTGCCGGGTCCATCTGGATGCCGCCCTTGGCGCCGCCAAAGGGGATGTGATTGAGGGCGGTTTTCCAGGTCATCCACGTGGCCAGGGCGCGGACCTCGTCGACGTCGACCGCGGGGTGAAACCGCAGGCCGCCCTTGTAGGGGCCGAGGGCGTTGTTGTGTTGCACGCGGTAGCCGGTAAAGACCTTGACGTCGCCGTTGTCCATTTTGACGGGGAAGTGGACGATCAGCTCGTTGGTAGTGGTCGCCAGGATGCCGCGGATGTGCGGATCAAGCTTCATCAGGTCCGCGGCGCGGTTGAACTGGGCGATGACGTTTTCATAGACGTTCCGTTTCCGCTGACCCGCGTGGCCGTCGGAACGGCTGGCGGAGCGGGGGGCTTCAACTGCAGCGGCTGCCATGGGAAAACTCCTGGGAGGACTGAATTCGCAAAAAGCCATTCTCGCACGTTCGACCGGGGTCAGGCAAGCGACCGTGCGGCTCCCTAGACGGTCGCCGGGCTGCCCGACGAATGCCGGCGTACCACGCGGCAAACGCGATGCCAGGGATTGAATTCTGAAACTGCCCCGCGACGGCTGTGAATGGGGCGCGGGAAGCTGGCGGGGCGTTGGGGTGTGGCAATTCGCGCAGTGATTGGGGCATTTCACACTACGACCGGTCCCGGCTGCCAGAATTTTGTAAGTCATTACATGTCAATGCATTATGAATTGTGAGACACGCTTGATGCGCGCCCGTAGCGCGAAAATCGCTTGACGATCGCCGCGGAAGTGTGTCTCCTGCGCTCGGTGTTCGGTGAGGTATTGGCGCGGGTCGGCCGGCGCGGCTCGACTTGTTTCGCGGCTCCCCAAGGCGAAGCCGGCCCGCCAGTTAGAGTAGTCGCGTGTCCTGCCAGGAAGCGCGGCGCAAAACGGAAAGGTGGAGCGCGTGGCGACGCAAATCGCACCGGCGCTGGACAGCGCAACAGCATTGCCGATCTACGAGTCCGAAATCAAATCGCGCCTGGAACTGGAACGCGCCCGCTTGCTGGCGGAGGCGGGTTTGCCCAGCGAGCGCATTCAGCACTTCAAGCGGCCGAGCGAGCGGCCCTTCACCAAAGCGGATCGTGAGCGCGTCACGGTGCTTTTCGGCGGCTTCACGCTGAGGCATGACCGGCTGGTGCAGGCGGCGCTGTCGGGGCTGGGATACAAGGTCGATCGCGTGCCCACGCCGGTGAAGGCGGATTTTCAGACGGGAAAAGAGTTCGGCAACAACGGCCAATGCAATCCGACCTATTTCACCGTCGGCGCGCTGGTGAACTACCTGCGCGACCTGAGAGACAAGCAGGGCCTTTCGACCGAGCAAATTCTGGGCGACTACGCGTTCATTACGGCCGGGGCGTGCGGGCCGTGCCGCTTCGGAATGTACGAGGCGGAGTATCGCTTGGCGCTGCGCAACAGCGGGTTCGACGGCTTTCGCGTGATGCTGTTCGATCAGAGCGGCGGGCTGAACCAGACCGACATCGAGCGCGGCTTCGAGTTCAACTTCGATTTCATGCTGTCGCTGCTGAACAGCGTGTTCCTGGGCGACCTGCTGAACGAGATCGCGTATCACGTTCGGCCGTACGAGACCGTCGCCGGGCGGACCAACGAGGTGTTCGAGAAAGCGACGCAGCGGCTGACGGAGAAGCTGCGCAGCAAGAAATACAACCTGAAGCCGGGCATGACGGCCAGGCTGCTGTCGAAGATCACGCCGGTGGACAGCGACGCCATGGCCGAGAAGTTCATCGACCAGCTCTTCCGCGACTACTACACCAGCGTGTGCGAGGAAATCGCGGCGACGATCGACGAGGAGATCGAGGTCGATTACACGCGGGCCAAGCCGATCTGCAAGGTGACCGGCGAATTCTGGGCGCAGACCACCGAGGGCGACGGGAATTTCAACATGTTCCCGTTCCTGGAGCGCGAAGGGGCGGAGGTGCTGGTCGAGCCGATTTCGACCTGGGTGTCGTACCTGCTGCATCAGAACATCGCCCGCGCCCACGACGCGCGCGGGCTGGTCGAGGGGCAGCCGGTGCCGGGGAAGTGGGACATCCGCGGCAAGATTCAGCGCGAGATTCGCTATTACTCGAAGCTGGCGAAGCTGACGCTGGGGCAGCGCATCCTGCGGCGCGAGTACGAGCGCATCCGCAACGCTTTGGGCGGCACGGCGCACGAGCTGGCCTGCCAGAAACACCTCGAGCGCCAGGGCCATCCCTACTACAACAGCCGGCTCGGCGGCGGCGAAGGGCACCTGGAAGTCGCCAAGGCGATCTACTACTCGGCGAAGAAGTACGCCCACATGGTGCTGAGTCTGAAGCCCTTCGGCTGCATGCCGAGCACGCAGAGCGACGGCGCCCAGGCCGCGGTCGTCAGCCACTTCCCCGACCTGATCTATATTCCGATTGAGACGTCCGGCGAAGGTGACGTGAACGCGCACAGCCGCGTGCAGATGGCGCTGGGCGAGGCCAAGGTCAAATCGCGTGCGGAGTTCCAGGCCGAGGTGCAGAAGACGGGCTTCTCGCTGGATCAGATTCGCGCGTACATCGCCAAGCCGGAACACCGCGAGCTGCGGCGGCCGCTCAAGGCGATGCAGCTTGTGCCGCACTACGACGATATCACGGGCCGCGCGGCGAAGTTCGTGCGATACGTCGGCGAGCGCATGAAGGCCGAAGGTTCAATGTCGAATTAGGAAGTCGCCGGGGAGCATCGGCGTCCCGCCGGTGCGGCCCCGTGATTGCGGCGGACTGAGGCGCCTATGTTTTCGCGCTGCGTTGAGCGTGCTCAGGGTTTTCGGCGCGGCGGCTTGCGCGGCGTTCGGGGGGCTGATTTCTTCGCCAGCATCTCATCGGGCGTCACGATGGGCCTTCTTCAACCGCACCCACATCGCGCGAATCGCCTTCAACTCCGCCGGCGCGGATGTGTCCCAGCCCAAGGCGAAGGCCGACTGCATCATGGCGGCGAGCTGGCGGAATTTCACTTCGATCGACGTCTTGCGAAGCTCCTCACGCTCAAATTCGTTGACCAGCTTCCACCCGCGTTTCCACGCGCGGGCCTGTGCCTTCGTCATTGCAGGCTTCATAATCCCAATTCTACCACGACCGGCTGCGCGTCGCATGTCGCGCCACGCCCGGAGGTGTGCTGATGCGTCGTCCGATCACGCGCTTTCTTCACGGCGGATGCAGCAGCGGCGGCTGCGGGACTAAGTCTTCCGCCACGCCGACGGACAATGTCTCGCTGGTGAAGCTGAATATCTCCGCCACGCCGAAGAGCAGCTCGAAAGAGCGTCCGCAGCGCACGCGGCGGCCGTTTGCCGCGACGCCGGAGCATCCGCAGGGGCTCTTGATCGGCCTCGACATCGGCTCGACGACGGTGAAAGCGGTCGTGGTTGATCCCGTGACCGACCAAATTCTGTGGAAGGATTATCAGCGGCACGACACCAAGCAGCCGGAGAAGACGCTCGAATTCCTGCGGCGGATCGAGGCCGAATTCGGGATCGTCCCGGACGACGGTAGGGTGGGGCACGCCCACCATTCACCGCCGGCGGCGGAAGCGGACCAAATGGTGGGCAATGCCCACCCTACGCCCGTGGTGGGCACGGCCCACCCTGCGAAATCGTCGCTTCCGCGGAGCGCCGTCCGCATCTTTCTGACCGGCTCGGGCAGCAGCGGCATCGCCGCCCGCATCGGCGGCCGCTTCGTGCAGGAAGTGAACGCGGTCTCGCTGGCGGTTGAGAAGCTCTATCCCGACGTGCAGTCGGTGGTCGAGCTCGGCGGGCAGGACGCCAAGATCATCGTCTTCAAAACCGAAGAGCAGAGCGGCAAGAAGAAAAAAATCCCGTCGATGAACGACAAGTGCGCCGGCGGAACCGGCGCGGTTATCGACAAGATCAACGCCAAGCTCAAAATCCCCGCCGAAAAACTGGCCGAGTGCGGCTACTACGGCCTGAAGCTGCACCCGGTCGCGGGCAAGTGCGGCGTGTTCGCCGAGACGGACATCAATGGGTTGCAGAAGACCGGCGTGCCGTCGGACGAGCTGATGGCGTCGCTGTTCGAGTCGATCATTCAGCAGAACCTGTCGGTGCTGACGCGCGGTCACACACTGCGGCCGAAGGTGCTGCTCCTGGGCGGGCCGAATACGTACATCCGCGGCATGCTCGAATGCTGGCGGGCGAACATTCCGACGATCTGGCGCGAGCGCGGCGTGCAGCTTCCCGAGGGCTATTACTGCGGCCACGACGCCACGCCCGAGCAGATGCGCAAGGCGGCGGATGATCTGATCATCGTGCCGGACAACGCGCAGTATTTCGCGGCCCTGGGCGCGGTCGAGTTCGGCAAGATCGAAATCGCGGACGATCCGGACACGGGCGTGTACGAAGGGCCGGACGATCTCCTTTGGTACGTCACGCATGGCCGGATCGAGGAAAAACTCTCGCGTGGCGCCAAGGGGCTCTCGAAAGGCGCCGACGACCTGGCCGAGTTCAAGGAACGCTTCCGCAAGAAGCCCTGGTCGCCCGCGAAATACGCCTCGGGCACGCGCGTGCGGGCGTTTCTGGGCGTCGACGGCGGCTCGACCAGCACCAAGGGCGTGCTGCTCGACGTCGACAAGAAGGTGATCGCGAAGTCGTACCAGCTCTCAAAGGGCAATCCGATCGAGGACACGATCGAGATCATCGGCAAGATCGAAAAGCAGATGGCCGAACAGGGCTGCACGCTCGAAATCCTCGGCGTCGGCACGACCGGTTATGCGAAGGACATTCTCAAAGACGTGCTGGGCGGCGACACGGCCCTGGTCGAGACCGTCGCCCATACCGAGGCCTGCCTGCACTTCTATCCGCAGACTGACGTGATCGTCGACGTGGGCGGACAGGACATCAAGCTCATCATTCTGAAGCACGGCCAGGTGAAGGACTTCAAGCTGAACACGCAGTGTTCGGCGGGCAACGGCTACTTCCTGCAATCCACCGCGCAGACCTTCAACATTCCGGTCGAGCAATTCGCCGACCGCGCGTTTGAAGCTGAAGCCATGCCGGAGTTCGGCTATGGCTGCGCGGTCTTCATGCAGTCCGACATCGTCGATTTCCAGCGGCAGGGCTGGCAGCCGCACGAAATCATGGCGGGGCTGGCGGCGGTGCTGCCCAAGAACATCTGGCTCTACGTCTCGCAGATTCCGAACATCGCCAAGCTGGGGACGAATTTCGTCCTGCAAGGCGGCACGCAGCACAACCTGGCGGCGGTGAAATCGCAGGTGGATTTCATCGAGTCGCGCTTCCCCGGCACCGGCCTGACGCCGAATGTCATTGTTCACGAGCATTGCGGCGAAAGCGGGGCGATCGGCTGCGCGATCGAAGCGCACCGGTTGTGGGACGAGCAGGGGCTGAAGACGACGTTCATCGGGCTGGAGCGCGTGAGCAAGATTCAGTATCGCACGACGCGCGACGAGAATACGCGCTGCTACTTCTGCAAGAACAAATGCCTGCGCACGTTCATCGATGTGAAATCGGAGAGTGAGGGCGCGTCGCCCGCTGCGGGGGAGGGCGCAGGGCGCGGGGCGCGGGGCGCGGGGGTCGCGCTGCCGGTGGTGGCCGCGGCCGACAATGGCAATTCACAATCGGGCATTGACTTGGTTACGCACACCAGCCGCGTGCCGGGCGAAGACGGCCGGCCGTCGCGCATCAAGCGCGGCACGGCGGAATCCGTGAAGAAGAGCAAGTCGAAGGTGCCGCTGCTCGAAGGGGAGCAGCGTCTCATCATCGCGACCTGCGAGAAGGGCACGGTCGAAGACGTCAACGACATGCGCGACATCAAGGCCGGACTGGACGCGGTCAAAAAAGCCAATCCGAACCTGGTTGAGATTGCCGCGAAGGACGTCTTCAAGCCGACCGGAGCGGCAAGCGTCGCCGATCCGATTCCCGCCGAAAGGCCGTCGCGGCTTTCGTGGCTGAGGATTCCGTGGAAGGGGAACAAGGAAACAAAGGAACAAGGAAACAACGGCGCTGCTGACGGCGAGCTGGCGCATGGGGCGTCACGCGCGCAACTCATGCGGCGGCGGGCGACGTATCGCGTCGGCATTCCGCGGCTGCTGAACATTTACAGCACGGCGCCGTTCTTCATGGCGTGGTTCGAGAGCCTCGGCATCAAGGCCGACAACCTCGTCTATTCGGATTACACGAGCGAGGAGATGTACAAGGAAGGCGCCAAACGCGGCTCGATCGATCCCTGCTTCCCGAGCAAGATCGGGATTCCGCATGTGCACAACCTCCTTTATCACAAGCACACGCCGCGGAAGAGGGAACAGGGAACAGGGAACAGGGAACAGGCCTGTGGGGTGGGCCATGCCCAGCATGAGCCAGCCGCGCCCGGGGCGCAGCAAGAGGTGGGCACGGCCCACCCTACACGCAGCGTGCCGCCGCTGGATTGCATCTTTTTCCCAATGATCGACGCCTTGCCGAGTTTTCTGGAAGGGTGTCAGTCGCACCGCGCCTGTCCGACCGTCGCGATCACACCCGAAGCCGTGAAAGCGGCGTTCACCAAGGAAAGCGACCTCTTCGCCCAGCTTGGCGTGAAGTACGTCAACCCCCTGGTCGATCTGTGCAAGCCGCTACTGGCGGCCCGCGAGATGTACAACGCCTTCAAGGATGAAATCGGCGTCAGCGAGGAGGAGAGCCGCCGCGCCGTGCAGGCCGGCCTGGCCGCTTTGGCCGATTACGACCGTCGCATGCGTGAGAAAGCCCGCGAAGTGCTCGACGCGATTGAGCGCGAGGACCGGCTGGCGGTGGTCGTGCTGGCGCGGCCTTATCACAACGACCCCGGGCTGAATCACGAAATCTGCGACGAGCTTCAGAAGCTCGGCTATCCCATTCTCACGCAGGATTGCCTGCCGCTTGATGCGGACATTCTGGAGCGGCTCTTCGGCGACGAGGTGCGCGCCCGCGATTTCCGCAGCCCGCTCTCGATCGAGGACGCCTGGAAGAACAGCTACAGCGAGAACACCAGCCGCAAGGTCTGGGCGGCCAAGTACGCCGCCCGGCATCCAAACCTGGTGGCGCTGGAGCTGTCGAGCTTCAAGTGCGGCCATGACGCTCCGATCTACACGGTGGTCGAGGAAGTGATCGAAAACAGCGGCACGCCCTATTTCTGTTTCAAGGACATCGACGAGAACAAGCCGTCCGGGTCGATCAAGATTCGCATCGAGACGATCGGCTACTTCCTGAAGCGCTACCGCGAGCGGCTCGTCAGCCGCAAGCGGCGCATGGCCGAGATTGAGCAGAAGCTTTCGATGATCGAAATGAACCTGCGCGAGGAGGTCTCGCGCGAGCGGCACGGGCAGTTGATCGAGGTATGATGACGACGTGAATGCGAAATCCGCCGCGCCCGCCAAGGTGATGTTCGAGATCTACCGCGACGCGCCCGGCGCGGGCGCGTACCGCGTGGTCTATTTCAGCGAGCTGGAGGAGCACGAGCGCGACGACGCCATCGAGCAGGCCATGAACGGCCAGCACGTTTTCGACGGCTTCGTCCCGCCCGGCGACGGCCCGAAGGCCCGCATCGCGGCGCTTCTGGAACGGCTGAACGCCGGCGCGACGCTGGAGCGCGACGGGATTCGCAGCGAGTTGGAAGGCGTTCTTGTGAATTGAATTGAACCACGGAGTCACGGAGACACGGAGAAATGCGGGAAGCAGGGACGAAGGACCCTAGCGCCACAGGACCGCGCCGTCTTGCGCACGCCCTCGCGCCGTTTGCCCCTCAAGCCCACTATCCCCGTCTTTGTCTTCTCCGTGCCTCCGTGTCTCCGTGGTCGTTTTCTTCTTGATCGTTGGAGAGCCAATGCCCGAGGTCAAGCCGCAGCGAGTGGAACTGGAAGTCGACGCCCAGGCCTGTGCCGAGACGTTCGACCGGCGTTTTCACGGCGAATTCCACCAGGTCTGCCACCAGCACGTGGTCGACGACGCCGCACGCACCGACGTGAACCGCGACCTGGCCGAGCCGGATGACAGCGGGGCCGCGATGCTCCCGCCCGACGGCGCGGCGGCGGTCAGCTTCGACCCCAAGCAGCGCAGCGGCGTCTTGCACCGGCCCATTCACGAGATCAAGCGGAAAGCCGCGACGGAAGCCGACGCCGTCACCGAAATCGAGAAATACAAGGTGGGGATGCGCAAATACGCGCCGGTTCAGAAGGGCGTCAAGGGCCTGCCGTGGAAGGGCCTGTTCCACTGCACCAAGTGCGACGACACCGTCCCCGGCCAGTTCGAGTACGAGCCGGCCGAGGATCGTATCTACCTGAGCTTCAATTGCGGCAACTGCGGCGAATACCGCGAGGCCTACAACGACGTGCTGTTCGTCAAGAACAAGCCCGGCTACCAGGATCCTAAGCAGCCGCGCAAGACGCACAAGGGCTTCATCATCCGCCCGATCGTCAAGGAGCTGCCCAAGACCGTCGAGACGCTCTGCCCCGAGTGCAGTTGCAACATCCTCGGCCGCTACTACCTGCGCGGCAAGGAAGTCCTGATCGACAAGACCTGCCCCGAGCACGGCTACTTTCGCGACAAGATCAGCACCGACGCCTACCTCTACATCAAGAGCACGCGCATGGCCTTTCAGGACGAGGCCGGCGTGCTCGAGCCCCAGGTGGAGAAGGCCTATAGCTGCCCCTCCGACTGCGGCCTGTGCAACCAGCACATCTCGGCGTCGTGCCTGGCGCAGATGGACCTGACCAACCGCTGCAACCTGACCTGCCCGGTCTGCTTCGCCAACAGCAATACCGCCGGCTACGTCAGCGAGCCGACCTACGAGATGGTCGTCGAAATGCTCCAGATGCTGCGAAACCAGCATCCGTACCCGGCGACGGCGATTCAGTTCACCGGCGGTGAGCCGACGATTCACCCCGAGTTCCACAAGATCGTCCGCAAGGCCAACGAAATGGGCTTCTCGCACGTGCAGATCGCCACCAACGGCATCACGCACGCAAATCCGGACTTCGCCGAGCGCTCCGCCGAAGCCGGCCTGCACACGCTCTATCTCCAGTTCGACGGGCTGGACGATCGCATCTACAAGAAGGTGCGGGCTGAGCCGCTGCTCGAGAAAAAGCTGGAGTGCATCGAGAACTGCCGAAAGTTCGGGCTGAAAATCTGCTTCGTCCCGACCATCATCAAGAACTTCAACGACGACCAGGTCGCGACGATCTTCAAGTTCGCCGTGCAAAACGTCGACGTGGTGAGCGCCATCAGCTACCAGCCGGTCGTCTTCACCGGCCGAATCAACCGCCGCGAGCTGGAGCGCAAACGCTACACGCTGGGCGACCTGGCGCACGACCTGGCCAAGTGTTCAGAGGCCGATCCGCATCGCGATTTCACGCCGCTCTCGTTTCTGACGCCGCTGTCGCGCATTCTCCAAACGCTGGACGGCAAGCCCAAAATCCGCCCAAGCTGCCATAGCGACTGCGCCTTCGGCACCTATTTCTTCGTGACGCCGGAGCGCGAGGCGATTCCGATTCCGAAGCTCTTCGACGTGGCCAAGCTGTTTGGCGGCATGAACGAGCTGCACGCGAAGATCGCCAAGACCCGTCCGCACGGCCGGGCGACGACGATGGACAAGCTCGCGTTGGTCTGGAACTTCCTGAAGAGCTATCGCTGGCGCGAGATGGACACGCGCATCACGCCGTTCACGTTCATGCACGCGCTCAAAGGCCTGACCGACAAGCACGTCGGCCGCGGCGACTCCGGCAAGAAGACCTTCCGCACGCTGATGACCGCCGGCATGCACTTCATGGACCGCTACAACTACGACATCGAGCGCGTCCGCCGCTGCATCATCCAGTACGCCACGCCCGACGGCGTCTATCCGTTCTGCACGATCAACAGCGGGCCGACGTATCGTCCGTTCATCGAAAAGATGTACAGCCAGGCCAATCCCGACTGGCAGCGCGAGAATCCGAACATCGCGCTACGCCCCAGCAGCCATCCGAACGCGGTGATGCCCTGGGCCAACCGCAACGGCTTCCAGGATGACGAAGGCGAAGAGTGGGTCGGCTCGACGCAGGGCGACCGCAACGACCGCGCCCGCCGGGCGCTGAAGGTCGTGAGCGGCGCCGCGGCCATGCCCGGCGTGCGGATTCTCGGCGGCAGCGGCGGATGCTGCGGCTCAGGCGGCGGTGCGAACAAGCACGGGCATTATTCCGAAGGCAACGGCAACGGGCATGGGGGGTGCGGGTGCGGATGAGCGAGGCGTTGACGGGCCAAGTCGGAGCGTTATTCTCCGGGCGGTCGGTGCGCCCCCGCGGCTCGCGCGGGGCCTCACGTCCGGAGCGACCGTGTCGTACATTTGCGAGATTATCGAAACCCCGGGTGATCCGCTGGGCGGGCAGTCGGGCGAGAAAACTACCTATAACGTCCAGTTCCTCGGGAAAAAGAACAACCCGGATTTTCCTTATACCGTCGCGAACGAGATCGTCGCAACCCACATCGGAATCGCCCTGGGTCGGCATCAACTTAGTGGGTAGTTTTCAGGCGACCCTGGCTAACGGTCGCGTGTTCCAGACGCGCTCCCAGTCGCTGTTGAGGTGGGCGACGCGGAGCGAGAGGACGTTTTGGGATCCGGCCTTGGACCAGCGCATTCCGCAGCGTTTCATTCGCAGGGCGACCACGTGCTTGCAGGCCGCTTCGACCCGGCCCGAGCCGATGTCCAGGCCCATCTCTCGGAAGCGGTCATAGGCCAATCGATCGTCCTGGTTCTCGATGTAGGTGATCAGGGCTTGTAACGCCGCCCGCTTGTTCTTGGCGCGCGTGCCGCAGCGCTCGGCCTTCAACTGGTCGAGAATCGCGCGCACCTGCCCGTCCCACAGCAGCGTTTCGATCGATTTCACCCAGCTCGCCGTTTCCGGCGTTTGCTCGCCCCCCAGGGCCCGCCCGCAGGTCCACACGTGCTCCATCGCGTGATACCAGTCCACGATGCAGACCGCCTCTTTCAACAACCCGCCGATGTGCTCCCAGATCCACCGCGCCCCGTCGCCCAGCAGCACCACGCGCCGGGCCCGCTCCAGGCCGCAGCGACAGGCCAATTCCCAGACGAACGACACGAACGCCGCCGCGCCTTCAAACCGCACCCCGTAGCGCACTTCGCGATCCACGCCGGCGGGCTGGCCGGGCTGATCCCAATAGCACGCCACGCACTTGGCTTCGTGCCAGCCGTCCGCCTGGTGCACCTGCACGCCGTCCACGGTCACATAGAACGTCTCCGGCGACGCCTCCGCCGGCGGCGCTTTCCACTCCGCCATGGCCGCGGCCCGTTGCTGCTCCTGCTGCGCCGCCACCCCGCCCACCCGCTCCGTCAGCCGCTCAATCGTCGCTTCGCTCAGCCGCTGACCGGTCAGCGCGTACAACGTGGACGCGGCGCTGGCAAACGTGTTCTCAATCCCCAAGAGCGCCGCCGCCTTCGCCAGACCGACGCTCTCGGCCCCCGCCCCCAACCCCACCCGCTCGTCGTACGGCAACGCCGACCGGCCGCAAGACCGGCAGCGGTAGTACGCACGCCGAATCCCGATCTGACCCATCTGCGTCGCAATCAGCTTGGGCCGCTGATCCACAAACCGCTGCGCCCCGCCGCACCCGCACACCCGGCTGGTTCCCTCATACCCCAGCTTCTGCCGCCCCAAATGAAGCTCGACCGCTCTTGCCCCGATCCGCCGAACCGCCTCCAGAACCGCCGTTTCCACCTGCGTCAAATCATCCGACAGCAAAACCCCATCCTCCCCGCAAAACGCCAACACCTGCTCGGCAACGCTGGTAAGATCCACGTTTGGCCCTCCTTGGCCAATGGCTCGCTCAAACCCCACGCCATTGAAACCGAGGCCAGGGCCTTTGTCTTTTACCCACTAAGTTGATGCCGACCCCGCGCCCTCGGCTTGAACCTGCCTCCTGTGCTTGCGTACCGTAATCAGGAGGGTTGGACCGCCCTGATTGCGCTGTTTCGGAAAGACCAGGCGATGTCGGAACCGCCGGCGACCGCGAGACGTTTGAAGGAGTACGTGGACACCCACTCACTCGAGATCCACGGTGCAATCATCTTCGATTTGTTCGTGGCCAACAACGACCGCGCGTTTTCACCGAAACGGCGGAACTTGGCCCTCGATGCCGACGGCCGGTTGTTTCTCTATGATCATGGTAACGCGTGCTTTTACCGGCCCCGCCCAACGGCCGGAATCGAGGCCGGTGCACCGCGGTTAACCGCCGTTGGCAAGGATATTGCGGCACTATTCGATATGGACCACAAGCAAAACACCTATCGAGAGTTTCTGACGGATTGGGATGCCGTGCGGACGTGGTGCGACAAGATTAAGACACTGCCCGACTATTTCATCGACTCGGTGGTCGACCGAATTCCGCAAGAGCTCGACCGGCCCAACGAGAGCGAACGACGGGCGCTCGTCGACTTTCTTAAAGCCCGACGCGCGACGCTCTTTGACCAGATTGAGAAATCCCGGAACTTGTTTCCTGACTTGCCAAACAGGAAAGGGCGACGGCGATGAACGAGTATCGCTACCTGCTGATCCGATATGTACCGGATGCTGATCGGATGGAGCCGCTGAACGTTGGAGTAATCCTGCAGGACCAGGAAACGGGCAGACTTGAGTTCAAGTTGAACCCGCACGCCGCCAAACAAAAAATCGTCGACACGCCGACTTGGCATTCATGGAAGGCCTTCTTTCAAGAGGAAATCAAGGGAAGTGCATATCCGCTCTTTCAGCCGGACCGCAGAAGCAGCGAGTTCTTGAGATATCTCGAAGGCCTGTGCAACGGACCGATTCTCCTCACGCGGCCCCTTTCGATATCCACTGGCGAGAGCGATTTTGGCACCGTGCTCGAGTCGCTCTTCAGCCGATTGGTCGCTCCGCGGCCGAGCGAGGAGCCGGCGGCCACACGTCCGACGGGTCGGTTTCGGCAACTCGCGGTGGCGAGACGATTCGTCCAACGCGGACTTCGCAAGCACACGCACGTAGTTATCAACGAGAATCGACTCTGGATTGCGTACCGACAAGTCCTAGATGGCGAACTGCTCGCGATTGACAAAGTGGAGGTAGCGAATCAGATCGGCCACACCGCTAATGAAATCGAGCGCCTGCCGAAGGTCATCCAGCGGCTGCCTGAGTTTCTGCGGGCAAAGGTCGACGGAAAGGCGACGCGATACGTGTTACTTGCGGACCAGTTTGCCAGTGCGTTTAGCGATCAAACGCCCTCGGAATTCGACTTGATGCGCGAGGATCTGGAATCAGCGATCAAGGAGTTCAACACTTACGACATCGAGGTCATCCGCACGACGACCGCTGCGGAGAACCTCGCAAGTGAGATAGACAAGAAACTCGAGCCTTCGACCGCCGAAGTTCAATGAGGGCGTTTGCCTTGCGGAGGTTGCTCGTCTGCGAAAGATCCGCAATCCCAGATCAGTCGTCAATCAAACAGACGTACCCCGCCGCCGCCTTGCTAACCGACGTAACCACCACCGTCGTCGTGTAGTCCGGCAGGAACCGGTAGGGCAGCACCGGCGTCACCTCGATCTGAGAGCCCGCTTCATCCATCAGCACCACTCGCAGATTCGCGTCGCCGCGGCGCTGGCGGGCGCGGAAGTCCAGTTCCACGCGCAGGCGGCCGTCAGCGGTGCGCTGTGTGTGCTGCCCCAGCAGCCGATGCCGCTTCCACGCGCCGTCGTCAACGAAGATCGTCTCGCCGCCCGGATCGCCGAGCGTGCGCTGCGCGTTCCACGGCGCCTGTTCGCGGATGAACTCGAGCAGGCCGCGCGGGTCGGCATCGATGTTGATTTTGCGGCGGCGGGGCTTCTCGCCCTCGCGCGAATCTGCGTTCTCATCTGACTGCCGGTCGGCGGTGTGGCTACGGGACGCGGACGGACGCGGGCTGCGCTGCGGCTCGCCCGCGCGCGCTCCGGCGGACCGTCGCGGCGGCGCTTCCGCCAGGACCGGCGGCGGCTGGACCAGAATCGACTCGCGCACGAGCGCATCCGAGGTGCCGGCCTCCCGAACGACCAGTGTTAGCGACTTGGCCCCGTTTTCCGCCGGCGACAGGCTCAGCTCCGCCGTGAGCGTTGCCGCGTCAGCCGCGGATTCTCTGAAAACTGCCCTGCCGCTCATGCGATCGTTCAACCCGGCCGCCAGCGCGGCAGCGAGGGCCTGCACGTCGTGTTGGGAAGCGCCGTCGTCGGCCGCCGGTCGCGGTCCGGCAACGAGCCGCGTCGTCGCCGCATCCGCCGTCGCGCCGTCGCGCGCCGCCAGCGACGCCGTCAGCGCCTCGGCGACGCGCCCGGCGAATTCGTCGAACTCGCTCTCATCGAGCAGGACGATTTCCGGCTCGACCTCGACGCGCGCTGGACGGTCTTTCTTCGCGCAGCCCGCCGCCGCAACCATCGCCAGAAGAAGCGCAAGTGCACACGTTCGCGTCACACGGAGCCTGCCCCAACCAAGTCTCGCCGCGTCCGTTTCCCCGCGGCCCGGCAAGCGCGGCGCTCGTCGCCGGGCGGCCCATCGTAATCGACTGTGCGCAATTCCGCGCCGCCGTCGTAACGTGCAGCGTGAGCGGGCGCCAGGCGGCGGGTCGACGTCCCCGGCCTTTTTGGCGCCGCTCGCCCACGATCGTCGACCCGCCGCTCGGCGCGGCGGGTTCGGAAAGACGGCCCGGTCGCCGGCATCTGTCAACAAACTTTGGCCACGCGCGCCGGAAGCAGTCGAACGGGCGGACCCAGCCGCCTTCTGCGAAGCTGGTATAATTCCAGACTTTGCCCGTCGCGGCGGCATCACCGCTGCGGTCGGGCGCTTCGCGGAACGGAGTATGGACCGCCATGTTTGATGCAGACGTGCCGTCTGACCTGCTTGCACCGTGCGATACCTTCGCCCATCGCCACATCGGCCCCGACGACGCCGAGATTCGGCGGATGCTGAAGCTCATCGGCGTCGGATCGCTAGACGAACTTGTCAATCAAACCGTCCCGGTGGGCATCCGGCTGAAATCGCCGCTGGCGCTGGACGCGCCGCGCAGCGAAAGCCAGGCGCTGACGGAGCTGCGCGCCATCGCCTCGAAGAACCAGGTCTTCCGCTCGCTGATCGGGATGGGCTATTACGACACGATCACGCCGCCGGTGATTCTGCGGAACATCATGGAGAACCCGGGTTGGTACACGCAGTACACGCCGTACCAGGCGGAGATCTCGCAGGGCCGGCTCGAAGCGCTGATCAACTTCCAGACCATGGTGGCGGACCTGACCGCGCTCCCGCTGGCGAACGCGTCGCTGCTGGACGAAGCCACCGCCGCCGCCGAGGCGATGCACATGTGCGTCGCGGCGCACGAGGACGACGTGGCGGCGGCGTTTTTCGTGGCGCAGGACTGCCACCCGCAGACGATCGCGGTTGTGCAGACGCGGGCCAAGCCGCTGGGCATCGAAATCGTCGTCGGCGATCCGAAAAAACTCGCGTTCAATGATCGCAAGTTTGTCGGCGTGCTGCTCCAGTATCCGACGACCGACGGACGGATCGAGTGCTACAAGGAGTTGACGGAAAAAGCGCACGCGGCGGGGGCGCTGGTTGTCGTCGCGACCGACCTCTTGGCGCTGACGCTCATCAAGCCGCCCGGCGAGTGGGGGGCCGACATCGCGGTCGGCAACGCGCAGCGCCTCGGCGTGCCGCTGGGCGCCGGCGGGCCGCACGCGGCGTTCATGGCCTGCCGCGACGAATTCAAGCGGCAGATGCCGGGTCGGATCATCGGCGTATCGAAGGATGTGCACGGCAAGCCGGCCTATCGGCTGGCGATCCAGACACGCGAGCAGCATATCCGCCGTGAAAAGGCGACCAGCAACATCTGCACGGCGCAGGTGCTGCTGGCGGTGATGGCGGGGATGTACGCGGTGTATCACGGACCGGAGGGGCTGAGGCGGATTGCGCAACGCGTCCATCTGATGACGCAGACGCTTCGCCGCGGTCTGCTGAAACTCGGTCATCGCATTGCCGAGGACGCGGTTTTCGACACGCTTCGGGTTGAGCCGGTTGGCCGAACCGCGGAGCAAGTGCTCGACGCGGCCCGCGCGCGACGAATCAACCTCCGTCCGCTCGACGGCGGCGCGCTCGGCCTCAGTCTCGACGAAACCTGCGACCGCGACACGTTGCGCGACGTGCTCGCCTGCTTCGGCGGCGGAAACGAGGACATCGCCACGCTGGGCGCATCCGCGAAAACCGGATTCCCGCCGGCCTTCGCGCGCGAGACGGCCTTCCTCATGCACCCGGTGTTCAGTTCGTATCACTGCGAACACGAGATGCTGCGGTACATGAATCGCCTGCAATCGCGCGACCTTTCGCTCACGACCTCCAATATCCCGCTCGGCTCCTGCACGATGAAGCTCAACGCGACGGCGGAGATGATCCCGGTCACGTGGCCCGAGTTCGGCCGGATTCACCCGTTTGCTCCCGCCGGGCAGCAGCAGGGCTACGCTGAGATGTATCGACAGCTCGAAGCGTGGCTCGCGGAGATCACCGGCTTCGCGGCAGTGTCGCTGCAGCCGAACGCGGGATCGCAAGGGGAATACGCGGGGCTGCTGGCGATTCGGGCGTACCGCGAAGCGAAGTCGGAAGTCAGAAGTCAGAAGTCAGAAGTGAAGACTCAAACACGGGACGTCTGCCTTATTCCGACTTCGGCGCATGGCACAAACCCCGCCAGCGCCGTCATGGCGGGTTTCCGCGTCGTCGCGGTGCGCTGCGATGAGAAGGGCAATATCGACGTGGCGGACCTGCGGTCAAAAGCCGCGGAGCACGCGGCGCGGCTCGGCGCACTGATGGTCACGTATCCCTCCACGCACGGCGTGTTTGAGGAGAGCATCCGCGAGATATGCGACATCGTGCATCAGCATGGCGGGCAGGTGTACATGGATGGGGCGAACATGAACGCGCAAGTCGGCCTGACCCGCCCCGCCGACATCGGCGCCGACGTGTGCCACCTGAACCTGCACAAGACGTTCTGCATCCCACACGGCGGCGGCGGGCCGGGGATGGGGCCGATTGCGGTGGCGGCGCACTTGAAGGACTTTCTCCCGGGGCATGTAGCCCGGCCGCCCTCGGTCGGGTCTGACGTAGCCCGGCCGCCCTCGGCCGCGTCCGTCGATCTGGACCGGCCGGGGGCGGCCGGGCTACATCCGGCCGGGCTACATGCGGCTGGGCTACATCCGGCCGCACGACCTGTTGCGCAACGCGCGGCGGATGCTCATCGGCGGTTTCTCCCGCACATTCGCGGCGATGGCCGCCCGCTCTTTGTCACGTTCTGCACGCAGGATCGCTGGACGTTGCCCGAATCCGTTCGTGGGGCGGTTCTCAATCACTGCCTGCACGATCATGGCACGATGATCCAGGTGTACGTTGCGGTGGTGATGCCGGATCACATTCACCTTGTCTTCTCCCCACTGGAGGACGAAAGCGGCGTCCCGTTCGGACTTCCGCAGATCATGAACAGCATCAAGGGGTCCGCGGCGCACACGGTCAACAAGCTACTGAACCGGAAGGGCGTGGTCTGGCAGCCCGAGTATTTCGATCACGTGCTCCGCAAGGACGAATCGCTCGAGGCCAAAGTCGAGTACGTCTGCCAGAATCCGGTTCGCAGAGGGCTGGTTTCAGACCCGGACCAATATCCGTGGATTTGGCGCGAGTGGATCAATGAGGCCGTAGCCCGGCCGCCCTCGGCCGGGTCTGATGCCGCCCGGCCGTCCTCGGTCGGGGCCCCCGAAACGCAGAATTCCCGGCCGGGGGCGGCCGGGCTACGGGACCGGCCGGGGGCGGCCGGGCTACAGGTCGGTCCCGTCTCCGCCGCTCCCTACGGGAGTCCCAGCATTCTGCCCATCTCCTGGATGTACATCCGCATGATGGGCGGCGAGGGGCTGACGAAGGCGACGCAGGTCGCGATTCTGAACGCCAACTACATGGCGACGCGGCTGGAGAAGCACTACCCGGTGCTCTACGAGGGCAGCCGCGGGCGCGTGGCGCACGAGTTCATCATCGATTGTCGGCAGTTCGAGGAATCCGCCGGCGTCAAGGTCGAAGACATCGCCAAGCGCATGATGGACTACGGCTTCCACGCCCCGACCATGTCCTTCCCCGTGCCCGGCACGCTGATGATCGAGCCGACCGAGAGCGAATCGCGGGCGGAGCTCGATCGGCTGTGCGATACGCTGATCGGAATTCGCGAGGAAATCCGCGAAATCGAGCAGGGCCGGGCCGATCGGACGGACAACGCGCTGAAGCACGCGCCGCATACGGCGATGGCGATCGCGTCGGCCGAATGGTCGCACCCCTACTCGCGCGAGCAGGCGGCCTACCCCGCGGCATGGACGCGGGATTACAAGTACTGGCCGCCGGTCGGGCGCGTCGACAACGTCTGGGGTGATCGGCATCTCTTTTGCACGTGTGTGCCGATCGAATAGCGGGGAACAAGGGATCGAGGGATCGAGGGATCAGGGATCAAGGGATCAAGGGCAGTCCCGGCCTCACCTCTATCCCCCGATTCCTCGATCCCCTGATCCCTTGGTCCCTTGGTCCCTTCCCTCCCTCCTGATCTGCTTCCTCAGCCTGAACAACTCGCGAAACGCCCGCAGGATCACCTTGAGATTCGCCCCCGTCTGCTGGCCCGCCGTGCGCGGGTAGTGATGCACGCCCACCTGCGCGATGTTTAGCCCGAAGTTCCTCGCCTTGGCCAGCATCTCCGTGTCGATCAACGCCCCGCGGCTGTGCAATTGGATGCGGTCGATGAACGATTTGGGGTAAATCTTGAACGCACAGTCGATGTCGCGCAGGCCGATGCCGAAGAGCAGATTCACCAGCGTCGACCAGGCCAGCGCGTTGGCTTTCCGCAGGAGCGAATCCTTGCGGTCCAGCCGATAGCACGACACCACGTCGTGCGTCTCCAGCAGCTTCAGCAGCGGCGGCAGCTCACGGAAGTCGAACTGCCCGTCGCCGTCGGTGTAGAAGATCCAGTTCTTGGTCGCCTCGCGGAAGCCGCGCTGCAGCGCCCCGCCGTAACCCTGGTTGGGACTGTTGTGCACGGCCCGCACGCCCGGCAGCTCGCGCGCCAGGCGGTCGGCGATTTCGGCGGTGCGGTCTTTCGAGCCGTCGTTGACGATGAGCACTTCGTAGTCGCGAGTCATCGTCTGCGCGACCTCGAGCGCCGCTCGCGTGACGCGCTCGACGTTGGCCTCCTCGTTGTAGCAGGGAAAGAAAAGCGTGATCGAGAGCGGCGAGAGCGGCGGCTTGGGGATGGGCGAGGGAGTCGCGGGGATCGTGGAACTCATGCCGCGTGCATCTTATCCGGGCGCGCGGCGATCGCGCGGTGGGTGATGATCCACGTACCAGCGAATCTGCTTGGCCAGGCCGAGCAGGATGTCCAGCTCGTTCCGCGAGAGATCCATCCGGCCGATCAGGTGCCGCAGGGCGTACTTCAGGTGATCCGGGTTGGGGCCGAAGAAGAAACCCAGCCGGTCCAGCGCGTCGAACAGCTTCGTGAACAGCACTTCTTTCCGTTCGTGCGGGGCGATGTCGCGATTCAGCGTCATATCCAGCGCCGGTTGCTGCGTCGCTTCCAGCCAGGCCTTGCGCAGCTCGTGGCACACGACCATGACGGCCGCCGCCAGGTTGAGCACCGGATAACCGTCGTCGGCGGGGATGCGCAGCACGCGGTCGAAGTGCAGAATCTCCTCATTCTTGAAGCCATAGTCCTCGCGTCCGAACGCGATCGCCACCAGGCCGGCGGCCGCCGCGTCGATTGCCAGGCGGGCCGCCTCCGCCGGCGGGATGGCCGACTGGCGGCGGTAAAGCCCCAGCTTGGATGACGTGCAGAAAGTCCGCACGCAGCCGTCCAGCGCCGCCGGCAGGTCGTCGGTGAGGATCAGCTTGTCCAGGACGCTCGCGGCGCCGGCGGCGTAGGCCACAGCCTGCGGGTCGCGCACATCGCAGCGCGGCGCCACGACGTACAGCTTCGACAGGCCCATGTTGGCCATCGCGCGGCAAACCGCGCCGACGTTGGCCGGGCCGCTGGGCGAAACGAGCACGATGCGGATATTCTCCAATAACACGCGGGAATTGTAACGGCATGCTCCACGCGTCGGCTCCGGGTACAATCAGCAGCATGATTCCCGCCTTCCGGCCAGACGGATACCTGCCCGAAGGTGTTCATGGAGCGAGCGAGCCGGAAGTGACGTTTCGTTTCGGCGCCGGCAGCCCGCAGCGCCGGCGGCTGATTCTGCGCGTTCGGCGCTGGATCGCACTGGCGCGACTCGCGAACGTACGGCGTCTGCTGATAGACGGCAGCTTCGTGAGCGCGAAAGTCCATCCCGACGACGTGGATGCGGTCGTGCTGTTGTCGACGGATTTTCAGCTTCAGCTTGACCGTGGGCACGAGGCCGCGTTGGAGTTGGAAGAGATGGTTCTCACACGCCGCCCGGAGGAGCTTTTTGCCGCGGAGGACGAGGGGGACTGGGCCGACTGGGTGGAGTTTTTCACCCGAACGCGCGAACCCGACGGGCGACGGAAGGGGCTGGTGGAGGTCGCGTTATGATCGCCAACGCAGCGGAATACGAGAAAGCGAAAGAGGAGCTGCGCGACTTGGAGCAGCGGCTTGAGCGGCTTCAGGGGGCGAACCCACCCGGCGTGCGCGGCTTCACCAAGGCGGGCGTACGCAAGATGATTGCGCGGCTGCACGAGGAATTGGCCGTCTACGAAGGGAGCCAGGAGGCTACGCAATCGCACCCGGCGTAAGCGAAGCACGGCGCAGGAAGAGTCGTCGCGCCACCGTAATGAGCGCGCTCGCGGCGAATTGAATCTCCCGCCTGCTCTTCCATCCTGCGTGAAGACGCCTCAGCCGACGGCGCTGAGGCCGGCCCAGATTGGAGCCAGGCCCTGTCAGCTACTGCACATGCGTCGCGCCAGCGCACGCTCGACAAAGTCGCCCGCCGCTGCCGTGAGCGCGGCATCCGCATTCCCACGTTCGCCCAGATGCTCGATCCAACGAGCACCCCGCCCGATGTGCGCACGCGGCTCAAGAGCGTCGGCATGTGGGACATTGATCCAGCCAACCTGTTTCGCATCACCTGGAAAAACGAACCGGTCGATCGCGGCGGCGGATACAACGACGGCAACTGGATCGAGTTCCCGCCGGAACTGACGGGCGTTCCGGCGCGCATCATCGGGCTTGTGGGAAAGTGGTTCCCCACCGGGGCGCACAAGGTGGGGGCCGCGTTCGGCTGCCTCGTGCCGCGGCTGGTGAGCGGAGAATTCGACCCGACGGTGCAGAAAGCGGTCTGGCCCAGCACGGGGAATTTCTGCCGCGGCGGCGCGTTTGATTGCGCCCTGCTCGCCTGCACGCCGGTCGCGATTCTGCCTGAGGAAATGTCGCCGGAGCGGTTCGAATGGCTGCGCTCGATCGGGGCGGAGGTGATCGCGACGCCCGGCTGCGAATCGAATGTGAAGGAGATTTACGACAAGTGCTGGGAAATCCGGCGCACGCGGCCGGACTGCGTGATCTTCAATCAGTTCGAAGAGTTCGGCAACGCCTGCTGGCACTATCACGTGACGGGCGGGACGATCGACGAGGTCTTTCGCCGCATCGCCGGCCCGCGCGAGCGGCTGAGCGGCTACATCTCGGCGACGGGCAGCGCGGGGACGATCGCGGCCGGGGATTATCTGCGCACCCGGCATCCGGCGTTGCGCGTGGCGGCGGTCGAGGCGCTGCAGTGTCCGACGCTTTTGCGCTGCGGCTTTGGGGGGCATCGCATTGAGGGCATCGGCGACAAGCACGTGCCGTGGATTCACAATGTGCGGAACACGGACGTGGTCGTGGCCGTCGATGACGAGCAGTGCCTGGCGCTGATGCGGCTTTTCAACGAGCCGGCGGGGGCGGAACAGCTCGTTTCGCAGGGCGTGGCGGGCGAGCTGGTGTCGCAACTACCGCAGGTGGGGATTTCGGGCATCTGCAATCTGGTGGCGGCGATCAAGGTTGCACGCTTCTTCGACATGGACGGGCGCGACGTGTTGTTTGCGCCGCTGACGGACTCGATGGACCTGTATCAGTCGCGGCTCGCCCAGCAGCGCAAGCAGAATGGCCCCTATTCGCCGCTACTGGCCGCTCAGCACGCGGCCCGCTGGCTGCACGGCATCGGAATCGACCATATGCGCGAGCTGGGTTATCACGACCGGCTGGCGCTGCACAACCTGAAGTACTTCACGTGGGTCGAGCAGCAGCAGCGGAGCGTGGAAGACCTGCGGCGATTGTGGGATCCGGATTTCTGGACGGAGACGTTTGCACAGGTCGAAGCGTGGGATCGGCAGATCGTGGCGTTCAATCGCGAGATCGGCCTGACGTAATCACAGGGGTAGGGTAGGTGCTGACCACGCCGCCGTCTAAGGACATTCGATGGAACTGAACGCATACATCGACGCGCTCGTCAGTTTGAAAATCATGCTTCACAACAAGGATTACCTGCTCACCTGGCAGCGCAGCAACGACGAGCTCCGCGCCACGCTGCTCATCGCGGAAATCCTGCACAAGCTCTACACGTCGCGCCGCCGAACGCGGCTCTTTGACGGCGGCGTGGCGGTCTCGAACTTCCGCGACCAGTCCACGCGGACGCGCTTCAGCTTCGCCAGCGCCGCCAGCCTGCTGGGCCTGACGCTGGCCGATCTGGACGAGGGCAAGTCCCAGATCGCCCATGGCGAGACCGTCCGCGAAACCGCCAACATGATCTCATTTCTGACCGAGGTCATTGGAATCCGCGACGACATCTTTCTGGGTGAAGGCCACAAGTACATGACCGAGGTCGCCGCCGCCGTGGACGAGGGCTTCCGCGAGGGCGTATTGCCGCAACGGCCGGCGGTGGTCAACCTGCAATGCGATCTGGATCACCCGACGCAGTCGCTGGCCGACCTGATGCACCTTCAGGACACGTTCGGCTCGCTTGAAGCCCTGCGCGGCAAGACGCTGGCGATGACGTGGGCGCACTCGCCGTCATACGGCAAGCCGCTCTCGGTGCCCCAGGGCATCATCGCGCTCATGACCCGATTCGGGATGAACGTGGTGCTGGGCCATCCCGAGGGCTACGACCTGGTGCCCGAGACGCTCGAAATCGCCGGGCGCTTCGCGAATGAGTCGGGCGGGTCGTTCCGTGTGACGCACGACATGGCGGACGCGTTCCGCGGGGCGGACGTCATCTATCCAAAGAGCTGGGCGCCGTACCGCGTGATGCAGGAGCGCACGCGGCTGCTGCGCGGCGGCGAGAAGGAGAAGCTGGCGGCGCTCGAAAGAGACTGCCTGGCGTCGAACCTGAAACACCGCGACTGGGAGTGCACCGAGAAACGGATGTCAGTCACAAAGGACGGCAAGGCGCTCTACATGCACTGCCTGCCGGCGGATATCACGGACGTGACGTGCAAGGCGGGCGAGGTGGCGGCGAGCGTTTTCGAGCGCTACCGGCTGGCGACCTACCGCGAGGCGTCCTACAAGCCGTTTGTCATTGCGGCGATGATCGTGTTGACGCGCTTCGCCGATCCGGCCGCGACGCTGCGCTGCCTGGTATCAACCGGCGGCGTGCGCCGCGGCGAGTAGCGCTGACCTTCACCGGTCCGGGAGGGGATCAGGTGGAATGCGTTTCGATCAGCGGCTCCGCCGCTGCGCGCGGCGAGTGGGCCGCCGGGGCGACGCGCTCTTCGGCGCTGGCGACGAACCCGGACGGCTTCTGGTCCGTTGTCCCGGGTTCGGCGCGCTCTTCGCCCGGCTCTGCCTGCCGCGCCTGGGCCGTTCTGGCAGCGTGGGCGGCGGACACCGCCGCGCCGGGAATGAACACGGCGAAGGGACTCGACGAGGCAGGGGCGGCCGTGGCGGCGCGCAGCGCCAGCCAGGTTGCGATCACGGTGTTGCAGGCCAGCACCAGAACGAACAGCGCCACGATCTTGGGGGGCGTGATCATGGCGGCAATGACCGTGATCGTCACCAGGGCCACGGCGAGGTAGTTGGCCGCGAGCAGAGCCCAGCGCATGCGGGCGCCGATCAGCAGCGCCATCCCCAGGAACGTCGTTCCGATCAGAAACGTCATGCTGCCCATCGCGAGCCCCTCGAGGCTCGGGGCGCGCTGCGTCACGACGCGCTCGATGATCGCCGGGGCCAATCCCCAGATGAGCATGGCGATTCCGAGCGTCAGGCACGAAACCTGCGCGTAAGGCAAACACTGCGTCGGCTTCCACTCGATTCGAGGGGGCATGATCGTGATTCCCTGGCGCAACACTCCGGCCGTGGCCGCCCGCGGCGACCGCGCATCCCTTACATCGTTCAGAATCCGGAGGCCCCCTCGCAAGAAATCGCGAAATGTCGCGGCGTCCGGTAATTCATGCGGGCGGCGCCGCCGGATGATTCGACGCGGCCGCCGCGCTTCGGCGAAAAGGCGGTGCGTCAGAAATTCGGCATGGTGAGCTTTTCACGCAGCAGCCGCACCAGCACGCCGCGGGATTGCTCGTCAAGCTTGTCGATCTGCTCCTCGAAGATGTCCAGCCGCCGCTGCTCGTCGAGGTAGTTGCGGATGTCCGGAATGACGCGCTGCGCGTCTTTGATCGTGCCGCGCAGCTCGCCGATCGTCTCGCGCGTCACGCCCGGCGCCGCCGCAGCGATCGACCCCAGCAGGCGGCGCAATTCCTGCACCCAGTCGCCGTAGTTGTTTTCCACGCGCAGGTAGTGCTCGGCGTCGGAGACGATGAAGTGGCGCACGACCTGCTTGTCCTGCGGCGTCAGGGGGCGTCCGTTTTCGAGATTGCGGATGGCGGCCTTGATCTCGGTGCACCAGAACGTCTGCTGCAGCTCGCGCACGCTGGATTCCACATGTGCGAGCTGGCGTTCGACCATCTCCATGCCTTCGGCTGATTCGTGCGCCAGGGCCTGCTCCGCGGCGCTCTTCACCATTTCGATCGTCCCGACCAGTTCCGCGGTTTCCGCCGCCATGCGATCACTCCTGAATCAACGAGCCGGCGCGCCCGGTTCGCGGGCGCTGCTTTTACAGACGAGTGAGATTCCCCCGTTCCTATCGGCGAGAGCGGCAGCGGGCTTGACGGATAACCAGCGGGCGAGAAACGAAGCCGGCGCAATTTCAGAGCGTCGATGTGAGCATTACGGCGAGTCGCGCGGTCGCTTTCGGCGTCGGACACGGAGGTCCGACGCTACGGAATCGGTCGGACGGGGAGGTCCGACGCTGCCGGTTCAGCGAAGCGCCAGCGAATACATGAAGCGTGCGCCCAGGTTCGGGGTGTCGCCCGTTCCGTTGCAGCCGATGTCGCCGACCAGCTTCAGGACGTGTCGCATCGACTCGCTCTTGGCGATCGTCCAGATTGCGCCGGTCTGAATCAGGTTCACGTTGCGCTCGCCGCGCCGGTCGGCGTTGCCGTTCAGGTAATTGAGGACGACCAGAAAGTCCTCCGTGACCTGGTAGTCGAAGCCCGGGCCGACGCCCCACTGGAAATGATCGCGATCGTACCGCTCGGCGCCGATGTCGCCGTTGGCGGTCCGGATGAAACCCTGGAAGTGCACGCGGAACTTGTCGAACGTCTTGGTGAGCACCCCGTTCAGCGTGCCGTCCACCCCGGAGGAGCCGTCGCCGCTGGGGATTCGCAGCGTGCCGTAGGTCATGAATGCCGGCAGCGATTCCTGCTCCTGGATCGCGCGCCAGAAGACGTTCAGGTTCATATCGCCGGCGCCGCTCTCGCCGCCGTCGCCGAGGCGCGGCTGGATCACCTCGAGCTGGACGAAGACATCATCGGTGAATCCGTAAGCGATCGACTGAGACATGAGCAGGTTGTCATCGTCGCCATTTGAGGCGGTCTGCCAGCCGCCGATGAAGTTGAACTGCCACTCGCCCTGCCCGATGTCGGGGTTGGCTTCGCGAATGCTGAAGAGCGTGTCGACGCCGCGATAGGTGTACGGGCCGTCCTTCATCCACGACGCCCCGCCGGAGCCTGAACGGCTCATCGCGGTGGTTTTCGAGGAATCGGCGGGTTTTGCGGCCGGCTTGGCGTCCGCCGGCTTGGCGGCCTTGTCGGCCGGCTTGGCTTCGGCCGGCTTGGCCGGCTTGTCCTGGGCGTAGGTCAGTGCGAATGGCGAGGCGTTCGGGCCGGAAGCGAGGACGTTGGCGGCCGTACCGAGGAGCCCTGTGCCGACGGCGCTGCAGACGAGGAATCGGCGGAACATGCGTAGTCCTTTCGCATGATGGACGCCCGGCCGCGTGTATCGACCAACGTCCCGATCTCGGGAATTGGGCCCTCGGATTGAGAGCCGCGCCAAACACCGGGAAAACGATAGCCTTAGCGGCGGCCAGCCGCAAGGCGCCTCGTGTAACGAGGGGCTGGTCGGATTGCGTGCGGCGGGACGACGAGGACATGCAACGCCGGACTTCGCTGCGTCACGCGGGGGCGGGCGCCTAGCGCGGTCCTCGCACCGGCCGGCTGGAAGCCGGGGACACATCAGACCGGCTGGAGGCCGATGCCACATGCCTGACTGTCCCTCTGCCCACGCAGCGGCGTCGGCTGTTAGACTTCTGTACACAGCCCATGGCCCAGCGACCGCTCTTTGATCCCTCGCGCATCCGCCCGCCGGACGAGCCGCCGGCGCCGCCGGCGCTGGGGCTGGTGAGCGTTCGTGACGTGAACGAGATGATCCGCGGGGCGGTCAGCAAGCATTTGCCGGCGACGCTGCACGTACTCGGCGAGATCGGCGATCTTTCGCGGCCGGCGTCGGGGCACCTGTACTTCACGCTGAAGGACGCCGCCAGCGAGCTGCGCTGCGTCATGTGGCGCAGCAGCGCCGCCTCGCTCAAGTTCAGGCCCGAAGTCGGCATGCAGGTGATTGCGACCGGCGGCATCGACGTGTACACGCCGCGCGGCACGTATCAACTCGTCGCCCGCAAGCTCGAACCGCGCGGCGTCGGAGCGCTGGAAGTCGCGTTCCGGCAGCTCAAGGAACGGCTGGCGGCGGAGGGGTTGTTCGACCCGGCCCGCAAGCGGCCGCTGCCGCGCGTGCCGCGGCGGATCGCCGTCATCACCAGCCCGCGCGGCGCGGCGATCGCCGACATTCTGCGGACGATCGAGCGGCGTTTCCCGGCGCTGCACGTGCTCGTCTTTCCGGTCCCGGTGCAGGGTGAGGAGGCCGGGCCGAAAATCGCCGCGGCAATCCGTTTCATGAATGACCAGGCGGAGGCGCTGGGCGGGATTGACGCGGCCATCGTGGGACGCGGCGGCGGGTCGCTCGAAGACCTGTGGGCGTTCAACGAGGAAATTGTGGCCCGCGCGATCTTCGCCAGCCGCGTGCCGATCGTCAGCGCCGTGGGGCACGAGGTGGATTTCAGCATCAGCGATTTCGTGGCCGACGTGCGGGCGGCGACCCCCACCGCCGCGGCCGAGCTGGTCACGCCGCGGCGCGACGAGCTGCTGGAATACGTCGCCGCGCGGCTAGCGCGGACCGTGCGTCAGCTTCGGCACGCCTTCGACACGAGCCGCATGCGGTTCGACGCGCTCCTGGCGGCGTCGCCGCTGGCCGATCCGCTCGCGGTGGTGCGTGAACAGCGGCGGCGGATTGATGAGCACCTGCGGACGCTGCGGATCGCGTGCGGCGAGCGCTTCGCCGACGCGTTTCGGACGCTGCACAAAGGGCAGACGCGGCTGGTTCACATCGGCGCGGGCCGGACCTTCGGACCCGCTCAGCAGCGGCTGAACGCGCTCCTGGCGCGCCTTCAGCGCGGGGGATCGCGCTACTTTCTGAATCAGGAGCGGCGCCTGGTCGCCAAGCTGAGCCGGATACAGGAGGCCGGCCCGCCGCGGAGGCTGGCGCGTCTGCACGAGCATCTGGCGCCGGTTGGAACGCGGCTCGCCAACGCGCTAATCACGCGCATTCGGGCACAGCGCGAATTGCTTGATTCGCGCGCGCAGGCTGTCGCGGCGATGCACCCGGTCCAGACGCTCAAGCGCGGCTACAGCCTGGCGCGCGATGCGAAAACGGGCAGGCTCATTCGCTCCGTCGCTGAAATCCGCGACGGCCAGCGACTGCACATCGAGGTCGGCGACGGCGAATTCCCAGCGACCGCAGAGGACCCGCGCCAGCCGCGGCTGTTTGATCGTTGAAACGCGCCGCCCGCCCCCGTCGACGTCGGTAACTTTCGGCTCACGATCGCATCGAACACGACAGAGAACGCGAGGCGCAAGCGGGCGCATGTCACGGTGGGCGCTCGCTTGCGCTTCGCGTTCTGAAATGCGGCTCAGACTCGCGCACGCTGACTTTGACGGACTGGCACACTAAGCTGCGTGGGGCGGGTAATATGCCGGCCAATCTTGCCGGGACCGCGTCAGTGTCTGTCTGGCGCGGGCGGCGGTGCTTCGGAAGCAGCACGACCGGAGACGGAATCACAGCAGATTCGCGATGCACATTGCCAAATCAGGGATAACCGGTTCGTTCGCCTCGCTACAGGCCGTGCTCGGGCAACTGGCCGACGTACTGGCCGCGCTGAACGACGAGCAGTACGTCCGCCAGCCGGTCGGTGTGATCGACGGCAGCTTCGGAGGGCATGTTCGCCACTGCCTGGACCACTGTGAATCGCTGTGCCGCGGTGCGGCAAGCGGCCTGATCGACTACGACCAGCGCGAGCGCGGCACCCCCGTGGAGACCAGCCGCACGGCGGCGCTGGCGGCGATTGCGTCGATCGAACGGAGTCTCGCGGCGCTGGACGACGCCGCACTGACCCTTCCGCTGCGCGTGACCACCCTGCTCGCCGGCGATCGGGCGGCGATCACCTCCGATTCCTCGCTCGGTCGCGAGCTGGCCTTCGTGCTCAGCCACACGGTGCATCATTACGCGCTGCTGGCGGCGATCTGCCGCACGCTGGGCGTTCCGACGCCCGCGCGTTTCGGTTTCGCGCCTTCGACGATCTCCTATCTGGATTCGCCGGCATGTGCACGATGACGATTATCCCGCGCGCGGCGGAGTCGACGCTGCGGATGAGACTTGCCTTCAACCGCGACGAGTCGCGCACGCGGCCGCTGGCCCTGCCGCCGGTGGTCCGTCCATTCGGTGCGCGGCGGGCGATCCTGCCGATCGATCCGGTGAGCGACGGGACCTGGATCGCGGTCAACGACGCGGGCATCGCGGCGGGTTTGCTGAATGTGTATGGCGAGTCGGGCGCTGGGGCGGTGCGCGGGGCGCGCAGCCGGGGCGAGATCATCCCGTCCATCCTGGATTGCACGTCGCTTGAGGCGGCGCTGGACCGCCTGACCGGCCGCGCCGAGCTGGCTGCGGAATTCTCAGCGTTCGACCTGGTGCTGAGCGATGGACTTCGGTGGGCGGAGCTGAGGCTCGACCACGCGGGGGTCCGCGCGCTGCGGCCGCGCATCCTCGACGAACCCCTGCTCTTCACGTCCTCCGGATTGGGCGATGACCGCGTGCAGACGCCGCGCCGCCGGCTGTTTGAGGAAATGATCGTCTCAGCAGACGACCCGCTCGCTCAACAGGCGGCCTTCCATCGCCACCGCTGGCCGGACCGGCCGGAGCTGAGCGTGTGCATGTCGCGGCCCGAGGCGTGCACCGTGAACTTCGCGATCATCGAGCTGCACACGCGCGAGGCGCGTCTGACGTATTGGCCCGCGCCGCCCGATCAGGCCGTGACGCCGATGACGCTGAGCCTGCCGATCGCCGCACTTGCCGCATGAGCTCGCTTCAGCAAACCGTCGCGCTGTTCCTGGGCACATTCGTGTCCGAGGACCTCACGTGCATTTCCGCCGGCCTGCTGATTCGGGGCGGGCGGCTGGCGTGGCCGACGGGCGTCGCCGCATGCGTCTTGGGAATCTTCGTCAGCGATCTGGGACTCTGGCTTCTGGGCCGCCTCTTCGGGCGGCGCGTGCTGTCGTGGGGCTGGGTTCGGGGGCGCCTTCCGGAGCGACGGCTCAAGCAGTATTCGGACTGGTTTGAGCGCCGCGGGCTGCAGCTCGTGATCGCGGCCCGGTTTTTGCCGGGAACGCGCCTGCCGGTGTTTGTGGCGGCGGGCATTCTCGGCCGTCGGGCGGATCGCTTCGCGCTCTGGGCATTGCTGGCGGCGCTGCTGTGGACGCCGGCGCTGGTGCTGCTGGTCGCGGCGCTGGGCGACCTGGTGGCGGGGCCGTTTCAGCAGTTCTTCGGCGGCGGGTGGCAGGCGTTTCTGGCGGCGCTGCTGGTGTTCTGGGTCGCGGTGCGCGTGGCGCCGCGCTGTGTGACGCCCGTCGGGCGGGCGCAACTGGCCGCGGGTGCGGCGCGGCTGTGGCGCTGGGAATTCTGGCCAATGGGGGTCTTCTACCTGCCGCTGGCGCCGTGGGTCGCCTACCTGGCCGTGCGGCATCGCGGGCTGACGACTCCCACCGCGGCCAACCCGGGCATCGCGCCGCACGGCGGCGTGGTGGGCGAGTCGAAGTTCGAGATTCTCTCAAGACTCCCGCAGGAGTGGATCGTCCCGAGTGTGCTGATCCCGAGCGGGCCGGCGGCGTCGCGCGCGGCACACCTGAACGATGTGATCGCCCGGCGCGGATGGACTTTCCCGCTGATCCTGAAGCCGGACGCGGGCCAGCGCGGCGCGGGCCTGCGGCTGGCGCGCGACGCGTCGGCCGCGGCGGCGTATCTCGAATCCTATCCGCATCCGGTCGTGGCCCAGTCCTATCATCCCGGGCCGTTCGAGGCGGGCATCTTCTATTATCGCTTCCCGCGTGAACCGCACGGACGCATCTTCTCGATCACCGACAAGCACTTTCCGGCGGTGGTCGGCGACGGCACGGCGACGATCGAGTCGTTGATCTGGCGGCATCCACGGCTACGGATGCAGGCGCCGACGTTCCTGGCGCGCCTGAACGGACAGGCCGATCGCGTTCCGGACCGCGACGAAAGGGTTCCGCTGGCGGTGGCCGGGAATCACTGCCAGGGAACGATGTTTTGCGACGGAGCGCACCTGATCACACCGGCGCTGGAGCAGGCGATCGACGCGATCGCGCGGCGCTTCGACGGCTTTTTCTTCGGGCGCTTCGACGTGCGCTACCGCGACGTCGACGAATTCCGGATGGGCCGCGGCTTTTCAATCATCGAGCTGAACGGCGTGACGTCCGAATCGACGAACATCTACGACCCGTCGTGGTCGCTCTTTCGCGCCTACGGCGTACTGGCGCGGCAGTGGTCCATCCTGTACGCGATCGGGGCGCAGAACCGCCGGTTGGGACACTCGCCGTCGCGGCTGGGGCGCATCATCGCCGACGCGCGCGCTTACTATCGCGACCGGCGCGTGAATTTGCCGGCGGATTGATCCGTTGTTACTGCTTGTCGGACGGCGTCGGAAACGGCGCCCCCTTGGTCGGCGTCTTTTCCGCCGCTTTCTTCATTTCGTCCGTGGCCCACGGCCGCCCGAAGAAGGCGCCTTGCTTGACGAACTCCGCGCTCAGCCGGCCGTCGAATTCGCCGCCTTCGCTGGGAATCTCCGTATCCGCCAGCACGGCATTCAGCGCCAGGCTGAGGCCCTTGGCCTGCTCAGGATGCGGCAGCGGCAGACCATCCGGACCGATCTTGAAGCGCCAGATGCGCACCGGCTTGCGTTCAATGAGGTAGGTCACTTTCCATTCACCCGGATGGTCGTTGGTGTAGACCTTCGACGGCAGCAGCGGCTTCTCCGGCTTCGGGCCCCAGTGCAGTGGCAGCATCATCACGCGGCGGCAGAAGCCGATGCGCTCCTGGTACGCCGGCCCGCCTTTGAAGTACTTCTCGGCGTTGCGGTCGGAATATTCGACGTTGTACTTGCCGCCCAGCTCGCCGAAGCCCATTTCGTCCTGCGGCTTCTCGTTGTTGGGCACTTTCATCTCGACTTCCTTGCCGTCGACCTCGATCCGCACGCGGCCGAGCTTGGGCCCCGCGAAGTTCGCGTTCTCGGAGTAGTTGAGCAGCAGCTCGACCATGCGATCGGAGTAGTACGTCAGGCCGTCGATCTGCGTGTAACTCGGAAACTCCGGGCCGCGAAAATAGAGAATCGATGAAAGTACCTCGCTGTGGCGGTTGACGTAGAAATCGGCCGCGTCGGCCTCGCGGCTGCCGGGTCCGCCGCGGACGCGCTCCGCCCGGCGCACGTCCAGCTTGCAGGTGCGCGCGAGATGCTCCTTGTCGTTGCCGCCGTCGATGTAGTAGACCTCGACGTCCAGCAAGCCGTCCGCATCGAGCAGGGGCTTGTCCTTCCAGAAGCCGACGATGACCAGCCCCTGCGGCGGGCCGCCGGCGAGCTTCAGCGGGAAACCGTCGGTGATGTACTCGGCCAGCGCCTTTCCCTCCTTCTTGATGACGACTTTCCAACCGGAGCGGTCGGGGACTTTGCCCCAGATTCGCAGGCTGGAAACGAGCGTCCAGCGGCCGATGGCGACGTTGTTTTCCACGCTGCGCTGGTTCTTGCACTCGAACCAGGTGAAGCCGTCGTCGAAGGTCAGACCGTCGGGGAGCTGCGCCATGGCGGTCGCGGCGAGCATCAACGGGAGGATCAAGGCGGAGCGTCGCATCGGGGGTCTCCTCAGTTCAACAACTCGGTAGCGTCGGACCTCTGTGTCCGACGGTATGAGAAACCGCGGAAAACACCGTCGGACGCGGAGGTCCGACGCTTCAGAAGAACCAGAACGGCTCTAGTACCTATCGGCAGGGTCATGCCGGGTCCATGGCCGATGGCGCGGCCGGCGCGGCGGGCGACGCGATGCGCCGCAAGGCGTCGTCGAGCAGACGGCCGACCGGTATCTCCATTCGCACGTCCAACCGTAGCAGCGGCAGCGACGGGTCAGGCAGGGATCGCCAAAGCGGCATCAGCTTCACCCAGTCTTTCCGAGTCGTGACGATCCACTCGGCGCCGCACTGACGGGCCTGCGCGGCGATCTGCGCACAATCAACGGCGGTGTACGCGTGATGATCGCGAAACGTCCGGATCGCGTTGAGCTGCGCTACGTGCCGACCGAGCAGCGACATGAACGATTGCGGATTGCCGACGCCGCAAACGGCCATGACGGGCCGTCCGGCGAGTGCGTCGGGCGGGCGTGGCGCAGCATCGATCGACATCAACCGGTCAGCGACGAGGTTTGACTCGATGATTGCGGCGGCGGGCGCCAGTCGGCGCACGCGCTCGGCGATCCGGCCGGCGGACTGCGGCTCGCTGAGATTGACTCTCGTCAGAACGATCAGCGACGCGCGGCGCAGCGCCTGCGGCGGCTCGCGCAGCCGGCCCGCGGGCAGCAGCGCCCCGCCGCCCCAGGGATCGAGCGCGTCAATCAGCACGACGTCGAGGTCGCGCCGCAGCCGCCGGTGCTGAAAGCCGTCGTCGAGGACGAGGCAGTCCACGTTGTAACGGCGGCGAGCCGTGGCGGCGCCGCGAACGCGGTTGGCGTCGACGACAACGGCCACGTCCGGCAATGCCTCGTGATACTCCTGGACTTCGTCGGCGATCTGTCCAGGCGCCGCCGCGTAGCCGCGCGTCAGGATTCCCGGTCGGCGGCCGAGCGCGACAAGCCGCCGGACGATTTCGATCGTCAGGGGCGTTTTTCCGGTGCCGCCGGTAGTGAGGTTGCCGACGCTGACGACGGGGACGCCGGCGTCATGTGAGGCGGCGCGGAAGGAGTTGTACCAGGCGTTTCGCGCGGCGATGGCGCCGCGATAGGCGAAAGAGAGCGGCAGCAGGAGGGTCTTCAGCATGAGGTGGCGCGGTGCCGTAAGAACGGCGCATCGTGAGTGGGACGGGCGGCTCGCCCGTCCCGCGCGACGGGCGAGACGCCCGTCCCACCCGATCAAGATGCAGACGCGTGACTCACTACACTAACCGTTTTTCAGCAGCCCGATCTCGCGCTGCCAGCGGATCGCCTTGGGCACGCCCGCGGTCAGGGGCGTTTGCGGGTCGTAGCCCAGGAGCTTGCGCGCCTTTCCGATGTCAGCCACGTAGCGCGTCACCTCGCCCGGCCGGGCCGGCTCGTACGTGACGCGCGGCTCTTTTCGCAGCGCCAGGCCGATCAGGTTCACCAGGTCCACCAGGGTCGAGCCCTGGCCATACGCGACGTTGACCGTCTGCCGCGCGACGCGCCCGGCGGCCAGCGCGTCGATTCCCAGCAGGACGCCCGCGACGCAGTCGTCGACGAACGTGAAATCCAGAACCTTTTCGCGCCCGAAGACGACGATTGGGCGCTCCTCCGCGATGCGCTTAATGAACAGCGGAATCACGCGCTCCATGCGCTGCTCATCACTGTCGTAGCGCCCGTAGACGTTGCTGAAGCGAAACACCAGATAGGGCAGCGAATAGCACTCAGCGTACGAGTAGATCAGCGCCTCGGCGGCGATCTTGGAGGCGCTATACGGGCTTTCGGCGACGACGAAATCGGCGGCGGATTCCTCGGTGATGTGCCGATGGATGTCGCCGTACACCTCGCGCGAGCTGCCGAAGATCAGGGGCGTGCTCGTGCGGCGGCAGTACTCCAGGACGCTGAAGGCCATGGTGATGTTGTCCATGGCCCGGTCGGGGTGCTCGACCAGCTCAAAGACCTTGGCGTGCGCCGCCAGGTGCAGCACGACATCGAACTTGCCCTCGACCGGCAGCTTTCCATCGCGAAACTCGCGCAGGTCGCGGACGATCGCGGGGATGCGGTCCGTCCAGGTGTTGGGCCGGATGTCGATCCCCTGCACGCCATCGCCGCGCTGCATCAGGGCCAGCCCGACGTTGGTGCCGATCTGTCCGCTGGCTCCGGTTATCAGGACGCGCATGGGATCTTCTCGTGGATGGACTTTGCAAAAGCGAACTTGTAACGTGGTAGGTGATGGGTCGTCAACCAACCACCGATTGGACCGAGGCGCGGGCCATCGTCCGCAATGGCCGCGGCGAGATGCTGATCGTCAAGCTGAACAGCGACGAGGACGCGGCGTGGGAGTTTCCCGGCGGGCGGCTGCGCGGCAGTGAATCGCCCGAGTCGGCCCTGCGGCGCGAGCTGCGCGAGACGCTGCTCCTGGAGCTGAACATCGAGCTGGGCCAGCCGCCGTTCATTTACAACTTCGGCGGCAAATCGGTGACGTATCGCTACTACTTCTGCACGGTGCGGGCCGGCGACGTGAAGACGGCTCAGGTGGCGGAGGCGCGCTGGGTGCTTCCGCAACAACTGCGGGATTACGTGTTTGAGCCGCCGGTGCAACAGGTGGTGGACTGGATTCTCGAAGCGCCGGATGCGATTTGACGCCGCTGCCGCGGCTCGGTTAGGCCGCGTCACCAGTCCTTGTCGACCGGCTTCTGCTTGGCGCGCTCACGTCTCTGAATCGCTTCGCGGCGCTTCTTCTCCAGGTCGCGAACCATTTGCAAGAGCCGCTCGGCTTCCTGTTTGCTCATGCGCAGCGGTTGCTTTGCCTGGTCGGAATCCTGCTGGTCCTCTTCTTTCGCCGCCGGTTGCGACTGGGCTTGCCGCGCCTGCGCGGGTTGGGATTCGGCGGGCTGTGAGTCGGGCCCCTGGGATTGCTCAGCGTCGGGCTTGGGTGGTTCTTTCGGCTCATCGGAGGGCTGCGACTGGGATTCCTGCTGACCCTGCTCCTGGTCCTGTTCTTCCGACTGCTCGCCCTGCTGTTGAGAACTCGGCTGACTGGACGACTGCTGGTCCTGCGATTGCTGCTGATCGCCCTCACCCTGCTGCGGTGGGTCCTGGCTGCTGGGCTGGCTCTCGCCCTTCTGATTCTTGTCGCCTTGCGTGGACTGCGAGCTGGGCTGCGTCTGAGCCTGCTGCTCGATCATGGTTTTGAGCTGCTGAGTAAGCTCCAGGTTGGCGCGCGCGTTGCTGAAGCCGGCGTCGAGCTTGATCGCGTCGCGATACTGATCCGCCGCCCGACCCAGGTGCTCCAACGCCTTTTTCGCGTCGCCGCCCTGGGCCGCGGCGAGCGCCTCGGCGTAGTCGCAGTTGCCCAGGTTGTAGCGGCAACGGGCTTCGTAAGCTGCGTCGCGCAGCGCCAGCGCCTTCACCCACAACTCGCGGGCTTCGGCCGTTTCGCCCAGCTTGAAATGCGCCGCGGCGCGGTTGTGCAGCAACTCGGCCGACGCGGCCCCGCTCTTCTCCGCCAGTTCCGCGGCCTTGTTGTAGCTCTCCAGCGCCTCCTTGAATCGGCCGGCCGCGAATTCATCGTTGCCCCGTTTGCTCAGCTCGCGCGGCGACTCGGCAGCCGAAGCGCCCCCTGCGGCGCCGATGATGAGCAGCACAAGCCACGGCGACCAGACGCGCCAAGCAAACGCAAGCCTGCTCACGCCGCCAGCCCCCTTTCATTTCGCATCGCCAGCCGCGCCGGGCTGCGTCGCGGGCCGTCGCGCAGAAAGCTGTCGAGCAGCAGCGCCGCCAGCGCCGCGACCGCAAAGAGGTGATACTGCGACGGCGAGAGCACCTGCTTTTTCTCGCTCATTTCCTTGTGCTTGATGAGCGGCACAATCCGCTGCTTGTAAATGTCGCCCAGATCGAAATTTCGCGTGCCGACCGGGATAAACGCGTTCAGGTCCGAGACCGCCGCAATGGAGCGCAGGTCGTCGAAATTCGCCTTCGACCAGACTGTCTGCCCCTCATGCTCCAGGTATTTCTCGCCGCGCGGCGACTCGACCGGGATGCGCGCCCCCTCGCGCTCATCGCCCAGCGCCACCGCCACGATCGGCACGCCCTGGTCCTTCCAGATCGCCTTGGCGGCGTCGATCGGGTAACTCTCGTGGTCCTCGCCGTCGGTGATGAGCAGAACCACCTTGTGGCTGTCGAGCGACTTGGGGAAGCATTCGGACGCCTTGCGGATCGCGTCGCCGATGAGTGTCCCGCCGCGCGGCACGCTGGTGGTGCTCAGTTCGTCGAGCACGAGCCGCAGGAAGCCGTAGTCATCCGTCAGCGGGCAGGTGAGCGTCGCGGCGCCGGCGAAGGCGATCAGGCCGACGCGGTCGCCGCCGAGCGCGGGCAGCAGGTCGTCGCGGATCGAGAGCTTGGCGCGCTCCAGGCGATTGGGGGCGATGTCGCGGGCCAGCATCGAGCGCGACACGTCGAGCAGGACCATGACGTCGATATTGCGGCGGACGACGAGCTGCTCGGCCTGCCCCCAACGCGGGCCGATGATCGCCCCGGTCAGGCAGAGCAGGCAGATCGCCGCCAGCGCCAGCCGCACCAGCGGCCGCAGCCAGCCGCCGGCGGGCGCCAGCTTCGGCAGCAGGTTCAGCGTCGAGAAGAGCCGCAGCGCGCGGCGCCGCTGCCACGCGCCGTAGATGCCCACGAGCAGCGCGAGTAGCGCGGCCCAGAGCAGGTTCAGCCAGCGGAGATCGTCAAACGTCACGCCGTTCACAAGCAGCTCATTGATACGAACGGAGGCCGGTCCGACACCAGCAGCACGCCGCCGCACGTCGGCGTGGCGGCTGCCCGGCGCACACTCTACACTGACGCTGATTTGCCCGCCGCCCCGTCGGAAAACCGGGGATGGACTAGTTTGGAGGACCGGCCGCCGGCCTGTGAATATCTGGGTGGGACGGGCGTCTCGCCCGTCCGTGCGCCGCCGGGAACGGACAAGATGCCCGTTCCACGCAAGTCGTCACAGGCTGAGACGCCGGTTCCGCAGTGTCGAAAAGAAATGATGAAGGTCGCTCCCGTCAAATCCGCCGCTTCGCTGGCTGCCGACGTCGCCGGCGGGCGCGTTCGCGCAGTGGAAGTCTGCCGCGCGGCGCTGGCCCGCATCGCCGACGCCAATCCCCGGCTGAACGCATTTCTCGATGTGCCGGCGGACTCGGCGCTTCAGGCCGCGGCGGCGATCGACGCCGCCGTTGATGCCGGCCGTCCGGTCGGCGCCCTCGCCGGCGTGCCGGTTGCGATCAAGGACACCATCGCCACCCTCTCAGGCCGGACGACCTGCGGATCGAAGTTCCTCGCGAACTATCACTCGCCCTTCGAAGCGACGGCCGTGGCGCGAATCCGCGCCGCAGGCGGAATCGTCATCGGCAAGACGAATTGCGACGAGTTCGCGATGGGCTCATCCACCGAAAACAGCGGCTTCGGCCCGGCCCGCAACCCGTGGAACCCGGAATGCGTCCCGGGCGGATCGTCGGGCGGATCGGCGGCCGCCGTCGCCGCGGGTCTCGCGCCCGTGGCGCTCGGTTCGGACACGGGCGGTTCGGTGCGCCAGCCGGCGTCGCTCTGCGGCGTGGTGGGGCTGAAGCCGACGTACGGGCGCGTCTCGCGCTACGGGCTGGTCGCTTACGGCTCCAGTCTGGATCAGATCGGCCCGATGGCCGGCTGCGTCGAGGACACGGCCCTGATGCTCTCGGTGATCGCGGGCAACGACCCGCACGACGCCACCAGCGCGTCCGAACCGGTGCCGAACTATCGCGCGATGCTGGCGGATGCTGGCGTTACGAAGCGAATCGGCGACCTGCGCATCGGACTGCCGCGTGAGTACTTCGGCGACGGGCTGGATGGCGAGGTTCGGGCCGCGGTCGAGGCGGCGGTCGGGGTGCTGCGTGGACGGGGGGCCACAGTCGTCGAGCTCTCGATGCCCCATTCGGCTTACGTCATTGCGGTGTATTACCTGATCGCGACGGCCGAGGCTTCCAGCAATCTGGCGCGCTTCGACGGCGTGCACTATGGCCGGCGCACGCCCCGTCCGCGCGACGTGCTCGATCTGTACAGCTCCTCGCGCGACGAGGGCTTCGGTCCGGAGGTGAAACGCAGAATTCTGCTGGGCACGTTCGCCCTGTCGGCCGGCTACTACGATGCGTACTACGACAAGGCGCTGCGGGCCCGTGCGCTGATCAAGCAGGATTTCGACCGTGCTTTCGGCGCGGTTGACGTGCTGGCCTGTCCCACGGCGCCCACCGCGGCCTTTCGCCTGGGCGAAAAAACCGCCGACCCGCTGCAGATGTACCTGGCGGATATCTACACCACCGCCGCCAACCTCGCGGGCGTGCCGGCGATCAGCGTGCCGTGCGGATTCTCGTCGGCCGGTTTGCCGATCGGCATACAGTTGCTGGGGCCGCATTTCTCGGAGGGAGTGCTGTTGCAGGCCGCGCGCGCGTATGAGCGCGAGGCTACGGAGTCGGCGGCTCGCCGGCGATGACCAGCGCATCGCGCTCGACCTCGTAGATGCCCGTGACCGCGTCCTGAAGCCCCTCGTCTCCGACGAATTCGCGCACGCGCAGGCCGGTTTCGCCCATGCGGCGGGCGAAGTCCAGGCTCAGACTGACGGCCTCGTCACGATCGCAGGCCACCACCTGGTAGTTCCGCAGGAAGCGGGTGAACGGCCCCTCGCGCGGGGCGCCGCGCTCGTAGACCTGCGACAACCCCGGCCGCCAGTCGCCTTCGAGCACCAGGCTATACCAAGCGGCGCGCTTCGCGCGCCGCCCGGTCAATTCGCGGTAGGCCTCGCAGATTTCGACCGTGCAGGTGTTCTCCGCGTACGCGGTGCGAAACAGCTCCTCGCAGCGCGTGCGGGCGTTGTGCCGCACAAAATAGTCCATCGCCAGCTCAAGCGCGAAGACGCGGTCGTCGGCATATTGCGCATCGGCCTCGGCCAGAGCCGACTCGTAGCAGCGCGTCGCCTCGCGCGTGCGGCCGTTCTGCTCCAGGATCATGGCTTGCAGGAGCCGGCAGCGAATCGAGTCCGGCTCGATCTGCCGCAGCTCGGCCAGTTGCCGCTCGGCCGCGTCGGTCCGGCCCTCGCGAACCGCGGTGACGCCCCAGTTCATGCGGAGGGCCGGCGACGAGCCGTCCAGCCGCTCGGCCTGCTCGTAACAGGCGGTGGCCTGCTCATACTCGCGGTCGTCGCTGTGCAGAATGGCCAGCGAAATCCACTGGGCGGTGTCGTCGGGCGCCAGCGACAGGTAGCGTTTGAGCGTGCCCTTGGCGCCGTCATAGTCCCCCAGTTCGATCTGGGCCGCGGCCTTTCGCTGCAGGGCCCAGTCGATATCCACGCCCATGTCGATGGCGCGGTCGTAGAGCTGGATCGCCTGCTTGCCGTCGTGCATCTTTTCGTAGACCAGGCCGAGGTTGGCGATGGCTGCCTCGTCGTGCGGGTCGATCTCCAGCGCGGTTTCGAGCGCCTTGCGGGCCTCGTCCAGGTTGTCGGAGTTGGAGAGGACGATCCCCAGAGCCCCATAGAGCCGGCCGGCGTCGGGATTCTGCTCCAGCAGCGGCTCGAGCAAGTCGAGCGCCTCCTCGGTGCGGTCCAACTCGGAAAGCGCCCAGGCTCGCAACGAGGCCGCCTCGATGCGGTCGTCGGTGTCGGCCAGTTGACCATCGACTTCGTCGAGGCGCTGCAGCGCTTCGGCCGCCTGCCCCTTCTCCAGCAGCACGCCCACTTCGCCAAGGGCCGATTCGATTTCGTCTGGGTTCATTCGGTCTCTCGCGCGGCGGGCGAGAATCGCCCGACGACTGTGTCCATCTATAGTATACGCAAACCGTCGCCGCGGGATTCTGTCTGCACGTACTGGTCGCTTGGGGGCGCCATGCCCACGGCGTTTGCGTGGGCATGCCGACGCAAAGGCCGTCGGCATGGCACTCATGGCACCTGCAATCCGAGCCGCGACCGTGAGGGAGCGGAGCCGGCAGGAACCGCTTGCTTACGCGCGCGGCTCGGAAGGAAACGTGATTTGCGACCGTCGCCCTTGAAGCTCGCTCGTCCAATTCGCGCGACGCGCCGTTGGTCGTTCGCCTGCGCCGCGCTGCTGCTGCTCGCCGGCTGCCCGGAGCTGCGATACATCAACACACAGGCGACCCTTGAGCCGCACGTGCGCGCCAACCAGGGAGGACCATGGGAGGAGCAGTCCAAGGACGTCGTCTTTTATCCGGCACGCGACATCCTCACCCTCGATCCGCTGTGGCGCCTGCTTTGCGGCGACGAAGCCTGGAACGCGGCAGGCGACGGCGTGTCCGATTCGATTTTCTTCACGAATCGGCCGGCCGCGGACCTGACGCCCACGCGCATCGCCGCCGGCGCCTGCGTCGATCCGCCACCGGCGCCGCCCTTCTCGATTGAGCTCGTGAAGACAAGCGGGGCCACCGCGGGTTTCCGCGGACGCGATGCGACCGGCCGCCGCTACCAGTTCAAACTCGACGACGCCGCGTACGCGGAAATGGGCACTGCGGCCGAAGTCATCTCCTCGCGCCTGTTGTGGGCGCTGGGCTACAACGTGCCGCCAATCTACCTGGTGCGGATCGACGGGACCGGCGATGTCCGTTTCGACGGCCGCCGCGCAACCGCCTCGCCATTGCTCGACGGGGTGCTGGGACATTTTCAGTTTGACTGGTTCCGCTACCGTCGCGAAGTCCGCGGGCTGCGCCTGGCGTGCGCCTGGCTGAATGACGTGGACCGCGTGGGAAACAACACGCTGGTCGTCGCGCCGCATCCGCCGGCGAAGTACTACCTGGTCGACTTCAACTCAACGCTGGGCGCCTGGCAGGGCCGGCCGAAGCAGCGGTGGCACGGATGGCGGCCGGCGGCGGACGCGGGCGTGATCGTGACGGTGCTGACGCTGGGTCTCGTGCGGGCCGAGCCGAATCCACCGCCGCCGGTCTTCTCAGCCGCCGTCGGGCGCTTCAGCGCGGCGGATTTCGACCCGCTGCGCTGGCGGCCGGCGACGCCGAACACGGCCTTCGACCACCTGACGCCGAGCGACGCGCGCTGGATGGCGCGCAAGATCGCGGCGCTGAGGCGCGAGCAGGTTGCTGCGGCGGTGCGGGCTGGCGGTTACTCGCACGCGAGCGACGAGACTTGGGTCACCGACACGCTTGTGGCGCGACAGGCGCGGATCGCGGAGTTGGCGCGGTAGTGCGTGGTGCGTGGACCAGCGGGGAGGGGGCCGGCGTGGGTGGAACGGCGTGGGTGGAACGGCGTGGGTGGAACGGGCATCTTGCCCGTTCTTGAGACCGCGCGGACGGGCGAGACGCCCGTCCCACCCAAATGTTCACGAGCTCTGTCGCCGAACCAGCGCGGGCGAGGCGCCCGCACTACCCGGCGTGCGGGCGAGACGCCCGCACCAGCCGCGCGTAAACTTGCTCGCATGGCTGTTCTCGATGTGATCGATCTCGTCAAGGCCTTTGTTGATCCTGACGGCCAGCGCACGCCCGTCATCGACGTGCCGCGTTTCGCGGTGGACGCCGGGCAGCAGATCGCGCTCCAGGGCAGCAGTGGATCGGGAAAGACGACATTTCTTAATCTGCTGGCCGGCATCCTCGTCCCTGATCGTGGCCGCGTGATGATTGATGGTCACAACATGGCCGCCGGAAGCGAGTCGCAGCGCGACCGCCTGCGCGCCGCCGCGATCGGGTACGTCTTCCAGACCTTCAACCTGCTGCAGGGGTTCACCGCGCTCGAAAACGTCGAACTCGGAATGATGTTCGGCCGCGGCGTCGACCCGCGCATCGCGCGTGAGCTGCTCCGGCGCGTCGGACTGGCGGATCGGCTGCACTACCGCCCGCGGCAGCTTTCGGTCGGCCAACAGCAGCGTGTCGCGGTGGCGCGGGCGCTGGCGAACCACCCGCGACTGGTGCTGGCCGACGAGCCGACCGGCAATCTCGACCGCCACCACGGCCATGAGGCCCTCACGCTTATTCGCGAGATTTGCCGCGAGAACGAGGCCGCTCTGCTGCTGGTGAGCCACGATCCGGCCGTACTGGCGGAGTTCGAGTCGGTGCAGGCGTTGTCGGCGATTAACCGCGCGGTGCAGCCCGACACGCAACCCGTCGGCGCAGCCGGCACGGGGGGGCGGGCATGACCGGACTGGGCGACCTGTGGCTGCTGGTGCGCCGCAGCCTGCGGCAGCACCTGCTCTCAACCCTGGTCACGGTGGTCTCCACCGCGCTGGCCAGCGGGCTGGTCATGGCCGTTTTCAGTATTTCCGATCAAGCCCGGCGGGCGTTTGTCGGAGCGCCGGTCGGCTTTGACGCGGTGCTGGGCGCTCGCGGCAGTCAGCTCCAGCTCGTGCTGAACACGCTGTTTCACCTGGAAACGTCGCCGGGGAACATCCCCTGGTCGCTTTACGAAGCCGTGCGCAAGCGGCCGTACGTCGAGCTGGCGGTTCCCTACGCCGTCGGCGACAACTATCGCGGCTTCCGCATCGTCGGCACGACGGACGAGATGTTCTCGCGGTTTGAGCTGGAGAAGGGCCGCCGGCTGACCTTTGCCGCATCGGACCCGGCGGGGCGGGCATTTGATCCGGCGCTGCGTGAAGCGGTGATCGGCAGTTTTGCTGCGCAGCAGACGGGACTGCACGTTGGATCGCGGTTCAATCCGTATCACGGCCTGCAATTCGACGAGGCGAAGCGGCACGATGAGGAGTACGTGGTGGTGGGAGTGCTGGCGCCGAGCAACTCGCCTTCCGACCGCGTGATCTGGATTCCGATCGAAGGCATATTCCGCATGAGCGACCACGTTCTGCGCGGCGGCGGGCAGGAATACACCGCCCGGCCGGGGCAGGCGATTCCGGACGAATTTCGAGAGGTCAGCGCGGTCATGCTCAAGTTCAAGACCGACGAGCGCGGGCGCGGGCGCGAGGTCGGGTTTGTGCTGGAGCAGGAGATCAACCGGCAAGGCAAGGTCGCGACGCTGGCGTTTCCGATCGCCAACGTGTTGCGCGACCTCTTCGACAAGATCGGCTGGTTCCACCGCGTGCTGGCGCTGGTGGCGTACCTGGTTGTGGCGGTGGCGACCGGGGCGATTCTGGCGTCGATCTACAACACGCTGAACGAGCGGCGGCGCGAGTTTGCCATCCTGCGGGCGCTGGGCGCGCGGCGCTTCACCGTCTTTTCCGTCATTCTGGTCGAATCCGCGGCGATTGCCGCGATGGGCGCGGCGGCCGGGTTCGGCGTCTTCGCGGCCATCCTGGGGGCGGCGGCCGCGGTAATCCGCGCGCAGACGGGCGTGGCGCTCGATCCGCTGTTTTATCATCCGATCCTGTGGGCGGCGCCGCTTGGCATGATCGCGCTGGGCGCGCTCGCCGGGACGCTGCCGGCCGTGAAGGCCTACTCGACCGACGTGGCGACGAATCTCACGCCGACGTCATGAGCAGCCGCCCGCCAAGAGTCTTCTGGAGTCTGTGATCATGTTCTCGCGATTGTACGTGCTCTGGTGTGCGTCGCTCTTTCTGACCGCGTGCGATCGCAGTCCTCCGGCGCCGAGCCAGAAGCCGCCGGGCGGATCGAGCGCTGCGGCGAGTGCACCTGCACCGCCCAGGCCGCTTCCCGGGGCCCACGAGCACGACCCCGGCGAAGCGGCCGAACACATCCACCTCGCGCCGCATCGCGGCATGCTGATCGTGCTCTCCGACCACCAGGCGCACCTTGAACTGGTTCTCGACGAGCAGGCCGGCCGCATGACGTTCTACGTGCTCGACGGCGAATGCGAGAAGCCCATTCGGCTCAGCCAGGAGTCCATGGAAGTCGAGCTGCGCGTGATCTACAGCAAACAGGAGCCCGCCCCGACGGAATTCTCGTTGACGCTCCAGGCGCGCGATAACCCGCTCACCGGCGAAACGACCGGCGACAGCTCCGAGTTCACGGCCGAATCGGAGAAGCTCGTCGGCCTTAAGCGCTTCACGGGCCGGATCGCGCGAATCGTCGCGCTGGGCGTCGAGCACGCTGGCCTGCTGATCGAGTTTCCCGAGGGAGGGGAGTAGAGGTACCGCCAGCGCCCGGACGGTGGAGCGGGCCTCCGCCGAGCGGGCTGTTTTTCTGAACCCGCCGCGCCAAGCGGCGGGTTGACGATCGTGAGCGATCGGCGCCACACAGGCCGGGGACGTCACCCCGCCGCTTGGCGCGGCGGGTTCGGACAGACAGGCCCGTCGAGTCTGCCAGAAAAGTTCCCGCCGAGCCTGCCGGAATCTGGTCACACTGCACTCGACCAGTCCCGGAGACTCGCTTTGACGGGCGCGCCGCGGGCCGGCCATAATAGCGGCGGTGCGGAACGACGCACGAGCACCCGTAGCTCAACTGGATAGAGCATCGGTCTTCGGAACCGAGGGTTAGGGGTTCGAATCCCTTCGGGTGCGATCCAGCAGGGCCGGTTCGTCGTCAGCGCGGCATCGCAGCCCGCCAGTCCGGCGGAAGCTGCAGTACGTAGGCATCCGTGTAGTCGGTGCGCGCCAGGTCGCCCCAATTCGAACCGAAGTAGACGCGCGTTCCGGCAGTGTTGAGGGCCGCGAACGACTCGGCGAAGTAGTTCTTTTCATCCGTGAAGCCGCGCGACGTGTACGAATGCGTGTGAGCCAGCCGCCAGATACGCGGATCGGCCCTGAGCTCCAGCATGAAGAGCTGCGCGTCCATCCAGGAGTGGCGGCTGCCCTCGGGCGGATTGAGCGACCCGTACGTGGATACCAGCACCCAGCCGGGCGTCTTCGCCGCGTTTCCGGAAATATGCATGCCGATGTCGGGATTCACGTCGAAGGGGATCCGAAGCAGGGGCGTTTCGTCGCCGGTGGCGGGGTCGGTCATCGCGATGTAATCCGTGCGCACGTTTTGATATACATAAACGTCGCGGCCGTCGGCGCTCAGGGCGAAATCGCCGTGGCCGGCTGATCCGTCGGGCAGGTCGACCTCCGCCGTGAAATCGCGCGAAACCAGCGTCGTCGTCAGCGGGGCGACGTAGGCGTCCCACCCGAGGGCGCAGTATTGCCCGGTCATCGACATCCCGACCCAGTCGAGTCCTTCGCGAAAGTCCGCGGTCTTTTGGCCGGTAAGCGCGTCGGCGGTGCGATCGTACACAACGACCGCCACGCGGCTCCACGACTCGTCCTGCACGAGAAACGCCCAGAAGCGGCGATCCAGCGAGGCGTCGCCTTCGATCTTCGTGTTCACGTACGCGCCGGCGGGAAACTCGGCGCGGAAATCGTGAACGATCGTCGCAGCGTCCGTCGCGACGTTGTAGCGGCGCAGCTCGCTGTTGCAGACGAAGTAGAACACGTTCGGATCGGAGGCGTCCCAGCGCGGCTCCGGCTCCTGGCCGCACGATTCGAACGCCGTCAGCCGACGCAGCAGCCTCCACGTCTCGACCGAATACAGGTAGTACGTCGCGCTGTTGCCGCGCAGCAGCAGAAGCGTCCCGTCGCAGTTTTCGGGATCGACCTTGGCGTATTCGTTCTGAATACGGGGGCCGTCGTAGACGTCGCGGGCGGCGTCGCTCACGCGTACCAGAGATGTGTGAAACGCCGGATCGCGGATGGGGGAGCCCGCTTCCGGGCGGGCCCTATCCGCCGCCTCGACGGCAGCGGCGCCCAGCACGAATTCAAATGCAGCGTCCCCGCGGGAGGGATCGTCGATCGAGCTGTTGGTGTTATCCGCTGCGTTGTCGGCGCCGGAGGGCGCCGGTTCCTCGGGCGGCGGGCACCCGCCGATGATCGGAAACGAGAAAGCGACGATTACGAGCCGGAGTGCGCAAAGGCGGCGTGAGAACATGATGCGGACCCTCGCTGACGGACACCCGGCGAAAGTCCGGCGGCGGTGCGAAAGGGCATCGGCCGCGCGGCCCCCTTCTGCCCACACTAATGATACCGCGATGCGGGCGGGCAAGCCGCACGCGGCGCCCCACGCGCCCGCTTCAGGCGTGCGGCCGGAGATGAACAGTCGCGTCGGCCCTCTCCGTCCGAACCCGCCGCGCCAAGCGGCGGGTCGATACCCCCGGCCTGTGCGGCGCCGCCCGCTTTCGATGGTCAACCCGCCGCTTGGCGCGGCGGGTTCGGAAGGACGGCCCGCCAGGCGGCGTCTGCCAAGAATCTTGCCCGTACGCCGTTTCAGTCCGTGCGGCGCATGTTGTCTTCGCAGCCGGCCAGCGGCCAGGTGTTTGGATTGAAGTAGCCGCCGAGCCACTGCAGCGACGAGACAACGCCCATGATGTGAGCGCCGGGCGTTGGGTAGCAATCCTGGCGGTAGTTCGCGCCGCGCTTCAGCAGGCTGGCTTCCAGCCGGGCGAGCCCCATCGCGGCGGCGGTCTGCTCATCCACGCCGATCGACTTGCCCACCAGGGTCGAACGGGCCGAGCCGTCCGCGTACGCGACGTTGTCGGTCATCCGCCGCTTGTGCCAGCCGTAGGCCAGGATCGGATTGAAATCGTCGCCGACGAAGATGATCGGGCCATTCATGTTGAACCAGATCGGCTCGCCGAATTGCACGAGCATTCCGGTGTTCGTGAGCGTCGAGAGCCGATGCCCCCACGCGCCGAAGGAGAAGGACTGGAAAATCGAGCCGGCGTAGGGAATGACGCAGGCGTCGGCGTAGCGGTAGCTGTTGCCCAGCGTGTCATAGCAGGCGCGCGTCGCGTTCTCCGGCGGCGAATGGTCGATCAGCGGGTTGACCGGGTAGCCGCGGTCGGATGGACAGTGGAACATCGGCAGGTGCTTGTAGTCCGCGTTCCCGAGGTTCTTGAACACATAGCGGTTGAGCGGCCGCGTCTTGGCCGCCCAGCGCCGCCCGACCGGGTCGTTCTCGTCCAGCATCATCGTGACCGAGTTCAGAATGCGAAAACGCTGCTGCGCGTCGCGTCCGCCGCCGGCGAACGGGTTGATCGAGATGAACTGGCGATAGCTGATGCCGAGCGTGACGTCTTCCTTGTGGATGGGCGTGGCGTGCTCGCGCGAGTCCTCGGCGGAATAGGCCTTGCAGGCGGCGCCGATCTGCTTGAGGTTGGACAGACACAGCGCCCGCTTGGCCTGCTCCTTGGCGCCGTTCAGGCTGGGAATCAGGATCGCCACGAGCAGCGCGATGATCGCCACGACGACCAGCAGCTCAATCAGCGTGAATGCGGGGCGCCTGCAGACGTTGCTCATTCGTCACCGACCTGCGCAAGAAGCGGCGCGTTCCGCCTCCGACGTCGCTCCGGGAGATGCCGCGCGGGTCGCTCGCCGCACGCCGCGCTCGCTCTCACTATATCCAATCAGCCCCGGAAACTCGACAGGACGCGAATTGGGACCATAATAGCCGGGCGGTAGAAGACGGCGGACGCGGGCCGTCGCGGGCAGAAATCGAGCGCTCATTCAAAGGACACACGATGAATCGGACATTCCGCAGAGCATGGCTGGTGGCGCTGACGGGCGGCGCGATTCTGTTTCAGCTTCCAAGCTGCGTCGAGGTGGCCGCCACCGTCGGTGCGTCCGCCTCGGTCGTGACCGCCGGCGGCGTGCTCTTCCTCATTCGCCAGGTGCTGCGGTGAGGCGCGGCGTTACTTGAACAACTCGGCGAGCCGGCGACGGTTGGCGCTACGCCCCCGCCCCTGGATCGAGAACCGCCGGCACCTTGAAGAACTCGCCCTCGCGTTCGGGGGCGTTTGCCAGCGCCTGGTCGGGCGACAACGGCTCGTGCGGCACGTCGTCTCGGACGACGTCCCGGAGCGGAACGGGATGCGCCAGCGGTGCGACGCCGGTGGTGTCGATCTGCTCGACCTGGCGGACGTAGTCGAGGATTCGCCCCAGTTGCGGTGCGAATTCCCGGACTTCAGATTCGGAGAGATTCAATCGCGACAGGCGGGCCACGCGGCGAACTTCGGCTTCAAGCCGTTCGGGGGACATGATCGCTCAACAGAACCCGGCACAGCAATGTCGGGTGAGCAGGCCCCGCACTTCCGTGCAGGGTTCTGAGAGGAGTTTTACTCCGGACGGACGCGGCGCTGCGGCTTGGTGATAAAGCCCAGGCGAATGGCCTTGGCGCTGACACGGACGCGGCGGACCTTGCCGTTGATGAGCGCGCGAACCTTCTGGATATTGGGTTTGAACTTGCGCTTGGAGATTCCGGTGACCTTGCGACCGACGCCGCCCAGGTATTTGGCCTTGCCGCGACGGGAGATCGAGCGGCCGAAGATGACGGTTTTTCCGGTAAAGGGGCAATAGCGACCCATAACGCAACCTCTTGCAAGTTCAGGCAACCCTGCCGTCGCCCGGACGATTCGAGTCGGGTAATCTACCCGCCCATCCCGCCGGCGTCAAACCGGCTGGACGCCGCCGACGGCCTGCAGGCGCATCTGGGTACAGGCTGCGATCGGCGGTCTTTCCGGACCCGCCGCGCCAGGCGGCGGGTTGACGGTCGCTCGCGATCGGCGCCCCACAGTCCGCGGGCGTCACCCCGCCGCTTGGCGCGGCGGGTTCGGAAGGATCGCAACCTGAAACCGGATGCACCCCGGGTTGAAGAATCGAGGTTCTATGACGGCCGCTCATGCAGTGCCTGACGTTCACGCCGCACGTCTCGCCTCCGTTCGTGAAGACCTCTCCAAGAAGAAACTCGACGCCCTCCTGGTTCAAAACAGGGCGGACCAGTACTGGCTCACCGGCTTCACCGGCGAAGACGGCTTCGTCATCCTGTCGCACAAACACGTGGTGTTGCTGACGGACGGCCGATTCGACGAAACCGCCGACCGCGAGGCGCCCTGGGCTCGCAAGGTCATCCGCCAGAAGCGCACCGCCGACGAAACCGTGCGCGAACTGAAGCGCATGAAGATCGGCCGGCTCGGATTCGAACCCAGCCACATGAGCGTGCTCGCGTTCGGCGAGCTGAAAAAACTGGCGAAATCGTCGCGACTTGTGGCCGCCAGCGGGATCATCCGGACGCGGCGATTGATCAAGGACGCGCGCGAGGTGACGCTGATTCGAAACGCGATTCATGCCGCGGAAGAGGCGTTCCGGCGTGTGCGGCACGACATCCGTCCGGGCATGACCGAACGCGAGGTGGCCGCCAAGCTGATCTACGAGATGCACGTGCTGGGCGCGAGTGAGCCGGCCTTCGGCCCCATCGTGGCCGCCGGTCCGAACGCCTCGCTGCCGCACTACGAGGCGGGCAATCGGCGAATCTCGCGCGGCGAGCCGGTGCTGATCGACTGGGGCGCGCGGGTCAACTGGTACGTGAGCGACTTGACCCGTGTTATCTGGCTGGATAGCATCCCGCCCAAGTCGAGGGAAATCCTCGACGTTGTGCGCGCGGCGCACGACCGGGCGATCGCGGTCATTCGCCCGGGCGTGAGCGCTGCGGCGGTCGATAACGCCGCCCGCGCCTACATTCGTAAGTCCGGCTACGGAAAGCAGTTCCGGCATTCTGTGGGGCACGGAATCGGGCTCGATGTGCATGAAGGCCCCGGACTGCGGAAAACCAACAAGGACCCGCTCAAGGCCGGAATGGTCGTCACGATCGAACCCGGAATCTACCTGCCCGGCGTCGGAGGCGCCCGCATCGAGAGTGACGTGCTGGTCACGGAGCGCGGCTGTGAGATTCTCTCCACGCTCCCGCTTGTCTAGTCCCGCGTCTTGTCGCCCGACGGGCGCCGGGAGACCGGCCGGTCGTCGGTGTTCCCGGCGAAACGCAACCGGATGATTGTCCAGGATTCAACCTCCCATGGATATTGAATACGTCAAGAGCCTGATCGAGATGATGGCGGCGAACGACCTGTCTCGCGTTGAGATTCACGAAGGCGAGACGCACATCCTCCTGCGCCGCGGTCAACCGGTTGTCTCGATGCCCGCAATGCACACCCCGGTCATCGCCGCGCCGCTGCCAGCCGTTGCAGCGCCGCCGGCCGCGGGCGCGCCGGCCGCGGCCAGTGGCGCGGCGCCGGCGGCGCTGGAACCAGCGAATGAGAAGCTCATTCGTTCCCCCATGGTGGGCACGTTCTACGTGGCCGCCGATCCGGAGTCGCCGCCGTTCGTCAAGATCGGCGACCAGGTGGGCCCCGACTCGGTGGTGTGCCTGATCGAGGCGATGAAGGTCTTTAACGAGATCAAGGCGGAGACCGGCGGGAGGATCACGCGGGTTCTCGTGAGCAACGCCCAGGCGGTTGAATTCGACCAGCCGCTCTTCGCCGTCGTCTGAAAAATACAACCACGGAGACACGGAGGCACGGAGAAGTAGTTTCAGTTTGAATTCTCTGTGACTGAGTGTCTCCGTGGTTTCTTTGTATTTGAGAGGTGAGATGTTCAGCCGCATTCTGATCGCGAACCGTGGCGAGATCGCTCTGCGCGTCATCCGCGCCTGCCGCGATCTGGGCATCGAGGTCGTGGCCGTCTACAGCAAGGCCGACCGGGACGCCGCCTACCTGCATCTCGCCAATGACGCCATCTGCATCGGGGGTGAAGCGGCGTCCAGCTCATATCTGAATCCGGCGGCGATTCTGTCGGCGGCGGAGATCGCGGACGTGCAGGCGATTCACCCCGGCTACGGCTTTCTCTCGGAGAATCCAGTCTTCGCTCAGATGTGCCGCGACTGCAAGATCGAGTTCATCGGCCCGTCCGCCGAGTCGATGAAGGCCCTCGGCAACAAGGTGATGGCCAAGAAGCTCGCGCGCGAGGCCAAGGTGCCGCTCGTGCCCGGCAGCGGCGGCTTCGTCGAAAACGAAGAGGCGGCCGTCGAGACCGCAGAGAAGATCGGCTACCCGGTGATGATCAAGGCGGCGGCGGGCGGCGGCGGGCGCGGCATGCGCCCGGCGCACAATGAGGTGACGCTGCGCACCAATTTCCGCAACGCCCGCGCCGAGGCCGAAGCCGCCTTCAAGGACGGCAGCCTATATATCGAGAAGCTGGTCGAGCGCCCGCGGCACGTCGAAGTGCAGTTTCTGGCGGATAAGGAGGGTCACACGCTGCACCTGTGGGAGCGAGACTGCTCGCTGCAGCGCCGCAATCAGAAGCTGGTCGAGGAATCGCCCTCGCCGCACATCAGCGCCAAGACCCGCCAAAAGCTCTGCGCCGCGGCGGTGCGCCTGTCGAAAGCGGCGCACTACTACGGAGCGGGAACGTGCGAGTTTCTGGTGGATGCGGATGAGAACTTCTATTTCATGGAAGTGAACGCGCGCGTGCAGGTCGAGCACCCGGTCACCGAGCTCGTGACCGGCATCGACATCGTGCAGCACCAGATCCGCATCGCCGCCGGAGAGACGCTGAAGCTGAGGCAGGACGACATTTCGCAGAACGGCTCGGCGATCGAATGCCGCATCAACGCCGAGTCGCCGGAAGACGGCTTCCGCCCCTGCCCGGGGACGATCGGCGAGTTCATCGCCCCCGGCGGGCCGGGTGTGCGGCTGGACACGCACGCCTACGCGGGCTACACGGTCAGCCCGCACTACGATTCGATGATCGCCAAGCTGCTGGTGCACCGCGAGTCGCGCGAGGCGTCGCTGGCGGCGATGCGGCGGGCGCTGGGCGAGTTCATCATCAAGCCGATCAAGACGACCATCCCGCTTCATCGGCAGATATTCGAGCATTCCGATTTCGTGAACGGAAACGTCGACACAAATTTCATCGAGCGGGCGTTCTTTCCCGTCGCGCGCTAGTTTCATGTGCACGAGTACGCGCCGACTTTCGGAGCCCCAAGCGCCAGCGCGCGGGCATTTCCTACAAACGGCGCCGCTTTTCGCCAATTCCCGCGCGCTGGCGCTTGGGGCTCGGCTGGCGCGTACACGAGCATGGACATCATAGGCGGCCGCCGGATTCACCGGTCGCGGGGCGACCGGCTATAGTCTCGCCCGATGACTCCCTCCAGGCGACGCTATCGCGAGTTCCTGGCCGAGCGCTACCGGCAGACCGACCTGAACGCCCCGCCGGACTCCGCGCGGCGCGGCGGGCCGGCCGACGCGCCGCGGCCCGATGGAAAGAAACCTCCCAGCCCGCTTCGAAAGACCTACTTTCGCGAGTATCTCGCCTGGCTCAGGCCGTTTCGCGGGGCGATCGTGGCGGTGTTTCTGCTGGCCCTGGTCACGGGCGTGCTCAGCCTGGTGACGCCGACGGCGACCATGTACATCGTCGATCACATCCTGCCTTCCCGCGACTGGGCGATGCTGCACCTTTTGGGCGGCTCGATTTTCGCGATGATCCTGGTTCAGCAATCGCTTGATCTGCTGAAGAACTGGCAGACCGCCAAGCTCAACGCCCGCGTGCTCTTCCGCCTGCGCCAGAAGCTCTTCAACCATCTGCTGCGCCTGCCGCTGCACGAGATTTCGGACATGAAGACCGGCGGCGTCACGTCGCGGCTTTCGGGCGACGTGGATTCGCTGAGCGGGCTGGTGCAGATGGCGATCATCACGCCCGGCGTCGCCGGGCTGAAGGTGGCGCTGACGATCGCGGCGCTCTTCTGGGTGAACTGGCGCATGGCGGTGGGGGCGATCTTGTTTCTGCCGCCCATCGTGCTCCTGAACCTGACGTACATCAAGCGCATCCGCCCGATTTACGGCAGCATGCGCCGCGACCGGTCGGACATCGACGCGCGCGTGGTCGAGACCTTCGGCGGCATTCGCGTTGTGCGCGCCTTTCGCCGCGAGGCCGCCGAAGCCAAGCAATACGGGTTTGCGCACCACGTCGTGATCCGCAAGACGCTCTTGGCGCGGGCGTATGAGTACGTCGTCTGGGCGGGATGGGGGTTCGTCATTCCTCTCTCGGCGCTGCTGATCGTCTGGTTCGGCGGCGCGCTGGTGCTCCAGGGCAAGGCGACGATCGGCGGGATCTTCGCATTTCAGATGTATTTGCTGATGCTGATGAACCCGGTCTCGAACATCGTGCAGAGTTATGGCGAGACGCAGCAGGCGTTGGCCGCGATGGAGCGCGTCTTTGAAATTCTCCGCCGCCCCGCCGACAAACCCGATCGGCCGGGGGCGATCTCGCTCGAATGTCGGGGGGGCCGTGCCCACCATTCGCCGGCGACGGTCGAGAGTAGCGTGGGCACGTTCGAATTCGAGCGCGTCACATTCGGCTATCGCGGTGACGCGCCAGTGCTGCACGACATTTCGCTCAGCGTGCGCGGCGGAATGACCGTGGCCCTGGTCGGACCGAGCGGCGCCGGCAAGACGACCGTCACGAATCTCGTCGCCCGGTTCTACGACCCCGACTCCGGCTCGATCCGCCTGAACGGCGTCGACCTGCGCGACATTCGGCTGGCGAGCTATCGCCGGCTGCTCGGGCTGGTGCAGCAGGATGTCTTTCTGTTCGACGGCACGATCGCGGAGAACATCGCCTACGCCCGTCCTTCCGCCACGCCGGCGCAGATTGCCGACGCCGCCCGCCGGGCCAATGCCGACGGATTCATCGGTGCTTTCGCGCAGCGCTACGAGACGATCATCGGCGAGCGCGGCGTGCGGCTGTCCGGTGGACAGGCGCAGAGGATCAGCATTGCCCGCGCCATCCTGGCCGACCCGCAGATCCTGATTCTCGACGAGGCCACGAGCAACCTGGACTCGGAGAGCGAGCAACTCATTCAGCAGTCGATGCGCGAGCTTCTCGCCGGCCGGACGACGTTCGTCATCGCCCACCGCCTCTCGACCGTGGTGAGCGCCCACCTGATCGTCGTGCTGGACGCCGGCCGCGTGGTCGAAACCGGCACGCACGACGAGCTGCTGGCCGGGGATTCGCGTTACCGCGCGATGGTCGAGCGCCAGCAGCGCGGCATGGCCGCCGCCCGCGAGGCGCAGGAAGCCGACTGGCTGGCCTGAGCCGAGTCGCCGTTGGGTGCACGTGTGTCAGAACGCGAAGCGCAAGCGAGCGCGTGTCCGGTAGACCGGTAGGGTCCGCTGTGCGGACCATCCCCCGCTTGATGGTCCGCACAGCGGACCCTACCAGACTCCTTTCAGCGATAGAATAGAGGCATCGCGCCAACCGTTTCGGCGCGACTTGCACGTCGCGGAGCAACGAGTGAAGTTCTTTTGTGCGACATTCGCCATGGTCGTAACCTCTGCTACTCAAGCCGAGGTTTTCACGTATGAGTGCGACACTCCGCCGTTGAGCGTTTGGGAAGTTGCCGGAGAGTGGTGCAGCCCGCTGGAGTCGTTGAAGAACGGCCTGCTCATTCACCAAGTGGACCTCTGCCCCGGGTGGCCCCCACCCGGCGGGCAATTCGTCTTCTACACGCGATCGCTGGCCGATTTTGACGGGGCCGCGACGTTTTTCGTCCAGTGGGAGCTCCAGACGAATGGAGACAGCAGTGAGTTTGTGGGAGTCTGCCCAGCCTCTTTGTCCCTCGGCAGCTTTGGTCCTGTTTTCTATCAGATTGTGATCGCCCGCGATACTGCGAAGTTTCATCGCGACGACGGATTGCCCAACATCTACATCAGCATCGCGCCGGATGTTCCACACACGTATCGCCTTGAGTTGTTCGGTGCCGACCTCTACACGTGGTACATCGACGGCATGGTCGTAGCAAGCGGCGTGCCGGAGGGGGCCTACCCCAGCTTCTACCCGGCGATGAACTTTGGCACGCGCGCGTGGCGGCTTCCGAACACGACGCGCTGGAATTACATCCGATACGGCACGATCCCGCTCGACGCCGCCGGCGACTACGACAGCGACGGAAGCGTCGATGAGTTCGATCTGTCGTTTTTTGTTGAATGCCTCTTGGGGGAGGGTGTTCCGAGCGGCCCCGGCTGCGGCTTTGCGGATTTTGACGCAGATGGCGACACCGACTGCGACGACTGGGTCGCGTTCCAAGCTCATTGGACCGGCCCTCCCGCAGTCCCGCCCATTCCGCCGCCGTGCGCCGTAGTCGGCGACACGAATTGCGACGGCGCCGTCAATGTCCTCGATATCAATGCATTCGTCATGGCACTGTCCGATCCGAGTGCCTACGCGATCCAGTTCCCCAATTGCCCCATGTCCACCGCCGACGCCAATGGCGACGGCGCCATTGACATCCTCGACATCAATGCCTTCGTGGCGTTGCTACAGTAGCCTGAACGGTGGACACGGCCCACCCTACACGGACTACAAAGTCAACGTGTTCGCTCAGAGCGTCGGCTCGATCAGCCAGTGGTGCCGCGAGGCGGCGGCCTGCGGGTCGGCGAGGAACGAGTACAGGTCTTCGCCGTCGACGGTCTCAATGCAGATGCCGGCCTTTTCGACCGCGTCGCAATACTCCAGGCCGCGCTCGAGAATGTGACGCACGGTGGTGCCGTGCGCGTGCGTCTGAAGCCAGTGGCGGGCATGTTCGATGTCTTGTGGCGTGTACACGTCAATACTCCTCGACGTTTCAGATCCTCGTCGGGTGGGCACTGCCCACCACTCGCCGTCGGACACGGGGGTCCGACTCTCCGGCCGACTCGGAGGTCGGCCGCTACGGGTCGGCCGCTACGGGTCGGCCGCTACGGGTCGGCCGCTACGGGTCGGCCGCAGCAGGCCGGCCGCAGCGGACCGGCCGGGGCGGCCGGGCTACATCGTCGGACACAGAGGTCCGACTCTACGGCCGACTCGGAGGTCGGCCGCTACGCTGCCGCCGGGGCGCTGACGGCTTCGCGGCCGGCGTGCAGCGCCGCCAGGTTTCGATCAACCGCCTCCGGATGCTTGCGGCCGATGTTCTCTCGGATCGCGTTTTCGACGCGCTCCATGGTCAGCGGGCAGCGGGCGCCAAGCAGCGCGCCCAGCATCACAATGTTCTGGCCGCGCTCAATGCCGGCCGCTTTCGCGATCGCCGCCGCCGGGACGTAGGCAACCTCAACATCCGTCCGATTGAACCGGACCGGCACCATCGACGAATTGACCAGCACCAGCCCGCCGGGCCGCACCTTCGGACCGAAGCGTTCCAGCGACGGCTGGTTCATGACGACGGCGATGTCATATGTGTTGACAATCGGGGAGCCAATTTCGTCGTCAGACAGGATCGTGATGCAATTTGCCGTTCCGCCGCGCATCTCTGGGCCATAGGATGGGAACCACGTGGCGTGGTACCCGTCATACATGGCGGCCTCGGCCAGAATGCGCCCCATCAGCAGAATGCCCTGTCCACCGAAACCAGCGATGAGGATTTCTTCTTTCATAAGGTCGTACTCGATTGCAGTTCGTAGCGTCGGACCTCCGCGTCCGACGCCGTGTCAATCTCTCGTGGGGTGGGCCGTGCCCACCATCCGCCGTCGGCCACAGAGGGCCGACGCTACACACCGGCCGAGGGCGGCCGGGCTACATCGTCGGACGCGGAGGTCCGACGCTACGTGGCGTCCACGCGGTCCACAAACACTTTTGCCGGGTAGACTTTCAGTACATCCTCGTCAATGTGCTTCATCGCCTGCACCGGCGTCAGGCCCCATTGCACCGGGCAGGTCGAAAGAAGCTCGACCATGCTGAAGCCCTTGTGCTCGAGCTGCGCCCGCACCGCTTTGCGCATGTACTTCTTGGCGGTGTTGACGCCCTTCGGGCTGCTCATCGGCACACGGGCGATGTAGGCCACGCCCGGCAGCGTCGCCAGCAGCTCGCACATCCCGATCGGCAGACCGGTCGTCAGCGGGTCGCGGCCGGTCGGGCTGGTTGTGGTCTTCTGCCCGATCAGCGTCGTCGGCGCCATCTGGCCGCCGGTCATGCCGTAAATGCCGTTGTTCACAAAGAAGATGGTGATGTTCTCGCCGCGGGCGGCGGCCCAGATCGTTTCGGCCATGCCGATCGCGGCCAGGTCGCCGTCGCCCTGGTAGGTGAAGACGAATCGCGACGGGTCGCAGCGTTTGACGGCGGTCGCAACAGCCGGCGCGCGTCCGTGGCTGGCCTGGATTCCGTCGAATTCGAAGTATTCGTACGCGAACACAGAACAGCCGACCGGACACACGCCGACCGTCTTTTCGAGCAGGCCGAACTCGTCGACCATTTCGGCCACAAGCCGGTGGATGATGCCATGCGTGCAGCCCGGACAATAGTGCAGCGGCTTGTCGGTCATCGACGCGGGGCGCTGGAAAACGCACTCCAGGCCGTCGGTCGGCTTGCGTTCGCTGCTAACGGGCGCAACCGCCGCGGTCATATCGCTTCCAGGTTCCGCGGCCGGCGCTTCCGCCGCCGATTGCAGGGTGCTCATGGCTTCTCCTCGGCTTTGCCGGAGTGGATTCGACGAACCACATCGGCCAGCTCATCGGGCGCGGGGATCACGCCGCCCATCTTTCCATAGAAATGCACCGGGCAGCGGCCATTCACGGCCAGTCGAACGTCTTCGACCATCTGTCCACTGTTCAGCTCGAAGACCAGCATCGACTTGACGCGAGCGGCCAACTCCGTGAGCGGCGCATCCGGGAAAGGATAGAGCGTAATCGGCCGCAAGAGCCCGACTTTGCGACCCTCCCTCCTCAGGAGGTTTACGGTGGAAAGGGCGACCCGAGCGGAAATGCCGAACGCGACCAGAAGAACTTCCGCATCCTCCGCCTGCCTCATGTCATAGCGAATCTCGCGCCGCGCCTCGCGATACGTCGCCTGAAGCAGCTCGTTGTGCTCCGACAGCACTTCCGGATCCAGATGCAGCGAGTTCACGACGTTCTTGTGACTGCGTTTGCCGCGCCCGCAGGTCGCCCATTCCTTCTCGATGCGCCGAATCGGCGGGAACTCCTTCGGAATCGTCGCCGGCTCAAGCATCGAACCGAGCACGGCGTCCGCCAGTATGAACGCAGGCATGCGATAGCGATCGGCCAGGTCAAAGCCCAGCGCCGGAAATGTGAAGCACTCCTGCACGTTCCACGGCGCCAGCACGATGCTGTGATAGTCGCCGTGCCCGCCGCCTTTGCACGCCTGGAAATAGTCGCTCTGCGACGGGGCGATGTTCCCCAGCCCCGGCCCGCCGCGCATCACGTTCATGATCAGGCACGGCAGCCGCGCCCCGGCGATGTAGCTCAGCCCCTCCATCATCAGGCTGATGCCGGGGCTGCTGGAGCTGGTCATGGCCCGATGCCCGGCCGCGGCGGCTCCGTAGATCATGTTGATCGAGGCGACTTCGCTCTCGGCCTGAATGAAGACGCGGCCCAGCTTCGGCAGCAGGCCGGAGAGGATTTCGGGGATTTCGTTCTGCGGCGTGATGGGATAGCCGAAGAAGGCCTCGCAGCCGCCGTGGACGGCGCCGAGGGAGAGGGCTTCGTTGCCTTTGACGAGCCGGCGCTCGACGGCGACGCCGTCCGCGGGCGCGGAAGGCGCCGCCGTGCACTCCCTGCCCGGCGTTGCCGGAGCATTGCAGCTTTCGACACACGTGATGCTCATGGACGCTCCTCTATCGTCGGGTACGATGCGTGCGATGGGTGCCATGCCGACGCCTCTCGTCTCGGCAGGAGCGGCATCCTCGCGCTCCGATTACGGTTTCTCGCCACCACACCCGTCACTTCCTTCCGCAGACACTGCTCGCAGAGCAGTGGCACACATTGACGTCTGTTCACTCATCGGTGCCACCCGCCCCAAAACGGGCAACGACGCAATACTGGTTCGTCCCTTGGATGTTCAGGATCGCAGCGCTGCACTGCGCATACGCCGTTACCCCAAGACAGGAAGCAGTCACAAGAAGTGGAAGCACAGTTCTGTTGAACATCATCGTATTCTCCTCCTGAGAACGGAAACCAGAAAGCCAATTGTGACAAGCGCAGATTTGCCTTCGGGAACAATCACCGCCTCGAAGTAGTTCCACTCAGAAACAGACGTGGCGCCAATCAGGGTGTCGCCGAATGTTACGCGCGGACCGGGCAGCAAGGCCGACCCATGCAACGCTCCAGAAAATGCGAACACGCCGTTCACTGAGAGCGCGTAGCGCCGCAAGTCCGAGATCAGCTCAAAATCGTGCGGAGCGCCATACTCAAGAGGGTAATAGAGGGAGGAATCTCCCAACAAGTAAAGATTCTCACTAACATAGGCCGGTGCCAGGTACAGTTGAACGTACTCGCCAAACTCATTAAGCAGGGCCACCGATACATCGCTGCGTCCAGCGCCCGCGTCCGTTTGCAGAGTAGCCATGCGCCACCGAAGTCGGACTTGTTCACCTTGTTCGACCTGCGAGACGTCGAACGGAGCCATGTAGACGTCGAATATCTCCAGCGATCCACTCGTATCGAGCCGAAAGGCGCCGTCTTGAATAGTGCGACGGAGCACGCCTTGTGGGTCCGACCAATACCTCTCCCATCCTTGCTGTTCAGGAAACGTCTCTTCGCCGTCGTAGTGGGCGATGATCTGGTCGGCCCGCGCCCGTGCGCCGGCAATCCCGGAAGCTAGGGTACACATGGCCGCGATCGTCAACGTGAAGCGAGAGACTCTTAGCCTGGCCACAAATGTGGGGTTAGCGCTCATCGCGAACTCCTTTTCGCCGTTCGATGACGGCAGAAAAAACTGGGTCGGCCACTCCGACCGGCTTCGTCCCCAGTCGATATCTATCGTCATCGGCGTACCGAAAGGTCTCATAAAATATGCCGCGTGGCGAACCACAGAATCGCCCTCGCCGTTCACGGCTTCTTCCTCGGCTCGCGGTAAACCGACATCCCCGTCTCCGGGCACATCACCGCGCACAGCGCGCACGCCGTGCACGCCGCGGCGTCATGCAGCTCCGCCGGGTGATAGCCGATCGCGTTCAACTCGTCCGACAGCTTCAGGACGTGCTTGGGGCAGAACTCGACGCACAATCCGCAGCCTTTGCACACTTCGCGCTTGATCTGAACGTCGTTCATGGTGCGCCTCCCGGCGCGGCAGGCCGCTGGCGCGGCGGATTTTCCATTCTTGTGCATGCAATTTGGGTGCCAGACGCTCGCAAGGGTCGAATCCAGCCGGATTAGCGGGGTGAACGCCGCGAGAACCAGGCCGGGGTGGGTCAAACCCCACGGTGGGCGCGGATAATTCCGCACCCGCCCGACCGGTCGTAGCGTTGCCGACGGCGGCGTCGCCCATAACTGCACGTGCCACGCTCCGCCGACCGGGCTCCCGGGCGGCAACTGAAACCCCCTTCCCCCGTGGACGATGGATGCGGCAGGCGCAGCGCCTCCGCGCGCGGCGTCACCCTCTTTTCGGCAGAAACGCATGAGCGCCAACGAACACGCGGTGGTAGAGCTCGTCGCCAGCGCCCGCCGCTACGGGCAGCGCGACGTGTTCAACGGCAAACGCCGCTGGTCACGCTTTCAGGTGGGGATGCGGCTGGAAGCCCAGCTCGCCGACGTGAGCGAGGCCGAGGTCTGGCCGGTCACGTCCCACAACATTTCGGGCGGCGGGCTGGGATTCTGGTCAACGCGCGAGCTGGCCGACCACACGCGGCTGCGGCTGCGGGAATGGACCGGCAACGACGGGGCCTGGATCCCGGCGACGGTCGTCCATTCGTCGCTCAGCATCGGCGGCTACCTGGTGGGCGTGTGCTTCGATAACCCCATCGGCGAGGACCGAACCGACGAGAAAGCGGCGAAAGCGCCCAAGCCCAAGACGGTGCGGCCTGCGGACGAGGATGAACCGCAACCCGTGGAGAACGCGCCGCGCGGCACGCCGCTGCTGGCGCAGATTTCGCTTGTGTTTCTGGTGGCGATGCTGGCGGGGGCGGCGGTGCTGACCGTTTCGGTATTGGGGTTCAAGCTGCCCTTGCAGCCGGCGGGGCACGCATTCGGGCTATCGCTCCTGGCGGTGCTGCTGGTGGGTCTGGCGGGGCAGTGGCGCTTCTCGGCCCGCGCCAGCGGGAGCATCCGCAGCCTGTCGGACGATTTTCGGCTCATCGCGGAGGGGAAGTCGCAGGCGACGACGCAGCGGCGCGACACGATTCGCGAGCTTGCGGAGCTGCGGGCGGCGTTTCAGGACGTGTGCGCGCGGTTCCGCCAGCGGGAGGACGAAGAGCGCGGACGGCGGCACAAGCTCGAAGAGCTGCACATGCTCAAGTCGAACATCCTGAACATGGTTTCGCACGACTTGCGCACGCCGCTGACCTCGATCCTGCTTTACACCCAACTGCTGCGCGACGAACTGCCCACGCTCAGCGCCGAGGATCAGCAGAAGTTCCTGCAGATCATCAGCGGTGAGTGCACGCGCCTCTCGCGCCTGGTGGATGATCTGCTCGAGGCGCAGCGGCTCGAATCGGGCCGCGCCCGTTGGCAATTCGCGCCGATCAACCTGATCGAGCTGGTGGGAAACTGCGCCACCGTCTTCGACGTGATGGCCCGCAGCAAGTCGCTGCACATTACCGTCGAGCATCCCAAGACCCTTCCCGAAATCGAGGCGGACGCCGACAAGATCACGCAGGTCGTCAGCAACCTGCTCTCCAACGCCGTCAAGTACACGCCGCCCGGCGGCGCGGTGCACGTCAGCCTTGAGCGCGACGGCGGACAGATCATCCTGTCCGTGGCTGACAACGGCCCCGGCATCCCGCGCGATCAGTGGGAGGCCATCTTCGACCGGTTCTCCCAGCTCTCCGCCACCACATTCGTGCGTGAGCTGCCGGGCGTCGGGCTGGGGTTGTTCATTGTGCGGCAGATTGTCAGCCGCCATCAGGGCCGCGTGTGGGTCAACAGTGAAGTCGGCCAGGGTTCCGCCTTTTACGTGGCGCTGCCGATCAACATGGCCGCGCGCACCCAGCCCGAGCACGAGCACGAGGCGTCCGCCGGGACGATCCTGGTGTGCGATGCGGACCCGGAGCTGGCGGCGCGCATCGCCCAGGCGCTTGCGGCGCATCGGTACAACGTCCGGCTCGCCCATTGCGCCGGCCGAATGCTGGCGCTGCTCGACGCCGGCCACGTCGACGCCGTGTTGACCGACGTGCTGCTGCCCGACATGGACGCCGGCGAATTGCTGGACAGTCTGCAGCGCGCCCGCAAGGACGGCTGGCGGCTGATCGTGCACAGTTTCGCGGACGACGAGGCTGCGTTGCTTCAGCGCGGGGCGGATGCCTTCGTCCGCCGCCCGGCGCGTGCGGATGACCTGGTCCAGGCGGTGCAGTCGGTGCTCGCGCGCGGCGTGAAGCAGGAAGTCCCGGTGCGCGTGTGACGACGTCTCCTGTCAATCCCAGTCGTTTCCGGGGCAGTGGGTCTTTTGGGGGAACCGGTCTCCGGCCGGTCCGCCGATCTCGTCCCGGAGCGCCCAGACCGGCCGGAGGCCGATCCCCCAGACTGGAGCGGCGGCAATGAAACGCATTCTAATATGCGATGACGAGCGGCATGTGATCGAGGGGTTGCGCTTCCTGCTGCGCGGCCCGGAGCGCGTCATTGTGACCGCGGCCGACGGCGTCGAGGGCCAGCAGCGGTTCACGGATCAAACGCCCGATCTGCTGATCACGGACGTCATGATGCCGCGCATGTCGGGACTGGAGTTGGTGGCCTGGGTGCGCCGCCAGCCGCGCCTCACGGGTCTGCCCATTGTGATCCTGACGGCCAAGGGACAGGCCCAGGACGCCGAGGCCGCGCAGAACATGTGGGGCGCCGTCGTCATGGCCAAACCCTTCGACCCCAACCAGCTGCGCGAACGGGTGGCGGCCATGCTGGAGGGCGCGCCATGCGCGGCGGCGAAATCCAGGTAGAGCTTCCGGCGGCCGTCGCGGACTTCGCGCTGAGCGGGGGACTGAATACCGCCCTGCACGGGCTGGCCGCGTTGCGCGGCGCCGCGCTGCGGCTCACACCTTCAACGCCGCACGCCGTTTCCGGCGATCGCACGCTCTCGGAGCTCTCCCTTCACAGCCAGGGACGTCCCGCCGGTCGCATCCGCTGCTGCGGCCCGGGCGAAATCCGCGACGCGGCACAGGTCATCGCCGGCGTGCTCAACCACGCCATCGACCGTGAAGAGGCGGTCGACAATCTCTCGGAAGCGCTGCTGGGCACGTACGAAGAGTTGAATCTGCTCTACGGCCTGCTGCCGGAGCTGGCCCAGTCGATCCACCCGCCGCAGATCGCCCAACTGCTGGTCGACGAAACCGCGCGCGTGGTGCAGTGTCGGCGCGTCTCGCTGCTGGTCGCTGACGAAGACCGCCGCTGCATGCGCGTGGTCGCGTCGCGCGGATTGCCCGTCGAAGCACGGGATGTGACCATTCCCATCGGAACCGACGGCCCCGCCGGCCCGGTGATGAGCGACAGCCCGCTGGTCTTTGGCGAGAACGCCGTGCCGCTGGCGCATGTTCCGCTGACGGCGCGCGGCCAGACGCTGGGTGTGCTGGTGGCCACGGAGCGGATCGACGCCGGCGATTTCACCGCCCGCGACCTTCAACTGCTGCAGGGACTGGCGTCGGTCAGCGCCTCGGCCATTCACAACTGCCGTCTGCACGAGGCGATGAAGCGCCAGATGTTAAGCACGATCCGAGCCCTGGCGCGGGCGGTCGACGCCCGCGACCACTACACGCACGACCACTCCGCGCGCGTGGCGCGGCTGTGCGTCTCGACCGCGCGGCGGCTGGGCGTCGGCGATGACGACGCGCTGCAGAAGATCGAACTGGCCGGCATCCTGCACGACATTGGCAAGATCGGCATCCCCGACACGATCCTGGCCGGCTGCGAGCGGCTGACCGCCGCGCAGTACGAGCTCGTCAAGCAGCACGTGAACATCGGCGCGGAGATCGTGTCGCACGTGGCCGAACTGACCGACGTGGCCCGGGCCATTCTGCATCATCATGAGCGCTTCGACGGCCGCGGCTATCCGGCCGGGTTGTCCGGCGCGGACATTCCGCTGGCGTCGCGGCTGATCTCCGTCGCCGACGCATACGATTCGCTCACGTCAGACCGCACGTATCGCAAGGCCTGTTCGCAGGAAGACGGACTTCTGGAACTGCGGCGCGGAAGCGGCACGCAATTCGATCCGCAGGTCGTCGAAGCGCTCGCGCGGGAAATAGGTCCGTAGCTGACTCGCCGTCAGGGGGCCGCGGTTCCATACCCACGGCTTTTGCGGGGGCATGCCGACGCAAAGGCCGTCGGCATGGCACGCATGGCACCCATGGCACGTCATGGCACCCAATCTTGACCGGTTCTGCAAGCTCAAGTCCGGTTGTATTGGCCCCCCGCGCGGGGCTACACTCAACTCCGGTGTTCATCAGGGCGCGTGGGGGTGAGTGTCGCAGTGCCCGAATCCGGGCGGAAAGGGAAAGACCATGACGCTTCCACGACGATTGGGGTGGTTCGCCGCCGGCGCCTGCGCGGCGGCGGGGTTGGCGAGCACAGGCCTCGCGGCCGGCGGGCCGATCGAGGTGATTTACACCAAGATTCCGACGCATCCGTCGTCGATCGTGCCGGGCGCCAAGGACCTGGCCGGGATGCCGGCGCTGACGAATTTCCGGGCGATGGAGAACCTCTACCTCAGTCCCGACGGCTCGCTCTGGGCCTTCAGCGGGCGCACGCAGCAGGGCAGCGAGCTGGAGACGATCGTACTCATGGGCGGCGGTCTGACCGGCACGGCGTTCCAGCAGGAAGGCCAGCCCGTCCCGGGCGGCGTGGCGGGCGAGTTGATCGACTTCTTCGGCTCCGGCGTGGGGCGGTTCAACGATGTCAATCATTTCGCCTATTCGCTTCGCGCCCGCGGCGGATCGGCTTCGACCTTCCAAAAGGTCATTTACTGGAACGGCACGACGTCGTCGATCGTCATGCAGATGGGCGACCTTTACACCGGCATGGTCGATCTGTTGCCGAACCCCAGCGGAGATGAGACCGTCGGCAACTCGGTCGGCTCGATCCACCCGCTCAACAGCGGCTCGTTCGGCAGCCAGGATTCGACCATCCTGCAGATTCACACGTCGCGTCGCCCGGCGATTTCCTATCACCACGCCAAGTTCCAGCAGACGGGCGTGGACTCCGTGCCGGACCTTGGCGCGGTCCTGCGGCAGTGGACCACGCTTGACGCGAACAGCTTCTACACGTCGCCCGACGGCGCGCACTGGGTCGTGCTCGGCGAAATCGCCACCGGCATGACCACCAACAACGATGTGCTGGTCTTTGACGGCGCGACCGTGCTTCAGGAAAGCTTCGCCATTCCGGCCACGACTGCGATTGTCTCGACCATCGTCGTTGCGGACGTCACGTCGTCGGGCGACTGGTTCGCGCGCGGGGCTTTGTCGCCCAGCGGCGTCTACGCCGTCCGAAACGGCGCGATTCTCGCCAAGACCGGCGACCCGATCACGCCGAGCAGCACCGAGCTTTGGGGCAGCACGTTCCTCGCGCTGGACTGCAATAACGCCGGCGACTGGATTCTCGTGGGCACGACCAATGAAGCCGATCCCGCCCGCGATACGGTGATGGTCCTCAATGGCGACACCATTCTCGCCCGCGAGAACGACCCCATCGCCCTCGATGGCGACGGCATGTTCGACGACAACGTCTTCATCGGCCGCGGCAACAACACGCTCTCGGCGTTCGAGCCGAACGACACGCAGTTGACCGACGACCTGAAGGTCTACTTCTTCGCCAACCTGCGCGACAACGCCGGCAACGATCTGAACTCGAACCCGGCCTTCGGGGCGCCGCAGGCGTTCCTGCGAATCGACAAGGGCATTCCCTGCGGACTGTGCGCCGACTCGAACTGCGACGGCCTGATCAACATCCTGGACATCAATTTCTTCATCGCGGCGCTCAACAGCCAATCAGCCTGGGAAGCAGAATTCGGCGGCGGCGGGCCGACTTGCGACTTCGTCTGCGCCAACGACACGAACCAGGACGGCGACGTCAATATCCTGGACATCAATGACTTCATCGAGGCGCTCGAGGTCGGCAAGTGCCGCAAGTGCGAGGTGACGGCGTTCAACGTGCCGGCCAATCGCTCCGGCTGCGTCAACAACCCGCTCCCCAGCGGCAACCGCCGTGTGGGCGAGTCGTTCAACATGAATGCCGACTTCCAGAACAACTGCGACTGCTGCGAATACCGTCAGTACGTCCGCGGCTCGTTCACCTACAACGGCAACAACCTGCCGCACACGCTCTGCGTCGGTGAAACGCTTCATGCGGTTAACTGGCAGGAGGACGGCGTTCAGGATGGGGCCACCTGCCGCCGCTACGGCCATCGCGACACGACCGTGATCGGCGACCTGGGCGCCAACGATGTCTACGACATGCCCAACCGCGCCACCGGCTGCCGTTATCGCGGCTTCGATTTCCCCGGCCTGTCCGAGGTGCCGGCGGGCGATACGTATGACGTGAATCTCGAATTCCGCGGCGAGATCATTGACACCTGCAACGCGAATCGCGTGGTCCGCACGAATACCTGGACCGTGCGCTGCATGGGCACGGCCCTGTCACCCGCCGGCGCCACGCTCACAACGGTGTCGCAGCAGGCGTCGCTGACCGACCGCGAAGTGATCGTCACCTTCATGCGGCCGGTGACCGACCAGCTGGTTGTCGTCGTCTCGCTCGGCAACGCACTCGGCGATGCACCGATTTACGCCGCGGATGTGACGGTGTCGCTGACGCCGGCTCCCATCGCGGTCCTCAGCCAGCCGGGCGCCGAGTTCATCGAGACGCGCCTGGGCGGCAGCACGGCGCACGGCGTCTACACGTTCGAGTACCCCGGCGGCACGCCGGCCAGCACGCGTGTGACGGTCGACTACCTCGGCGATAGGGCGACGTTTACCGTCGATCTGTCGCAACTGTAGGGTCCGCGCACATCGCGCTGACGGCCGCAGCCAGTTGGGTTAGCCACTCGCCCGCGCCGGCGATTGCGGGTGCGGGCGAGTGAGTTTATCAACATCCGGGTGGGACGGGCGTCTCGCCCGTCCCCGCGGGCCTGCCCGTGCCGCGCCGAACTCCACGCTCTACAATCGCGTACCAGACTACCGCTGGAGCGATGTCCGTATGTTATTTCAGCCGCCGCTGCCGCCGCGATACGCACGCCTCACCGATGAGCAGCGCGCCGACGAAATCCGCCGCATCAAGCGCGAGATGGGCCATCGGCTGGTCATTCTCGGCCACCACTACCAGCAGGACGAGGTCATCCAGTTCGCCGATTTCACCGGCGACAGCTTGAAACTCTCGCTCTTGGCCGCCCAGCAGACCGACGCGGAGTACATCGTATTTTGCGGCGTGCATTTCATGGCGGAATCGGCCGACATCCTGACCAGCCAGCGACAGCAGGTGATCCTGCCGGACCTGTCGGCCGGATGCAGCATGGCGGACATGGCCCAGATCGACCAGGTGGAGAGCTGCTGGCCGTTCCTGAGCGAGCACGCCGACGCGCCGCTGACGCCGATTACGTACGTGAACTCATCGGCGGCGGTGAAGGCGTTCGTAGGGCGGCAGGACGGGGCCTGCTGCACCAGCTCGAACGCCAGGATGGTGCTCGAATGGGCGCTGCACGGCGCGACGCCGGGGGACGCACCGGACACCGGGCACAAAATCGTCTTCCTTCCCGACCAGCACCTGGGCCGCAATACGGCGTACGCCCTCGGCTGGCCGCTGGAGAGCATGGTCGTCTTCGACCCGCGCCAACCGGAAGGCGGACTGACGCCTGAGCAGGTGCGGAAGGCGCGGTTCATCCTGTGGAAAGGGCACTGCTCGGTTCATCAGCTCTTCAACACGAGGCAGATTGAGACGATCCGCGCCCTGCCCGATGCGTACACGATCCTGGTTCACCCGGAATGTTCCTGGGAGGTGGTGCAGAAGGCCGACCTCGTGGGCAGCACGGAGTACATCATCAAGACCGTTCGCGAGGCCCCGCCGCAGACCTATTGGGCGGTGGGCACGGAAGTGCACCTGATCCGCCGCCTGGCCGCGACCTGCCCGAACAAGCAGGTGCGTTCGCTGGCGGGGATCCAGTGCCTATGCTCGACCATGTACCGCATCGACCTGACCCACCTGCACTGGGTGCTGGATCGGCTCGCGCAGGGCGAGGTGGTCAACCCGATCCGCGTCGATGAGGAAACCCGCCGCTGGTCGAGAATCGCGCTGGAGCGGATGCTGGAGCTGCGTCCGGCCCAACCGGTCTCCGCGCGTTAGTGTCGATCCCCCGGGAACCTTCACGGACCGCCGCCGTCTAATCCCGCTGAGCCTGCGTGCACGCCTTGGTTTGACATGGACGCCAAAACAGATAGGTTACGTGGCCGTAACGCCGCGCCAGAAGCTCGGCCGGCCGGCGCGGACAGGATTTGCGGGGCTGGATGGGCGTGCCGGCGATGGAATCACCGCGCCTTCGACCCTCCTGAATTCGGCGACACGCCAGTGAGGAGTTCACCCGATGGCTGGCAGCCAGGCGATCTGGGGAATTGAGATCGGGCAGTGTGCCCTGAAGGCCGTCAAGGTCCGCCCCGCTGGCGACGGACGCCTCGAAGCCGTCGCCTTCGACGTGATCGAGCACGCCAAAATCCTCTCGCAGCCGGACGCCGAGCCGGAGGAGCTGATCAAGGCCGCGCTCGACAAGTTCGTCTCCCGCAACCAGTGCCAGGGCGATCGCTTCGTCATCGGCGTGCCCGGTCAGCAGACGTTCGCGCGCTTCTGCAAGCTCCCGCCGGCTGATCCCAAGAAGATCAACGACCTGGTGCAGTACGAGGCCAGCCAGCAGATTCCGTTCGACATGGAAGACGTGGTCTGGGACTTCCAGACCTTTGCGAACCCGAATTCGCCCGAGGTCGAGGTCGGGATCTTCGCGATGCGCAAGGACCTGATCCGCAAGCAGATCGACTACTACTCGGCAGTGAAGGTCGCGCCTGTCGCGGTGCAGACCATTCCCTCGGCCCTCTACAACTTCTGCCGGTTCGAGCTGGGCGACAAGCTGACGGGCGGGGCGGTGGTGCTCATCGACGTCGGCGCCCAGAACACTGACCTCATCATTGTGGAGCCGAGCAGCGCCTGGACGCGAAACATCCCCCTGGGCGGCAACTCCTTCACGGAGACGCTGGTCCGCGCGTTCAAGTTGCCCTTCGCCAAGGCCGAAACGCTCAAACGTCAGGCCGCCAGCAGCAAGTACGCCCGGCAGATCTTCCAGGCCATGCGGCCGGTCTTCGCCGACCTGGTGGCTGAAATCCAGCGCTCGATCGGCTTCTACAGCTCGACGCACCGCGAAGTCGAGCTTAAGCAGGTCGTGGCGGTCGGCAACGCCTTCCTGCTGCCGGGATTGCAGAAGTACCTGGAAAACAACCTGACGATCAGCGGCGGCGTGCTGCGAATGGAGCAGTTTGAGAAGCTCGTTGCGGCCGAAGGCGTCGATGCGGAGCAATTCGCGGCCAACGTTCTGACGCTAGGCGCGGCCTACGGGCTGGCGGTTCAGGGGCTGGGGCTGGGGACGATCAAGGCCTCGCTGCTGCCGCCGGAGCTGGCCCGCATCGCCGTCTGGAAAAAGAAACAGCCCTGGTTCGCGATCGCGGCGGCGTGCCTGGCGGCGGCGGCGCTGTGCCCGTACGCACGAACGGTCATGGACCGGCAGGCGCTGGCCGGCAACAGCGCCACGCGCGAGCGGGTCGAGAGCATCAAGCGAAACGCGCGCGACCTGCAGAACAAGTACCGCGCCACGCAGCAGGACACGGGCGCCAAGATGGACGACATCAACAAGCTGCTTGATATTCAGAAAGAGAAGCGGCTGGTGCCCAACGTGATCGCCCTGCTGAACGAGGCCATGCCCGAAACGGACGCGCGGCTGAAAGACGTCCGCGGCCCCGAGGAACTGAAAAAGCTGATTCAGTCCGACCCGGGCCGCCTGGCGCGAACCCAACGCAAACAGATGATGTTCGAGTCGGTACAGATCGACTTCGTCAGCGACGTTGAAACCGCCGAATTCGGCAAGACCGGCTCGGGCGGCCCGGCGGGGATGAGCGTCACTGGAAAGCCAAAGGAAGCCGGCAGCAACCCCGGCTTTACCGTAAACGTCGTCGCGCGGCTGCTTTACGGCCAGACGCCGCCAGAGGCCGCGTCGGTCATTACCGAGGAGTTCTATGCCAACCTGCGGCGCCTGGCGAAGCAGCCGGGCCGCGGGTTCTTCATGCCCGAGCCTCCGCCCGAAGAGAAGTCCGTAGCCTACATCTCGAACCCGCGGTTCGAGCAGTTTTCGCGGCCGACGGGAAGCGGCGGCGGCGGCTTTGGAAGCCCGGGCGCTCCGTCCTCGACCGATCCGAAGGCATCCGAACTGACCGACCCGGTCACCGGCGAGTCGACCGCGACGGACTGGCGAATCGAGTTCTCCTTCAAGGTGAAGCTCGGCGAACCGCCGGCGCCTCCGCCGGACGCCGCCGCGCCCCCTGCCAAGCCTCCGGGACGATAACCAACCGGCCGGCCGTGCGCTGGCGTCGGAGCAGATCATGGTGAAGAAGTTCCTTGAGTTCATGAAGGCGCACATGATCTCGCTGATCAGCGGCGTGGTCGCGATCGGCGCTGTCGCTTTCGCCGTGCTGGGCATGACATCCGCGACCGTGCGGGATGAGATGCAAAGCCGCGTGCAGGCGGCGGGCGAGATCAACGGCCTGAAATCTCAGCCGCGAAACGAACAGTCCATTCAAAAGGAAAAGGAGCGCGGCGAGCGCTTCCAGACCGAGTACGAGAAGACCCGCGCCGAGGCGTATCGCATCAACAAACGCGAGCCGCTGATCCCGGGCGTGTTTCCGACGCCCGCCAACCTGACAAAGGCCTTCGAATTTGCCGACGCGTACAAGAAAGCCGTGCGGCAGTTGCCGCTGGCGATGGGCGCGGGCGACCTGCCGACCGAATCGGAAATCCAGGACGTCGAGCGCGACATCGCCGAAGAGCTGGCGCGTGAGAAGGAGGCCGAGGAGGAGGGCGGCCGGTCGAAGGAGCCGATTCAAGCGCCGACCGGCGGCGTACCGCCGCAACCGGGCGGACCGCCGCCGACGCCCCCGACCGGCGGCACGCCCGGATCGCCCGAAGAGCGCAAGGACCCCAAGTACGACAAGTTCATTCGCGCGAACGTCATCAAGGCCGGCTCGGTTCGATGCTACGCGACGGTTTCGCCCGCGCGGCCGTCGTTTCACATCGCGCCGATTATCGATCCATCCGACGCACCCTCCGCCGACCAGTTGTGGTTCGCGCAGGTCGGCCTCTGGATTCAGCAGGACATCGTCGCGGCCATCGCGCGGCTCAACGAGGAAACGGCGGCCAAGCTCGGGTCCGTTCCGGCCACGGTCGAGCACCTGCCGGTGAAGCGGCTCGAATCCGTCAGCCTGTCGGGCTACATCCTGGGCGACAAGCGAATCGAGTTCCCGATGATGACCGGCGGCGCCGGCCCCGGCGGCGGGCGCGGACCCGGCCCGGCTCCCGGCGCGGCGCCCCCGCCGGGCGTTCCCGGGACGGGAGCGCCGACCTCGCTCACCGGCCGAACCAGCGACGATCGTTTCGACGTTATTCGCTTCACGATCACGGTGGTGGTGGATCAGCGCGAGCTGCTGCGGCTGATCGATCAGTTGACGCGGCAGAATTTCTACCAGTGCGTCGATTGCGATTACATCATCGCCCGCGAAGAGCCGACGGTCGGCTACTACTACGGCGCGGCGCCCGTCGTCCGCGCCACGATTGAGTTTGAAGGCTACCTGGCCCGGGCCGTCTATGCCGAGATGATGCCCAGCCAGGTGCGTGATCTGCTCGGCATCGCCAAAAAGTGAGTTCAGCGCCGGAGCTGCCGGCGCGGCGGAGCATTCGAGATGGGTAAGAACTGGTTGAAGCTGGTGGAGATTCACATCGAGAAGGCCGTGATCGGCGTCTCGGGGTTGTTTCTGCTGGCGATGATCGTGATGTTCCTCGTGCTCTCACCCAACAAGGTCGAATTCGGCGGACGCGAGCTGTCGCCGGGCGAACTCGATGAAGCGATCAAGACGGAAGCCGAAGAGCTGGACCGCCGCGTCAAGAACGCCAAGGTGGAGGATCAACCCGCCCCGACCTTTGCCAGCGAGCTGAAGCAGCGCTTCGAAAGCGGCATTCAGGCCGCGCCGCTGAGGCTGGCCGGCGCGTTCGGGACGCCGCTGCCGACGTTCACGGAGCAGGAAGAGGCGCCCGGCAGCATCGCTGTGGTCACGCCGCTCAAGCCGCTGCCGCCGGCGGCGCTGACTGGCCGGTCGATGGGCGTCCGCGTGCCGCGAAAGATCGGCCAGCCCCCGGGCGAGCCGGTGTCGGCGGGCGAGCCGGCCGAGTTGCCGTGGGTATCACTGGCGGCCTACTTCCCGGTCCGCGAACAGCAGGATGAGATGACGCGCGCCGGGTACGCGGCCTATCGCGCCCGCGTATACGTGGTCGGCGTCGACGTGCAGAGGCAGGAGCTGCTGGCCAGCGGCGAGTACTCGCCATGGAGCGATGTCACCGGCAGTCGCGCGATGCCCGAATTCGACGTGCCCGGGCCGATCTTCGACGACGAGACCGGCGCGATCATCAACAAGAGCGAAATCGACGCCGCGTGGGAGGCCGCGAAATCCGCGCAGGTTGACCTCATGCAACCGGCGTTTTTCCAGGTCCGCGCCGGCGACACCTGGCACATGCCGCCGCTGCCGGGTTTCGACGAAGACGAGTTCGCCAGCGCCGCCGGCGGGCGCCAGCCTTCGCCGGCGCCGCCGGGCGAGCCTGGCGCGCCTCCGCCCGTGCCCGGCGCCGCCGGCGGGCCGCCCGCGGGCGGCGGCGGCCTGGGCGGTCCCCCTCCCTCTCCGGCGGCGGACCGGGAAGCGAAGGAAAAAGTGAAGACCGACCTGGCCGCGGCACAGGAAGCGCTCAAAACCAAGCAGTGGGACGCGGCCGTGCGCAATGCAGAGTTAGTTTTGACAAGCGCCGCGGCCACGCAATCGCAGAAGACGCTCGCCGGCCGCGTGCGCGACAATGCGAACAAGGAAATCGCCAAGACAAGAACGCCCATCGCCCCGCCGCCATCGGCGACGCCGACCGAAACGACCCGCACGCTGGTCACCGCACCCGGCGACCCGGACAAGCCCGTGCTCCTCTTCCACGACGACACGGTTGAGTCGGGCAAGACTTACCGCTACCGCATGCGCGTGCGGCTGTGGAACCGGTATCTCGGCCGGCTGAAGGTGGTCAAGGAGCCGGCCCAGGCCCGCAAGAGCGTTCTGATCGGCGAGTGGTCGCTCGCCGGCGCGCCCATCACCGTCACGCCGAGCACCTATTTCTTCGTCAAGAGTCCGCGCGTCGGCAAGCCCGGCGCGATCGTCGACGTCTTCAAATGGCGCAGCGGCGACTGGATTCGGCAGAACTTCGAGATCGAGGTCGGCGACCAGGTCGGCGCGCTGCGAAAAGTCAAGTTCGGCGACGCCAACGAAGACATCGACTTCGCCACCGGCGCCATCGTGCTGGACGTGCGTGACGAGCCGGTCGCAGCGCGCGTCCTGGCCAGCGCCAAGGGCGAGTTCCGCCATAACCGAGCCAACTCGGTCGTCGTGTCCTACCTCGACCCGGCCGACGGACAGGTCAAGGAAAAAGCCCTGGCCACAGACAAGGACGACCCGCGCTATCGACAGCTCAAGTCCGCCTCCGAGAAGTGACCGCCGTGCTGCGGCTGACCATTCTGGGCTCCGGCACGTCGCACGGCATCCCGATGATCGGCTGCGACTGCGGCGTGTGCACCTCCCCCGATTCGCGCGACCGGCGCACGCGGACCAGTGCGCTCTTCAGCTTTGATGACCGGCACATCCTGATCGACACGTCGCCGGAGCTGCGGCTGCAGTGCCGCGCGTGCGACGTTCGAACGGTGCACGCGGTGCTGTTTACGCATCACCATGCGGATCACGTGGTCGGCCTGGACGACGTGCGGCGCTTCAACTGGATCAACCGCGCGCCGCTCGACATCCATGCCGACGCGCGCACGCTGGCGCGGCTGGAGCAGATGTTCGGATACGCTTTTCACGACGACCCGGAGTATCTCAGCGCCAAGCCGCAGCTTGTGCCGCACGAAATCACGGGGCCGTTTGAGCTCTTCGGCCGGACGATCACGCCGATTCCGTACATGCACGGTCCGCTGCCGGTTCTGGGTTTTCGCGTGGGAGATATGGCCTATTGCCCGGACTGCAATTTCATTCCCGATGAATCGCGCGGGCTGCTGCGCGGCCTGAGAGTACTGGTGCTCGACGCGCTGCGCCGCCGCCCGCACCCGACGCATTTCAACCTGGAGCAGGCCGTGGAGGAGGCGCGGCGGATCGGCGCCGACCGCACGTATTTCATTCATATTGCGCACGAACTGGGCCACGCCGAAACAAACGCCATGCTGCCTGCGGGAATGGAACTGGCCTATGATGGGCTCGTTTGCTCGTAGTGAAGGGACCGGCCTCGTTGAAGGAACCGGTCTCCGGCCCGGTACAGGTTGCGACCGGTGGCGTCTTTCGGAACCCGCCGCGCCAAGCGGCGGGTTGACGATCGTCAGCAAGCGGCGCCCGACAGGCCCGGGACGTCAACCCGCCGCTTGGCGCGGCGGGTTCGGACGGAAATGCCCGCGGCGCCTGCCAGAATCCTGGTCACAACCGCGACGCCTGCCGCGCGTTCGCGGCCCTTGTCATCCGCGCCGATCCTGCGAAAATCCGCCCCAGCGGTCTGAGGAGGTCCTGGCGGTCGTGGAAGGAGTCCACCATGTCTCGTGCGCGTGCGGCGTCGACGTCTCGGTCAATCATGCTGGTGCTGGGGGCTTTCGCGGTTCTGCTCGGTACGGCGTGCCAGCAGCCACAGGAGGAAATGAAGCCCTTTGAGCCAAAGACGGGCAAGGACTACACACGCCCGCTGCCGCCCGGGCAGCTTGCGCTGCGGAAGATCGGCCCCGAGGCGTATCCGGACTTCTCACAAGGCTTCAACCACCGCGCCGGCCTGGAAGATGCGATTCGCAACAGCCTCGACTATCTCTCCAAGCCGTCCAGCAAGAAGTACTACCCATATGGCGACGTCACGCACGAGCGCGCAATCGCCTCGCTGAAGCGCTTTCTGCAAGCGCTCCAATCCGCAAAATCAGGTCAGGAACTCGATGCCGCGATTCGCCGCGATTTTGATGTTTATCAGTCGGTCGGCTGCGACGACGTCGGCACGGTGCTTTTCACCGGCTACTACTGCCCGATTTTCGAAGGCCGCAAGCAGCGCGACGAACGTTTCCGCTATCCGCTGTACAAGCTCCCGCCCGATCTGGTGAAAGACGCCGAAGGCAAGACGCTCGGCCGCAAACTGCCCGGCGGCGGGACGGGACCTTACCCGTCACGGCGCGAAATCGATGAAGGTCGAATTCTCGAAGGCATGGAGATCGCGTGGCTGAGCGATCCGTTTGAGGCTTACGTCTGCTCGGTGCAGGGATCGGCCAAGCTGCGCCAGCCGGACGGCTCGCTCTACGAGCTTGGTTACGCGGGCAACAATGGGTACACCTACACGCCGGTGGCGGAAGCGATGATCCGCGACGGCGCGATTCGCAAGGAAGACCTCTCGCTCCAGACGCTGATTCGCTACTTCAAGGAACATCCTGACAAGGTGTCGCACTATTGCTGGCAGAATCCGCGTTTCATCTTCTTCCGCGAAGCGCCCGGCGGGCCGTTCGGCAGCCTGGGTCAGCCGGTGATTCCATTCCGCAGCGTCGCGACCGACAAGGAAGTCTATCCGCGGGCGTGCCTGGCCTTTCACGACACGACCATCCCGCGGCTCTACCAGGGGCAGATCATGCAGATGCGCACCGGTGCGTTCGTGCTGGATCAGGACACCGGGGGCGCCATCCGGGCCGCCGGCCGCTGCGACGTGTTCATGGGCATCGGCCCCGACGCTGAAGCCATCGCCGGCAGGACGCTGGCGGAGGGGCATCTGTACTATGTTTTCGTGAAGTCCTACGGAAGTGAGCAGGCGGCGGCCACGCCGGCGCCGAGCTCCGGGCGCTAGCAGGTCGCCAGGAACGGTAGCGTCGGCCCTTCTATGAAGCCGGGTCTGTCAAGGGCGGGGCGGAATGGGCTCAGCCTTCTATTCGGGTTTTGATCCGCTGCAGCGTTGGGCCTGGCAGACGGGACCCATTCAGCTATGCGACCAGGCGTCATTCTCCGTGACGGGCTACTCGCGGCGCTAGGACACGCCGCGGGTCCCAAGGGCTGAACGCGCTCTGGCCGTTACCTTGGGCGGCCCCTGCGGCCAGCCCGTTCGGCGATCATGGGACTCGATCCCGCTGACGATCGCCAGGAGACCCGGCTTTCATAGTTTCTCCGTGTCCGACGGTGTGACCACGAGTCTGCACCATCACCACGCGCCTGCCACGTCGTCAGACACGCAGGTCCGACGCTACAAACCCGGCGTGACCGAAAAGTTGCCGCCGGATTGGGTCATTGTCGTCTCCTGTGCGGGTCGGAGCAACACGGTCGCTCCGCAACAGCAGCAACCGCGCCCGGCCGCCACGCGGCACGGCCCGCAAACAAAGGAGCACCCCATGCCCTCGCTACGCTCGTTCGCAACGCCTTCGCGTGTTCTGTGCGCCGCCGGCGCGATGTGGCTGGCCTCGCCGGCCTTTGCCGAGACGGCCCCGGTGACCAGCTTTCAGTTGTCGGCGCTGGCCGACGTCCGTGTGAACTCCTCGCAGGCGCTCTGGGGGACGCGATTCGTCGCCGTGGACCCCGACATCCGGATCGACAGCCTGTTTGAGTGCATCACCACGGTGAAATCCGTCTGGAACTTTGAGAATCTGTGCACCGGCGACCCCATGCACCTCGTCTGCGAGGAGACGCAGTGCTTCCTCGGGGTCATTCCCATCAGCCCGCCGACCTATTCGGAGGACTGCTTCTACTGCATCGATCATCCCGAGTGCTGCGACGCGGGCTGGGAAGACCTCGGCGATCCGCCCGTCTACGACGACGAAGGCGCGCTCATGATCAGTCTGCCGCAGCAGCAGCCGGCGCAACTGAACCTGGATCGAACGCATGTCATCGCTTCGCCGCTCGAGACGCTCGGGTTGGCGGGCCGGCCGCATGTCCTGAGCGAGGCCAGCAAGGGAATCCTCTTCACCCGGCCGCCAGGCGTGCCCAGCAACGCTCCGGCGACGCTGTCGCTGCCGATCACGGTGCCGAATATCGCACTTTCGACCGGCGACGGCGAAGCGACCATCGCCTTCTCGCGCTACGAGTTCGTCCTCAGCAGCCCGCAGCTCGGCCAGCTCTTCCGCTCCGCCGTGCGCCAGCCCAAGGACGGCGCCGCCATTATCGAAGGCGACGTTCCGGCGTCGGCGTTCCAATTGGCCGACGGCAGCACGCTTCTGACGGGGTACCAGCATCCGACGATCAACGTCGCGATTCCGCCCGGCGTTAACGTCGTTCGGCTGGACGTGCAATTGACTATGGAGGCCGCCGCGGACTGGGACCGTAACGGCAACGACGTGGCCGACCGGATCGACATTGCGCAGGGCGTCAGCGCCGACGACGATGCCGACGGCGTGCCGGATGAGGTGCAGCGGTTCGATCTGCTGCATCACGCGGTCGGCGATGCGTTGCTCTCCGGCGGTCAGGACGGCGAGATGCTGGTGAGCAACATCGGCGCGTCCGGCCAGGATGGCGTGTCCGTTGCGCTGGCACAGGCCCTCGGCTACGCCGCGCGCTTCGCCGATATGCCACTCCCCGGCGGCGGCTGGTTCTTTCGCATCCAGCTTGCGCCGGCGCCGAGCAATCCGGGTAGCCTGGTGTCCTGCGGTCTTAGTCCGACGCAGGATGGTCGGGTCGGAATTGGCGTCGATCTCAGTGCCATCGGCACGCCGACCGTTTCGGTCGCCATTCTGGACGGGACGATTCTCCGGGCGCTCCACCAGTCGCTGGAGGCCAATGCCGAGGAAGTGCTCGCCAAGGCCGAGCAGCTTGCCGACGATTTCTGCGGCAGCACCGGTCCCTGGTTCCCGCCCGGCGGTCCGTGGCCGGACCCGCGGCCGGGCCCGCTGCCGCAGGAGCTTGAACAGCTCATCGGCGACGGAATGCTGGTGATGCAGTTGCGCTGGCAGCAGCCCGTGCAGCTCGAGATCATCAACAGCATCGGCCCGGCTGCGTCGGTGCCGGTCGTCGGCGACCGGCTGGTCATCATCGCCGAGCAGCAGAGCGCTCCGATCGACGGCTTCGACCGCGCCGTCATCCGCGCTGCAGGTGTCGGGTCGTTCGAGTTGATCAGCGAAATCACCGCGACCGAGCCGCCGGTGACGCCCCGGCGACACGAACTGTGACGGCAGCGTGAACGTGCTGGACATCAACAGCTTCACGTTGGCGCTATCCAGCCCGGCGGCGTATGCGGCGGCCTATCCCGAGTGCGACATCAGCACCGCCGACATCAACGGCGACGGCTCGGCGAACGTGCTCGACATCAACTACTTCGTGTCTCTGCTGGCAGGCGGTCAGGAAACCGCGCGCGGCGTCGGACACGGAGGTCCGACGCTACGAGCCGGCGTGCCGACGCGCCCTCTTCTCCGAGCCGGCGTGGCCTCACGCCGGTTCCGGGCTAAGGACAGCCCGGCTCGGTGAAACCGAGCTGAAGACAGTCCGGCTCGGAAAACCGGGCCGAAGACGGCCCGGCTCGCATAGGCGTACTTCAGCTCCCTCCCACTACGCACCCGGCGGAGCGCGAAAGCGCCCCGCCGGGTGTGCCGTTTTCTTCCAATGCGCCGCCCAGCGCGACGCAATTCCGTTTGCCGCCCGAACCTGCCCTTGTCGTCTTCCTTGTGAGCCGGCGCAACATGGCGAAGTCGCCCGTCGCTGGCGGAAGGACACCCAACCCGCTCGCTGCCAACGCGCACGCGGGCCGGAGATTAGGAGACGCCGTCATGTTCCGCAAATCCCTGACAAAGCTCGTTGGTTTGGTCGTCGCGGTCGGCCTCGCGGCGCCTGTCGCCCCCGCCGCGTTTGTCGAGTTCAACGTCCTCGCCCCGGCCGGGCCGTGGGGCTGTTGCGGGGTGACGTTCACCGCGGACGGCGTAGGCTTCGTCACCCGGCAGTTCCAGAATTCCGCCGGAACGTGGGTGGTCACCGGCAGCGCGTACGGCGGCGGCTGTCTCGATCCGTTTTCGCTGTATCTGAACAACGTTTCTGTGGCGCCAAACATCGTCGCGGCCGTTCCGGGGGGCGCTACGACGGTCATCTTCGACTACCGCGACATGGGCGGGAACATCAACCTGCGGGTCAACGGCATTCACGTCCGCCGCGCGGATTTCAGCATGATTCCCGGCGCGGCCTACGCCGCCGCGGGCGTTGCCGTCGGCGTGACCACGACGGCGATTGCCGGCGGCGTGGAGGGGACCGTGACGCTGACCGGAGGGCCGATCACGTCGGTGTGGATCGGCGGACAGGAGCTGTGCATCGACGAGCTGGACATGTACTGAGCGATTCTGCGCGCGTCGGCGTTGCCGGATTCGAGCCGGGTTGTCCTCAGCCCGGCGAAACCGGCCTGAGGACACGCCGGCTCGGCGCCTTTCCGCTCGCGATTGAAAGGAGGACGGAGCCACGATTCAAAAAACACCTCGGGCCGGCTTGCCGGCCTGACGCAAACCCCGCTCCTTTCTCGTCCCCGCGCCGGCGTCCGCCCGAAAAACGGACGCCGGCGGCCTTTTTTCCCCGCGCCTCGGTTGAACGCCCGGCTCGAGTGGCTGGGACCGTTGCGCTGTTCCGCGGCGGGGCGTGTGCCATCAGTGATGGGCGTCGTGCGTTCTGACAAGGCAAAACTGAGTCCCGCTTTGCCGGGCTTGCGGGCTGGCGTCGTCTTTCGATTGCGTCGGCGGTGCGATGTCGCCCGCCGCAGCCGTAAACCAGGAGCCTCACCACAAATCGGAGCATGACCATGCGACGCCTGCAAACCGCGCTTCTCTCCGCCGGAACGATTGCCCTCGGCCTCGCCGCCCTCGCCGCCGCCCCGCCCGCCGACGACCAGGGCAGCGGTCAGTCGAAGGTCTCCGAGCCGACGCCCGGCGAAAACCAACGGAAGCGACCGCCCGGAACGATCGACAACCCGGAAGGTCTGCGCCGCTTCCAGCGGCCGTTCCCGCATCAGAATGTGCCGCCGATGCCGATTCCCCACGACCCCGACGACGATGCGCCCCCCGGACCGCCGGCCGAGAATTCGGTTCCGACGCCGCGCTATTGGCTGGTGCGCGACCTGATCACTGGCGACGAGTCGTTCGTCGAGGGAACGCCCGACGATCTCAATCTGGACGAGCTTCGCCTTCAGCTCGGTCGCATGGCGCGCCCGGCCGCGGATTCCGCGGCGGACGCAATCGAGTCCGAGCTCGAATTCGAGCCTGCTGAGGGCGACTCGATGGAGAATACGCTGAGCGCGCCCACCATCGTCACCACGGAAACCACGTTCCCCTACTCGACGGTCGTGGCGCTCTTCAACAGCGCCGGCCAGTGCAGCGGCACGTTGATCGACGCCAAGCACGTCCTGACCGCCGGACACTGCGTTGAAGCCGGCGGCGGCGGCGCGGCGTATACCAACTTCTACGTCGTCCCGGCCTGGGAAGGTCTCTACGATTCGAGCGGCAATCCGACCGGTTCCTTCGGCGGCGCCAACGCGGTGCGCGCCTGGGTCGCATCCGGCTGGACGGCCGGCGCCGACTTTGACGACGATCTGGCCATCCTCGAACTGGATCGCCCCGTGGGCGCGCTGACCGGCTGGCTCGGCTACGGCGCCAGCAGCAGCCCCAGCTTTTTCACCGGAAACACGTTTTACGGCCGCGGATACCCCGGTTCCGGGGGCTTCCCGGGCGATCAGATGTACACGCGCTCGGGCCCGTTCGACAGCACCGACTACACCTTCCCCGCCTGGTTCGGGAACGAGGTCCGCTCGAACAGCCGCGGTTACTTCGGCGAGAGCGGATCGGGCGAGTACACGCTGGTCAGCGGCAGTCGCTACGTCTTTGCCGTGTTCTCCAACATCTCGACCAGTTCGCCGTGGCATTCTGATTGCTGCCGTCTGACGTCGGGCGATTTCAGCGACATCGAGTCGGCGATTCTCTCCGCGACGCCGTCGAGCGCCGACCTCGTGCCGCTCGATGTGGATGGGCCGTCGTACGGCGTCCGCGGCTCGGCGTTTCCGTCGTCGCTGAGCGTTCGGATCGTCAACAGCTCCCGTGTTTCGTGGTCGGGAACGTTGACCTACACGTGGTACCTGTCAACAAACGACAATATCTCGACCGGCGACTTGCCCATCGCATATACGACGCGGTCGGGGATTTCGATCGGCGACAACGATTCAGTGGTGCCGTCCGGATCGGCGCTGACGGTTCCCACCGGAATCTCGGCAGGAAGCTACTTCGTCGGCGTGATCGTCACGAGCTCGGATTCCGACTCGTCGAACAACGACAGCGACGGCTGGGACGCCCACCCGATCGTGATCTACTGATCGCGCTCGGGTCGTCCTGAGGACGCGGGGGCCGGCCTATCGTCCTCGCGCCGGGAAACCGGCGTGAGGACGCATCGGCTTTGACGCATAGACAGACCAGGCTGCTCGCGACCTTCTTCGGGTGGAACGGGCATCTTGCCCGTTCCTCTGACCCCAGGGACGGGCGAGACGCCCGTCCCACCCAAGATGTGGGCAACCTCGGGTTGTCCGCTGCCTGGGACCGGCGCCGGGACACGCCGGCCCTGAACGCGCTCGTTCGACGCGCGTTCGCGACGCCCGCAAACGCCCGGTTTTGCCCGGCGGGAAAAAATGACGCGGACCACCTGAATTTCTCGTTAGTATGGTTAGAACCGATTTGTCCGCCGCCGGAGGCAGGCCGGAGAAAACGAGGCTTGCCCGGCAGCGCGCGTCCGACTTCTTGTCCGTCAGGAGCACGAACATGACGATCCCGACTCGTGCGTGCCTGTGGCTCGGCGTCTTGCTGGCAGCCTCAACTCCCGCACTGGCCCAGCCGTTTGAAATCGACTGGTCCACCATCGACAGTGGCGGCGGCATGAACAGCACCGGCGGATCGTTCGAGGTCTCCGGCACGATCGGACAACCGGACGCCGGCAGCGCCATGACCGGCGGCAGCTTCTCGCTCGTCGGCGGCTTCTGGCCGATCGCGCAGAACGTGTGCAGCGGATTCGTGCTCGGCGACGCGAACTGCGACAACAGCGTCAATGTCCTGGACATCAACGGGTTCGTCCTCGGCCTGAGCAACCCGGCTCAGTACGCCATTACGTTCCCGGGGTGCCTGTTGCAGTGCGTCGCCGATATCAACGACGACGGCAACGTGAACGTGCTCGATATCAACCCGTTCGTGGCCCTGCTTGCGGGTGGATGAGAGCGCCCAGCAGAACCCGCCACGGAAGTGGCGGGCGAGCAGGCCCCGCACTTCCGCGCGGGGTTCTGATCGGAGATCCAAGCCAACATCGGCGATTACAGGGCGCGGCGCCGCTTGACTGCCATCCGTCACTCTCCGTACGCTCATGTTTGTCAGAAGTCGCCGTGTGCGTGGCCGTTCGTCGCTCCGCCGGCGGTCGCCGCCGACTCTGACTGATCGATCGGAGGGCCGCGTTGAATTCTTTGTGGCTCGTGGTTGGCTCGCTGGCCGCCTTCGCGATCGCCTATCGGCTGTACGGGGCGTTCCTGGCGACACGGGTCGCGATGCTGGACGATTCGCGACCCACGCCCGCGCAGCGGCTCAATGACGGCGTCGATTACCACCCGACGAATAAGTACGTGCTGTTCGGGGTCCATTTTGCAGCCATCGCCGGTCCGGGGCCGCTGGTGGGACCGGTGCTGGCCAGCCAGTGGGGGTTCTTCCCCGGGTTCATCTGGATTGTCATCGGCGCGTGCCTGGCCGGGGCGGTGCATGATTTTGTCATTCTGTGGGCCTCGGTCCGGCAGGACGGCTTGTCTCTGCCGCGCATTGCGCGCAGCACGATCGGCGATCTCTCCGGGGTGATCACGTCGATCGCGACGCTTTTCATCATCATCTGCACGCTCGCCAGCGTCGCGATCGTCGTCGTGAACGCGTTGGCGGAAAGCAGTTGGGGCATGTTCACCATCGTGGTGACGATTCCCGCCGCCCTGCTGACGGGACTCTGGATGTACAAGATCCGCCCCGGCAAGGTGGCGGAGGCGTCCGTCATCGGCGTGACGATTGTTCTGCTCGGCGTGTTCTTCGGCCGGCCCTTCGCGGAGTCGGCCTGGTCCGATTCGCTCCTGTTTTCGCCGACGACGCTGAAACTGCTCCTGCCGGCATACGCCGCCGTCGCCGCGATCCTGCCGGTGTGGGTGCTGATGTGCCCGCGCGACTATCTCAGCTCGTACATGAAAATCGGCGTGATCGCGGTGCTGGCGGTGGGCATCTTCGCCGCGCACCCGACGCTGAAAATGCCGGCGACGACGCCGTTCCTGAGCGGCGGCGGGCCGGTGATCAGCGGGCCGGTCTGGCCGTTCATCTGCATCGTGATTATGTGCGGCGCGATCTCGGGCTTTCACGCACTGATCGCGTCGGGGACGACGCCCAAGATGATTTCAAAGGAGAGCCACATTCGCCCGATCGGATACGGGGCGATGGTGGTCGAAGGATTCGTCGCGGTGACGGCCCTGGTGGCGGCCTGTGCGCTCGAGCCGGGCGACTATTTCGCCATCAACGTGGATCAGAGGACGCCGGCCGAGCAGGCGCATTACGCGGCGATGCTGGAGACCGTCCGAACGGAGCACGACTGGAACCTGCACGCGGTCGAACTGAATGAGCTGGAGAGCGGCACCGGAGAGGCGCGGCGGGCGGACGGCACCGGCGGTCTGCGCGGCCGCAGCGGGGGCGCGGTGACGCTGGCGGTCGGGATGGCCAAGGTGTTTTCCAGCGTGCCGGGGCTGGCGCACCTGATGTCGTACTGGTACCACTTCGTCATCATGTTCGAGGCGCTCTTCATTCTGACGCTGCTCGAAACCGGGACGCGCGTGGCGCGCTTCGTGGTGCAGGAAGCGGTCGGCCAATTCTCCGGGCGCGAGGGGGCGAACGCATCACTCATTCCACACCACGCACCCGGCGCGCCACTCGCCGCTCCCGGCGCGGCGAGCGCCGCGTCGCACCGCCCGAACTGGGCGATGAACGTCGGCATGAGCCTGCTCACCTGTTTCGCGTGGGGTTACCTGCTCTACACCGGCAACATCAACACGCTCTGGCGCATGCTGGGAATCGCCAACCAGCTTCTGGCGTCCATCGCGCTGGCGGTCGGCACAACCTATCTGCTGCTGCACGCGCCGAAGCGCGTCTACGCTTTGTGCACCGCGATCCCGTTCTTCTTCGTGCTGGCGACGACGCTGACCGCCGGCGTGCAGAGCGTGCAGGGCTGGTGGGGACGCATTGCGACCGCGCCGCCCGGCGAGGCATTCTCGCTGCGGCTGATGAGCGTTCTGGCGACGATCATGCTCGCGCTGGTCGTCGTGATCGCGGCGGATGCGATGCGGCGCTGGGTGCAGATTCTGTCGCCGGTGGCCTCGCGCACGGCGGCGCGACCGGCGTAGTCCGGCTCAGCGCGTGATCGGCACGGGGATCACCGGGGAGCCGTCGTAGGAGAATTCGTACTCATCAAACAGCCGGTCGCCGCCGGGGACGACCAGCCAGGTGCTGAGCACGTATCGGCCGGCGGGGAGCGGGGCTTCGTCGAGCTTCAGCTCGAATCGGTAAAAGCGCGGGAAATTTTCCCAGTAGGCCTTGAACGATTTCTCGTCGGCGATGTCCACTCGCCAGAGCGCGACGCGCTGGCCGATGCGGTCGCTGCTCGCGGCGCGGTGAGCATTCAATTCGAAATTGAACGTTCCGCAGACCTTGATCGGATCGCCGGCCACGTCGCGCGTCGCAACCATGACCTCCAGGCCGTCGGCCGTGCCGTCGCGGGCGAAGCTGACCGGCTTGGTGAAACGGTCCACTTCGATCTTCGCCGGCGTCATCAGCTTGATGAACGACGCCACTTGCGGGTCTTCGGTGGTTATTTCTGCGCCGTCATGGCAGCCGGCGGCCGGCAGCAGCACGAGAGCGATCGCGAGCGGAAGGGCGGATTTCATGCCGTCTTATACCCGTCCGGCGACGCGCCGCCAATTGCGCCGCGCGGGTGGCGTCGGGTGTTTGGGTGCGAGAGGGAGCTTGTCCGTTCCTCTTTCCGAGCCGCGACCGTGAGGGAGCGGTAGGCGGGGGAACCGCTCCCTTACGAGAGTGAGAATAAATCCCCCTTGCCGGGGATGGTACATTATTCGACATGGACACGACGATGCTGATTGCCGGAATGGATGCCGTGATGAACGACCCAGTATCGGAATCGACGGGGCGGCGTGCGTTGGCGGAGCCGCCGCGGCTTCGGCGGCCGAATCGCGAGCAGTCGTTGCTGCTGCCGTGCTGTCTGGAGGATCTGCTGCCGGCGGATCACGCGGCGCGGGCGGTTTGGTCGGTCGTGGAGCGGCTCGATCTTTCGGCGTTCAGCGCCCCGCTCAAGGCGCGCGGCGACGAGCCGGGCCGGCCGGCGACGGATCCGCAGTTGCTGACGGCGTTGTGGCTGTACGCGACGATCGAGGGGATTGGCAGTGGGCGCGAGATCGAGCGACGCTGCGGCTGCCAGGACGCTTTTCGCTGGCTGTGCGGCGGCGTGCCGGTGAACTATCACACGTTGAATGACTTCCGCGTCGGTCACAGGGCGGCGCTGGACGAACTGTTTTCGCAGGTGTTGGCGGTGCTGATGCACAAGCGGATCGTGAGCGTGCGTCGGATTGCGCAGGACGGAACCAAGGTGCGGGCCGACGCCGGGCGGCACACCTTCCGCCGCGAGGCGACGCTGCAGCGTCAACTGACGGAAGCCCGCGCCCATGTGGCGGCGGTCAAGGCCCAGTCGGACAACCCTGCCGCGGATGCGCGACGGCGTGCCGCGCAGGAGCGTGCGGCCCGGGAGCGGGTCGAGCGAATCGAAGCGGCGTTGGCCGAGTTGCCGAAGATTGGCGCAGACCAGCAGCAGTCCAAGCGGCCGGACGTGCGTGCCAAAGAGCCGCGGGCCTCGACGATCGACCCGCAAGCGCGCGTCATGAAGATGCCCGACGGCGGCTACCGTCCGGCGTATAACGTACAACTGGCAACCGACGTGGAGAGCCGCGCGATTGTGGGGGTGGACGTCACCCAGGCCCGCAGCGACCACCAGCAAGCAGCGCCGCTGCGCGCCCAGGTGGAGCGGCGCAGCGGCGCGAAGGTGGTAGAGCACCTGCTCGACGGCGGCTACGTGCAGTTGGCCGAGATCGAGCGCGCCGAAGCGGCGGGCACGCGCATCTATGCGCCGCCGCAGAAGACCGGGAACGACACCGCGGGCTTTGCGCCCAAACGCTCTGACGGTCCGGGCGTGGCGGCCTGGCGCGTGCGCATGGGAACGCCGGCGGGCCAGACGATCTATAAGCAGCGAGCCTCGACCGCCGAGCCGGTCAACGCCGACTTGAAACGGTATCGCGGACTGGCGCAATGCGTCGTGCGCGGGCTGGCCAAAGTACGCTGCCAGGCCCTTTGGGCCGCCCTCGCCTACAACGTGATGCACTTCACCGCGCAGCTCGTCACCTGACCAACGGTGAGCGAATGAACCCGCCGGTGCAGCCGAAGTAAACAAGCGAATCACGAGCCGCAGACCATGCGACAAGGAAACCGACGCCGGCCAAAGGAAAAGTTCTCAGTCTCTTACGGTCGCGGCTCGGAAAACCGCGCGCGGGTCGGAAAAACGTGCGCGTCGCTTACCCGAACGGCCGGCGGGGCGGCTCGAACGGCGGCCGAATCCGCGGTGCGTTTCAATGCGCCGATCGAAAGCGTGCCCGTGAGAAGCAGCACAACGGCGCAGACGTGCAGGACGAGCTTGGCTCCGGCCGGCGCCGCGAGGGCGGTCGCCGGTTCGCTCTCGCCGCGCAGATACATCTGCCGGATGATGCGCGCGTAGTAAAAGAGGCTGATCGCCGTGTTGATCACAACAACCGTCACCAGCCCCCAGAGCAGGGCCGCATCGTCTGCGACCGCGAAGCGCCCCAGCGCGGCGATGAGCAGGAATTTCGCGACGAATCCGCCGACCGGGGGAAGGCCGATCAGCGAGACGAGACAAACGGTGAGCGACGCCGCCGTAGCCGGATCACGCCAGCCGAGGCCGGTGAACGCCTCGACGTCCTCGCGGCCGCGATCGACCGCGACCAGGGCCAGCGCCAGGAACGCACCGAGGTTCATGAACAAATAGACCGCCAGGTACGCGGCCAGCGCGCTCATCGCGGCGCCGGGCGAATCGGCCGAGCGGCTGATGATCGGCGCAACCGCCAACATGTAACCGGCGTGAGCGATGGAGCTGTAGGCCAGCAGCCGGCGGACGCTGGTTTGGCGATACGCCGCCAGATTGGCGACCGTGCAGGTGATCGCGGCGAACGCTGCCAGGCCGTAGCGCAGTATCGGCAGCAGGACGAATTCATACGCTCCGCCCAATAGGGCCGCGTCATTCAGCATTCCGCCGCACAGGCTCGCCACGCGAACGACCAGAACAAGCCCGGCGGCCTTGCTGGCGACGCTGAGCCAGGTGGCGATCGTGATCGAGGCGCCCTCGAACACGTCCGGACACCAGAAATGGAACGGGACGGCGGAGATCTTAAAGCCGACGCCGGCGAAGATCGTCAGCAGCGCGAGGGCGAGCAGCGCGGCGCTGGCGGGGCCGGAGTCCACCGCGGTCAGGTGCTGCACGATCGTCGGAATGTGCAAGGAGCCGGTCAGGCCGAAGAGCAGGCTGGCGCCGAAGATCATAAAGCCGCTGGTGGCGGCGCCGAAGAGCGAATATTTCAGGGCGGCTTCGCCGGCGGCGCGGCGTTGGCGTTCGAACCCGGCCAGCGCATAGCTGGGCAGCGAGGCCAGCTCGATGGCGACGATCATCATCAGCAGGTTTGACGTGCCTGCCATCAGGATCATGCCGAGACCGCTGCACAGGAGAAGCGTCAGAAACTCTGGCGCGTGCCTCTCGCGGCGGGCTTCGAAGAGCTGCCACATGACGAGAATCGCAGCAAGGAACAGCAGCAGCAGCGCGCGGAAGTAGCCGCCGAAGCGATCGACGACGAGCATTCCGGGCGAGGCGCCGGCCGGACCGCTGGGACCGAAGAGCTCGATGCTGTGCCCGTCACCGGGCGTGCGATCGCCGAGTGCGCCGACGCCGACCGTCGCGGCGGCGAGCACGCCGATGAGGGCGAGGAGCAGACTGACGGACGTATTTCGCCCGACGGCCAGCGGCACGAGCAGCAGCGCGGCGATGGCGGCAGTGAGAATCAGCTCGGGTGCGACGAGTTGCATCGTCGCGGCGTCGGGCATCCACATGGAGGCAAGCGGGATCGTCATGGTTCAAGAAAACCGACCACAGAGGCACAGAGGCACAGAGAAGGCGGGGCTTGATGGATAGTGGCCGCGGCGCGCTCGCAGACCCGCGCGCCCCTTGGCTCTCGATTCAATATTCCCTTTCTTTTCTACATTCTCTGTGTCTCTGTGCCTCTGTGATTTCATTTCTTCAGTACCCCGTCAACGCGAGGATCTGGTTCAGCGTTCCGCTGACGAAATCCAGCATCGTCTGCTTCGGCAAGACGCCCAGCAGCACGCACAGCGCCGCCATCGGGGCGAGAATCGCGACTTCGCGGCGGTCGGCGTCGCCGAAACCGGCGTATTCGGCCTTGCTGGGGCCGAGATAGACGCGCTGGATCATCCACAAGATGTACGCCGCGGTCAGAATCGCGCCCGACGCGGCCAGAATCCCGAAGAGCGTCGCGTAGGGGCCGAGGGCTTTCGAGTCGAACGCGCCGAAGACGGCGTAGATTTCGCCGATGAACCCGCACAAGGCGGGCAGTCCCAGCGACGCGAAGAAGCCCAGCGTGGCCATTGAGCCATAGACCGGCATGTTCAGCCACAAGCCGCCAAAGCGGTTGATCTCGCGATGATGTGCCCGGTCGTAAATGACGCCGACCAGGAAGAAGCACATCGGGCTGCTGATGCCGTGGGCGATCATCTGGAACATCGCGCCCTGGAAGCCGGCCTGCGTGAGCGAGGCCAGGCCGAGCAGGACGTAGCCCATGTGCGAAATGGAGCTGTAGGCGACGAGTTTCTTGAAATCGTCCTGGGCCATGGCGCACAGCGCGCCGTAGATGATGTTGATGATGCCGAGGACGCCGAGGGCGATGGCCAGCGATTCGGCCGCCGTCGGCAGGATCGGGTAGCAGAATCGCAGGAACCCGTATCCGCCCATTTTCAGCAGCACGCCGGCGAGGATCATGCTGATGGGTGTGGGGGCTTCGACGTGTGCGTCGGGCAGCCACGTGTGGAACGGAAACACCGGCAGCTTGATGGCGAAGCCGATGAACAGCAGGACGAACATCGTCTCGGCGAAGGGCAGGCCGCAGAAGAGCGTGGCCTTGTCGCGGAAGAGCGCCTGAATGCGGGCGTTCGAGGCGAGTTCGAGGATGTTGAACGTGCGCAGCTCAACCGCCGGGTAGAAGTAGAACGCCAGCATCACGATCAGAATGAGCACCGAGCCGGCCAGCGTAAACAGGAAGAACTTGATGGCGGCGTATTCCTTGCGCGGACCGCCCCAGATGCCGATGAGGAAATACATCGGCAGCAGCATCACTTCCCAGAAGATGTAGAACAGGAAGAAGTCAAGCGAGACGAAAACGCCCAGCATGCCGGTTTCGAGCAACAGCAACATGGCCAGGTAGCCCTTGAGGCCGCGCTTGGTTTTCCACTGCTCGAAGTTCCAGCTTGCGAGGCAGGCGAGGAAGGTGATGAGCGTCGTGAGGACGACCAGCGGCATGCTCAGGCCGTCGACGCCGACGTCGTAGTTGATGATGAACGCCTTGTCGGACGTCGATATCCAACTTGCGAATTGCCGGAAGCGGACGGCGCCGTACGTTCCGCCCGAGCCGTTGCCGCCGATGTAGGGCGGGATGAGCGCCAGCGACAGGATGAAGGACAGGCCGCACGCGCCGAGGACGACGCGTTTCATCGTGACGGCCTGTGCGACGGGCAGCAGGGCGAGCAAGCCGAGGACGGGGATGAAGACGATCCAGGTGAGGAGGGTGGTTTCAGTCATGTGGCACGCTCGTTACGCATGAACGCGCTGGGGGCGATTCGGGGCCCGTAGGGGCGATTCCGGGCCCCGGAGGGGCGATTGCTGGCCCCGCAGGGGCGATTGTTAGCCCCGCAGGGGCGAAAGAGTAAAGCCCACGGCGCAAACCGTGGGGCCGCGCGGCCCCTCGTATTTCCAAAGCCCCGTAGGGGCGAAAGAACCGGCCTATTGCCAGATGTGGCGTTCGTCATATTCAATCCCATGCCGCTTGTGAAACGCGACGAATTCCTCCTGGAACGAGACGCGCCGATAGTGGTCCTCCTGATCCGCGATGTACGCGCGAACGTCGGCGACTGCCGATTGACTGACGCTGAATGCCGCGTACCCGCCTCCACGCGAAAGCGCGTTTATCGGGCCACGTGTCATGGACCCATTTCGATGAATTCGTCTTGATGATGCGGATCGCGTCGGCGAGTGCAACCGTTGCCGGAAGTTTGATGAGCAGGTGAACGTGATCCACGGCGCCGCCGATCGCCAGCGCGACGCCATTGAGTTCGTCGACGATCCCGCCCAGATACGCATGGAGTCGAGGCGCGAGGTCGCTGTCGATCAGCGCGGAGCGGTCCTTCGTGCTGAAGATCACGTGGTGGAGCAGGTTGGCGAAGCTGTGCGCCATGTTCTTTCGCCCCTACGGGGCTTCAAGATACGTTCAATGTCGCGGCGACCCACGGCTTACGCCGTGGGCTTTACTCTTTCGCCCCTACGGGGCTGGCCATCGCCCCTGCGGGGCTGGCCATCGCCCCTACCGGGCTGACCGTCGCCCCCATGGGGCTGACCCGCGCTCCTGCGGGGCTAAGACCAGCGACACTCGCTCGACTGGGCGCATTCAACACGAATGGCCATACGAGCGCCAGGACCAAGACCAATAACGCGATCGCCGCCGCCGAAGGGCTCCACAGCCAGCCAATCAGCGCCGCCGCGACCGCCGCCGTCGCAATCAGAATGTAGTTGCGGATCAACCCGGTCTGCACGCGGCGCAGGGCGCCGCCGACGGCGGAGGTGACGGCGGCCAGGCCGTTGAACATTCCGTCAACGCCCATGTTGTCGACTACGACGCCGGAGAAGCGGCTGATGCGCTCAGTCAGATAGGCCGACGTATCGACGATGCCGTCGATGATCCACGTGTCGAAAAGCCGGCCGGCGTAGGCCAGGGCCCGCGAACCGCCGACGAAGACGACGCCGTAGATCTCGTCGAAGTAGAACTTCTTGGACAGCAGCGTGTGGACCGGGCGCACCCAGGGCAGCTTGGCAAACTGGGCGGCGCGTTCCAGGCCGTCGCGATAGAGCCACCACGCCAGCCCCAGGCCGACTGCGAACGCCAACCCGACGTGCAGCACGAGCGTCGTGTGCACCGCGTGCTCGACTTCGTGCGATCGGCCGTCGAAAACCTGCGCCAGCGGCGAGGCCTCCGGCGCGGCGCTCACCACGTAGCTGCGGAAAATCCAGATCGGCACGCCGGCAATCAGCGTCAGCGCCGCCAGCACCAGCAGCGGCCGGTACATCAGCGGGCTTTCATGCGCGTGCTCATGAACATGCGAATCGCGCGGCTTTCCGAGAAACGCCAGAATAAAGCAGCGGCCCATGTAGAAGGGCGTGATGTACGCCACGGCCACGGGCAGCAGGTACAGAATCAGCGAGAGCGTGCCCTCGTGATGGCGGAAATTGGCGACCGCCAGAATCTCGTCTTTGCTGTAGAAGCTTCCCAGCCCCATCGGCGTGAACGGGATCCCCGCCCCGGCGATCGCCAGCACGGCGACCAGAAACGTGAGCGTCGTTCGCGGCATCTTCCCGCCCAGCCCGCCCATTCGCCGCAAGTCCTGCTCGTGATGGCAGCCCGCGATCACCTGTCCGGCGCCGAGGAAGAGCAGGGCCTTGAAGAAAGCGTGTACGAGCAGATGGAACATGGCCCCGACCCACGCGCCGATGCCCAGACCGAAGATCATGTAGCCGAGCTGCGAAAGCGTCGAATAGGCCAGGACGCGCTTGATGTCGGTCTGCACGATCGCGATCAGCGCCGCCATGGTGAGCGTAATGCAGCCGACGACGGCGATGGCGTCGAGCGCCGCAGGCGTCAGCAGCAGGAAGATGCGGGCGACCAGGTAGACGCCGGCGGCGACCATTGTGGCGGCGTGGATCAGGGCGGAGACGGGCGTCGGGCCTTCCATCGCGTCGGGCAGCCAGACTTGCAGCGGGAACTGGGCGCTTTTTCCGATCGCCCCGCAGAAGAGCATCAGCCCGAGCCAGGTTGCGAGGCTCACGCCGGCGAAGTTGGTCGAAAACAAAACCGCCGCCCGCGCCGCCTGCGGCTCAGCGACGGCGACGGCCGCGTCGGGCAGGCCGCTGATGACTCCGGCGCGGTGCGCTCCGGCCTGCATGACCGCGGTCGCCCCGTCCAGCGACAGGTCGCCCAGGTAGGCGAAGCAAAGACCCACGCCGATGACGAATCCGAAGTCGCCGACACGGTTGACGACGAAGGCCTTGATCGCCGCGTTGCTGGCCGATTTCTTCTCGAACCAGAAGCCGATCAGGAAGTAGCTGCACACGCCCACGAGTTCCCAGAAGACGAACAGGAACAGCAGGCTGGTGCTGATCACCAGGCCGAGCATTGAGAAGCAGAAGAGCGACAGGAACGTGAAGAAGCGGGCGAAGCGCGGGTCGCCTTTCATGTAGCCGACGCTGAAAACGTGGATGCACGTCGCGCACAGGGTGACCATCAGGAAGACGATGACCGTGAGCGAATCCAGCCGGACGCCGAAGCGGATCGGCACGCTGCCCAGGGTCACCCAGAGCGGCGCCTGCGTCGCGGCCAGGCGCGACAGGGCGTCGCGGTCCGGCTCTGAGACGCCGCCCCAGGCAAACGTGGCGAGAATCGCCAGAAGCAGCGACATGCCGATGGCCGCGGTCGCAATCCAGCCGGCCAGTGGCTCGCCGGGGGTGGAACCATGACGATGGGCGTGCACCGCAGCGTCTGGCGGGCCGGGACCGTGGCCGTGTGGGCCGCCGGCGTGCTCGTCCGCATCGCGGGCCAGGCGGTGATGCAGGCTCATCAGCCATCCGGGCCGGGGGAGGCGCGTGCCGAAGAAAGCCAGAAAGACGAAGCTGGCCAGCGGCGTGAAGACGCCGAGGAGCAGGCAGGTTTGTAGAAACGTCGCCATCGCCTCTCGTCACACCTCTCGTCAGCCGATCACGGGTGCCACTGGCGGCTTGTCCGCCAGTGCCGCACGGGCAGCGAGCTGCCCGTGGCACCCAATGCCCGTGGCACCCGCGCGCCGCCCCGCACTTCCGTGCGGGGTTCGGATCAATCGCTCAGCCCTTCAGCTCCGCTCCTTTGTCCACGTCGATCGTCGCGTGGGCGCTGTAGAAGCTCAAGAAAATCGCCAGCAGCACGGCCGCCTCCGCGGCCGCCAGCACGATCACGAACGCGGCCGCCATCTGACCGTCCAGCCCGCCGACGCGGTAGCGCCCGAACGCGACAAAGTTGATGTTGGCCGCATTCAGTATCAGCTCGACGCCGATCAGGATGCCGACGGCGTTGCGTTTGAGCATCATCACCGCCAGGCCGGTGCAGAAGACGACGGCGGCGACGATCAGGTAGTGCTCGAGTCCGATCTGCGTCACGCCTCAAGACTCCAGTTCATGCGTTTCGCGCTTCGGGGAGCATCGGCGTCCCGCCGGTGCGCGCCCGCGAGGCGCCGTCAGGCGCCGGTGCATCGGCGCCTCGCGGCGGCAGGACCCGGTACGCACCGGCGGGACGCCGATGCTCCCCGGTCCACGGTTGCGCGACAGCCGGCTCACTGAGTCTTCTCCGATCGCGCCAGGTACGCCGCCGCGATCAGCGCCGCCAGCAGCAGGATCGAGACCACCTCAAACGGCAGCAGATACGTCGTCAGCAGCGCCTCGCCGATCGCCCGCACCGGGGTTGCGTCCGCGGTCGGCGATTTCGTCCACATCGGCCACACCGCCCGCAGCAGCACCGTCAACAGCCCTATCAGCAGCACGCCGCACGTTGCGCCGGCCAATGCGACCTCCCGTCGCGAGACGGTGAATTGCAGCCGCGGATCGCGCGCCGTCAGCATGACGCCGAACACGATCAGCACCATGATTCCGCCGGCGTAAACGACCAGTTGAATCGCCGCCAGGAAGTTCGCCGCCAGCAGCAGGTACAACCCCGCCACGCCGCAGAGCGCCCCCAGCAGCCACGCCGCGGTCCGCACAATGTCCGTTGTCAGCGCGATCGCCAGCGACGAGACGACCGTCAGCGCCGCGAAGAAGTAGAAACCGAATGTTTCGAGCGGGTGCGCCGACAGCAGCGCCAGCGCACAGATTAGCGCGAGCACAACCGCCGTCGCCGCGCCGATCCGCAGCAATGTCCGCACATCCGACACGCCCGCTATCCTCCCGCCAGCGGCTTGGACACCGCCAGCGTCCCGACCAGTTGCCGCGCACGGCTGAACCCGGCGAAGGCCAGCGCCAGCACGCCGATCGCGCCGCACAGCCCGATGATCGCGAGTACAACGCTGATAC